>NZ_CALMAT010000001.1 GCF_937859865.1 uncultured Mucilaginibacter sp.
ATTTGTCTTTTATCACTGCCAAAATTTTGGACAAAGACGGCAATGTTGTTCCTGATGCGGATAATTTGTTAAATTTAAAAATTGACGGTGAAGCCTTTATTGCAAGTGTGGATAACGGCGATCCGGTTACGCATGATCCTTTTAAAGCCAATTACCGAAAAGCTTTTCATGGTTTGGCTTTGGCGATTGTACAATCCAACGGCAAAGCCGGAAAGGTGAGTTTTACGGCGACTGCTGCCGGTTTGCCTGCGGCTACAATTTCGTTGGAGACTTTTAAATAAATTTGAATTTAATGAAAAAGCAAGAAGCAAATGTTTCCTGCTTTTTTTATGCTGATAAAAGCAAATAAACGGGTTTAAACCCAATGATTTTATGCCGGTAAAAGAAGCATCAACTTCTTGGATGATATTGCACAATTGTTTCCCGCAGATATTCCCTGTCCAAATGTGTGTAAATTTCGGTGGTGGTAATGCTTTCGTGGCCAAGCATGTCTTGCACGGCGCGCAAATCGGCACCGCCTTCAATTAAATGCGTGGCAAAAGAATGGCGGAACGTATGCGGACTGATACTCTTTTTAAGGCCAATTTTTTCGGCCAGGCTTTTGATGATCATAAAAACCATCACGCGCGAAAGTTTGCTGCCGCGTTTGCTTAGAAACACAAAATCTTCCTGGCCTTTTTTGATTTCCAAATGAACGCGGATTTGCTGCAGATAAATCTTCAACATTTTGCTGGCCTGCTCGCCAATTGGCACCAAGCGTTCTTTATTGCCTTTGCCTAAAATTTTGATAAATTCATCGTCCAAGTATAAGTTAGAAATTTTCAATGTAATCAATTCCGTTACGCGCAAACCGCAGCCATACAATACTTCGATCATGGTTTTGTTGCGCATTCCGTCAGGTTTGGAAAGATCAATCGCACCGATCAAAGCATCAATTTCCAAAATATTCAACGTATCCGGAAGTTTGCGTTGCAATCTTGGCCCTTCAATCAGTTCGGCTGGATTATGTGCAATTAAGTTTTCCATCAGCATAAACTTGTAAAATGCTTTTACGCCCGATAAAATCCGTGCTTGTGATATTGGCGGCAACCCAAGTTCGCTCAGGCATCGCATAAATGCTTTTAAATTGTGTTCGTTAATAGTTTCCGGTTTTAGCATTGGCGCGAAAGAAAGGGCAAATTGCTGCAATTTTTCCACGTCTTGCAAATAAGCTTCGATAGAATTTTGCGCCAAACTTTTCTCCAACTTTAAATACGAACGAAAACCGTTGATGGTAGAAAGCCAGTCCAATTTATTTTAACAGAATATTGTTATGTTTGAAGGGATGAAGATACAAATTATCAACGGACCAAACCTAAACCTGCTGGGCCTGCGCGAACCGGAAGTTTATGGGCATACTTCTTTTACCGACTATTTTTTGGAATTGCAGCAGCGTTTCCCCGAAATCGAGTTCAGCTATTTCCAAAGCAACAAAGAAGGCGAGCTGATTGATAAAATCCAGGAAGTTGGCTTTGATTATGATGGCATTGTGCTGAACGCAGGCGGTTATACACATACTTCTATTGCTTTGGGCGATGCCATTGCCGCCATCAAAACGCCGGTGGTAGAAGTGCATATTTCCAACGTACACCAACGCGAAACTTTCCGGCACCATTCTTAT
>NZ_CALMAT010000002.1:0-5777 GCF_937859865.1 uncultured Mucilaginibacter sp.
CGGTCGGTTTTCCAATCGCTTATTTTAGTTTCGTCCCGATAAAAAGCATTGGCGTAAGGGTCTTTTAAAACACATTCCGCCTGCCGGTTAATTACGCCTGCAATCAACTGGCGCAACTGTTCGTCTTTTTTAAGGAAAGTAAGGTATGGCCAAACCTGTGCGCAGCTATCGCGCAGCCACATCGCATCAATATCGCCGGTAATAACGTAAGTATCCGGCCGTGCTTCTTTTACCGTATGAAAAACGGTGGTGTCGAGTGTGTTCGGAAAGCAATTTTCAAAAAGCCAGGTTAGTTCTTTGTCTTTTACTTTGGCTTTAAACTGCACAATGGCATCTTCTACTGCTTTGCTGGTAAAATTGCGTTTGCCCAAAGCCGGGCGATGGCTCACAAATTCTTCGGCAGCAAAAACCGATTGGTTTAAAAATAACCCGCCCGTTAACAAACCGGCTTGTTGGATAAATGTGCTTCTTTTCATTTTAGGTAAGAGGTTTGGGGTTTGAGCTATCAGCTATTAGCCGTCAGCTTTCGGATATCGGCTATAAACTTAACTTTTAAAATTTAATTTTCATTTTCCGGTTAATGTTCCATTTGGCTGTGTTTTGTCATTTCGACCAAGGGGAGAAATCTTCTTCAAAGCAGAATATTTTTTTGCTGAAAGAAGATTCCTCCCTTCGTTCGGAACGACAGCGAAAATTACTAATTTAACTTGTACCTTACGAATGCTTCCATCGCTTCGTATTCGGCCATGCCCAATTTATCGTATGCGCAAGCGGTTTCGCGGTTGCGGTCTTCTGCCCTCACCCAAAATTCGCGCGCGTCATCGCCGGGAAAAACAGGCAAATCTTTTTGCGACTGGTGCTTGTAAATAGCCAAACGTTTACGGATCACTTCCTGCGGGGAAAGCGGAACGGCCATCTCGATTTCGTAGGTTTCAAACTCGTGCCAGGCACCTCGGTAAAGCCAAATCCAGCAATCTTTTGTCCATTCCTCATTTTTTAAACGGTTTAAAGCTTCTATCATAATATCAAAACAAATTTTGTGCGTGCCATGCGGATCGGCAAAATCTCCGGCGGCAAAAACCTGATGTGGCTTGATGGCGCTTAACAAGGCCATTGTTTCTTTAATATCGTCTTCAAAGCTTACGTTTTTTTGCATTTTCAAGCGGTCATAAAATGGCAGGTCTAAAAAATGGATATGGTCATCCGGTACGCCGGCAAAACGGGCACCAGCAATGGCCTCGCCTTTGCGGATCAGCCCTTTCACCGTTTTCAGTTCCTGCGGATCGTCCTGGTTCGGGTGTTTGCTTTGCGAAAACGCACGCATGTTATGGTACAAAGCTTCCAACTGCGCAACTTCCTGGTGCTGGCTTTTGGCAAAATCAATCGCAAACTCAAGGTAACGCAACGCATCATCGTCCCAAACGGCATTGTTGCCCGAGGTTTGGTAAGCCACATGCACATCATGGCCCTGATCAACCAAACGGATAAACGTACCGCCAACCGAAATCACATCGTCGTCCGGGTGCGGCGAAAACACGATCACGCGTTTTTTGGCCGGTTCTGCACGTTCCGGCCGCTGGCTGTCGTCTGCGTTTGGTTTTCCGCCCGGCCAGCCCGTAATGGTATGCTGCACCTGGTTAAAAATATCAATGTTGATGTTGTAAACCGGGCCTTTTTCGGTGGCCAATTGCGCCATGCCGTGGTTGTTGTAGTCTTCTTCCGTTAGTTTTAAAACTGGTTTGTTTACCGTTGTAGCCAGCCAGATCACGGCTTTTTTGATGAGCCTTTCTGTCCACACACAATCTTTAACCAGCCACGGCGTGTTAAAACGCGTTAATTGGGCAGCAGCTTCTTCGTCCAAAACAAACTCTACGTTTTCAGATAGTTGCAAATAAGTGGCCGGCACGTCCGAAGAAATTTCGCCTTCCACCGCTTTTTTGATGATGGACGCTTTTTTATAGTTCCAAGCCATCAAAATAATTTCGCGTGCTTTAAAGATCGTGCCAATACCCATCGTGATGGCTTTTACCGGCACGTTTTCTTTTCCGCCAAAATCATGGGAGGCGTCGCGGCGTGTCAAATCATCCAATGTAACCAAACGCGTGCCCGAATTTGGCGCCGATCCCGGCTCGTTAAAACCGATGTGGCCCGTACGGCCAATGCCCAAAATCTGCAAATCCAAACCGCCGTAACTGCTGATTTTTTTTTCGTATTCCAAACAAAAAGCGGCTACTTCTTCCTGCGGCAAAGTGCCGTTCGGGATGTTTATGCTTTCTTTCGGGATATCAATGTGGTTGAACAAATTTTCGTTCATAAAAGTAACGTAGCTTTGCGCTGCCGTTGGTTTCATCGGGAAATATTCATCCAGATTGAAGGTAATCACATTGGCAAAACTTAGCCCTTCTTCCCGGTGCAAACGTACCAGCTCGGCATAAACTTTTACCGGCGTTGCACCAGTTGCCAAACCGAGAATTGTTTTTTCGCCTTTTGCACTTTTGGCGGCAATTAGTTCGGCAATTCGTTTTGCCACCTGCACAGATGCTTCATTTTTATCGGCAAATACTGTAACCGGAAGCTTTTCGTACCGGGTTTCTTCCAACAAATTTAAACGGGCCATACGTGTTGTTTTTTTAGGTTGATTTTATGTTCAGGCAAAAATTCAGTGCATGTTTAAAATTTAATTGTTAAGCCTCATGCTTCTTTTACCCTATAAAAATTGGGGTTGTGTTTTCAAATGTATGATGCTCTAATGTTACGTTCATAGATAGCCGTTTTCATGATTGAATAGTGGTAGATAAGCTTTTTTGAGAAGCAAACTGTCCGTCTGGCCAATCTTCTTAGCCTTGTCCTGAACCACGTGTTAATTCCTTCTATGTTCTTTGTATATTTTTTACCTACAATGTGCTTCTCCTTTGGTAAAACTTCTGCAAATGCCTGCCAGTTGTCTGTGCAATAGAAATTAATTTCCACTCCCTGTAACTTCTTTAGCAAAGCCCTTATACTTTTTTTGTTCCTTTTGCCCCAGTTTGCTGCCAGGATTTCTCCACTGTTTTTACAAATGGCATACAGCAGCCATACTTTCTTTTGCTTATTTCCCACGTAAGACCACTGTTCGTCTATCTGCACCAAGTGATAAGCACCCTGCTTAGGCCAGACTTTGGCAGCTTTGCCCATTCTCAAAATACACCTAAGGACTGCGCTGGCAGAGATGCCCAGCACAACAGCACAGTCCCTGACACCGCTGCCCCTTAACAGCATCCGCTTTAACAAATCCCTGTTCTTATAATCCGCAGCCCAATAAAGGTATTCCTCCTGGAACTGCAGCTTGCAGGCCTTACAACGAATATTCTGTATACCTGTCTTTTTTTTACCGTTTTTTACTACCTTGCAGCTACAGCAGCGGGGGCAGCTTACCATTTTGTTTGATTTCACAACCAACAAACGAGCTTAACCCGTTGCTCATTTTATCCCATCATACTTTTCAAAACACTACCAAAATTGGTAACAATCGGTTTTTGATTTTATAAAAAATTGATGCAAACACCAATTTTTATAGGGTAAAAGAAGCATTGCCATTTTTTTCCTGATATAAATTTAAACAGCTTTTATTTTATCGTGATTAGTTTTTCGGGCAAATTCCAGCCACTTATCGAAAGCTGTGGCATCGGTTCGCCTGGTTTAAGCTGATATTCTAATGTTACTTTTTGTTGGTCGCCGGGCAAAACCGAGATATAATTGTCCGAATAAAAAACCGGCAAAACCCGTTTGTGCGTTGCCGCATTAACCAGCGATAAGCGGTTAAAAAAAGCAAGCGGCGCTTTTGCCGGGTTGGTCAATATTACTTCAATTTTTCCTTCGCCTGTTTTTTGTGCCGAAGTTTGCAATTGTGATGCGGCCATTTCCTGCAAACCCGAATAATTGCCCGATGCATCTTTTATCCAGTAAATATTCTCGCTCAGTTTATGCTTGTTTTTGTCGAAAAGTTGCAGGCACAAAAACACGCCTTTATCGTGCGCGCGCTTTTCCACTACTGTTTTTATCGGCAAAAAACCTTTGACCGACGAAGGCAGCACTTCTTCAAAAACCTGCGTAACCAAACCTTCTTCACCGTTCATGTCAATGGTTTTAACGGTCAGCATCAAGTCGCGCTGGGTTTCAAAAGTATTGTTTACGATAGAAACCATGCCGGTAATCGGATTGTACATGGCATGAAGCGGCTCGCTGCCGTTGTGCAAACCGTACAAGCAAGCGTTTGGGTCCAGGTAATAATCGTACATCTGGCCGCGCATCGCCGTCCATGGGTTTTGGGTTTTCCAGATGATCGTGCCGGTGTACCAGCTCCACATGTGCGAACTGAAACCTTCCATCAAGCCGCGGTACTGGTCGTAATTAACCAGTTGTGCTTTCGCTGCAAAATCCCGGGCATCTTTTGCTTTCCCGTACGGATCAATAAAAGCATCGTAAGCAATGTATTTGTGGTAATCCCAAACCGAATCTACTTTAGCGGTTTTGTTTTGGGCCGAATATTCCGGTGCAATCAGGTTTTTTTCGGGGATGAAACGTTGCAACGATTCATAATCGCTCAAACCAACCGAGCCAATTTCAGAATTAAAAGGAAAAGTCCGTTCCTGCCAAAAATTGGAAAGCGGTTGAATTCCATAAGGCCCGTCGCCGTTGCCGCCAATCGTATTGAGCGACATTTTATCAGAATTTGAATAATCTACAAACCAACGTGTGCCGTCCAGTTTTGGCATCAACGTATCGCGGACTGCCAGCAAAATATCCTCGGGCGGTGTAATTTCGTTTCCGCCGCACCAAATGGCCAGCGAAGGATGGTTACGGACGAGTTTGATTTGATCGGCAACAGATTTTAAATACAGTTGGTGGTCGTCGGGATATTTGCGGCGTGTCCATTGGTCGTCAGCTTTCGCCGGGTCCAGCCATTTGCCGTTTGCATCGCCAGAAATCCAAAAATCCTGAAAAACCAGCAAGCCATATTTATCGCAAGCCTGGTAAAATTCCGGCCGTTCTACCAAAGCACCGCCCCAAACCCGGATCAAGTTGAGGTTCATATCGCGGTGAAAACGGACTTCCGCATCATAACGCGCATCCGAAAAACGCAGCATCGCATCCGAAATAATCCAGTTTCCGCCTTTGATAAATATCTTTTGTCCGTTCACTTCCACTTGTCGGCTCTGCGTTTCGGTATTCCAACTTGTGGTAATTTCACGAACGCCAACCGAAACATTTTCCTGATCAGAAACTTGGCGCCCAACTAAAAACTGAATTTTGGATTTGTATAAATTTTGCGGGCCGTAACCATGTGGCCACCACAACTTTGGGTTTTTTAGGGTGAAATCGGCCAGCGAAACTTCCTGCGTTGAATTTGCTGCAATGGTTACCAGTTTAGAAATTGTGTTTCCGTCCAGCGTAAATTGCAATACTCCTTTTACCACATGATTTTCAGCGTTTTGCAGTTCTGCCGATGCTTTGATAATGGCTGGTTGCTGATTTCCCAAAACTTTCCTGATTCCCGGAACTACCGTAATTACATGCGGATTTAACAGGTTAACTGCTCCGGTTTTTTCGATGGTTACTTTATCCCAAATGCCGGTATTGCGGTCGCGCGTTGGTGCAATCCAATCCCAGCCGGCTGTATATTGCAGGCCAACGCCTTTTGCAATCCGGCCGTCGCCGCCTTGTCCGCCAGGTTTGCCAACTGGGTTTGGCGGATAAACCAGCACAGCCAACCGGTTTTCCCCGTTTTTATTGAGGAA
>NZ_CALMAT010000002.1:5787-6051 GCF_937859865.1 uncultured Mucilaginibacter sp.
GTTGTAACTCTCCCGCAAAAACATGCCCACATGTGTTTTCGGGTTTACTTTTTTTCCATTTAAATAGATTTCTGCGGAGTAATTAATGCCACGGAAGTTTAAGTAAATTTGGTTGCCGTTGGTTGGCGCTGCTTCTTCAAAATCTTTTACAAACCAATAAGTGTATTCATCCCTGCCGGTTTGGTAAATATCTTTGATGCGCTCGTTGTTCATTCCGTAAAAAGGATCAGGCACTTTTTGGTTGTTTAACAATGTGGTCAAAAC
>NZ_CALMAT010000003.1:0-14466 GCF_937859865.1 uncultured Mucilaginibacter sp.
CCCGAAGTGCTGACCGAACGATAAAGCGGGTTGAATTCGCCAAAACGCAAAGTAAGCCCTAAACCTGCACCGGTAAAAGTTGTGCCAAGGTTTCCGTAAGCGTTTCCGGCAACATCAAACCAGTCTTTTCTGAAAAAAAGTTTGTCGTAATTGGCTGCTAAATTCACACCCAAGTTATTTTTGATCTGATATTGCCAGCCCTGCGGTTTGTAAAATCCCAACAGATTATGGATAAACTCTTGCGCTTGCCTTCCCAAAGCTGCCGGCCCGGTTACGCCAACTTGCAAACCTAATTTCAGCGCACTTTCGTTTTTATAAAGATATTGCAACGTGCTTCCAACATACAAATATCCTGCAAAAGGACGATCAACATACCGCGCAGCCGGAATAAAAGCTGATTGTGCATTGTACATTTTTTGCCCGGCCTCGAAGCCTAAAACTTTACCAAACAGGTTTGCTTTTGTGGTATCGGTTTGCAAAGCGTGGCGGAAATAAATAAACAAGCCGTTGGTGTAATATCGGTCTGAACCTTGTGCCAGGTAAGCATCGTTATCGGTTTGAAAACCTACTTCGTTTTGAAAGTTCCGTTGTTGGGCTTGCGAAAAAATGCACGATAAAAGAAGTATGGAGAATAAAAATCGAAATTTCATTAGCTTTATAAAGCCTAAACATAAGAAAAGCCGGAGTATTAAATCGCGCTTTATAAACTTTTACTTTTTACTGAAAAAACACTTTTTATTTTGATTATTGTTAAAGTATTGACTTCAGCGGAATTTATTTAATACATTAAAATAAAGTAACCATGAAAAAACTAAAAGCTTTTCTACTTGCAACTTTTGTGCTAACTGCAACTGTTAGTACGTTAAAAGCACAGCATCAAAAATCGTCTGTACTATCAGATGTTTTTATCGAAAAACTGTTGACAGAAAGAAAATTTGTTTTTACCACTTATTTTATCGGTGAAGATTTTACAGGAAGACCATTACTTTCACCGGATTATAATTTTAGTGTTTCTGATAATAAAATTTTTGCAGAATTACCGTATGTTGGCTCTTCGTATGGAAATATAAGCTTTACAAGCTTTGCGCCGTATCTCAAATTAAATTCCACCAACTATTATTATAAAGCATTGGCTTATGGTAATGAGGTTTGGCAAGTGTTAATCAAGCCTTTAGATAAGAAACAAGTTAAGGCAATAGTACTTGATATAACAAAAAATGGTTATGCCAGCTTAAATATTGTGAATAATAAGGGCAAAACAATTACTTATAACGGTAGTATTAATTCACTTTAGAGGCTGAAAAACACAAAAATGGCGGAATTACTTTATCAATTGAAGTAATTCCGCCGTTCTATTTTCTTCGATCAAAAAAATTTTACTGTTAATTCAACACTGCTTTCACATCTTCCCGCACCGTTAAATCAACCGCGTTTTCCACTTTTTGCGGCATTAAAGCCAAGTCAATCACTTCTTTCATTTCCGAAACGTAATGGAATTTCATATTGGTAATATAGGATTCCTTGATCTCCAGAATATCTTTTTGATTGGATTTGGACAAGATGATTTCTTTGATATTTGCCCTTTTTGCCGCTAATATTTTCTCTTTGATGCCGCCTACCGGCAACACTTTTCCACGAAGCGTGATCTCGCCGGTCATGGCCAAATGTTCTTTTACTTTACGCTGAGTGAAAGCTGAAACTAAAGCCGTTAACATCGTGATTCCTGCTGATGGGCCGTCTTTCGGTGTTGCGCCGGCCGGAACATGCACATGTACGTCCCATTGGTCAAACAAACGGACATCAATGTTAAAATCTTTTGCATGTGCCCGCAGGTAAGCCAAAGCAATGGTAACGGATTCTTTCATTACGTCGCCCAAACTTCCGGTCAAGGTTAAACGGCCTTTTCCCGGGCTTAAACTCGCTTCGATAAACAGGATATCACCGCCAACTTGTGTCCAAGCCAAGCCCGTAACCACGCCAGCAAAGTTGTTGTTTTCGTAACTGTCTTTATCAAATAAAGGCGCGCCGAGGATTTTTTCCACGTCTTCTTTGGCAATGGCAGCGGAATAAGTTTCTTCCATCGCAATGCTTTTTGCAATGCCGCGCACCAAAGAACCGATCTTTTTTTCCAGGTTGCGCACACCGGATTCGCGGGTATAATCTTCTACTACTTTTTCCAGCACGTTATTTTTGATGGATACATCTTTCGGTTTTAAACCGTGCGCCTCGCGTTGTTTTGGCAACAAATGCTGGCGTGCAATTTCTACTTTTTCTTCAATGGTATAACCGTTTACTTCGATAATTTCCATCCGGTCTAATAAAGCAGGCTGAATGGTGCTTAAAGAATTGGCCGTTGCGATAAACATTACGTTGGAAAGGTCAAAATCCATCTCCACATAATGGTCGTAAAAGTTGCTGTTTTGTTCCGGGTCGAGCACTTCCAACAAAGCCGATGATGGGTCGCCGCGGAAATCGTTTCCAACTTTATCAATCTCATCCAAAATAAAAACCGGGTTGGAAGCGCCTGCTTTTTTTATGGACTGAATGATACGGCCTGGCATTGCGCCAATATAAGTTTTACGGTGTCCGCGGATTTCGGCTTCATCACGGATTCCGCCCAAAGCCATGCGCACATATTTTCGGCCTAAAGCACGCGCAATAGATTTTCCAAGTGAAGTTTTACCAACTCCCGGCGGGCCAACCAAACATAAAATTGGCGCTTTCATGTTGTGCTTCAACTTCAACACAGCCAAATATTCGATTATGCGCTGTTTAACTTTTTCTAAACCAAAATGGTCTTTGTCCAGCACTTTCTGCGCGCGTTTTAAGTCGAAATTATCTTTGGTAAATTCATTCCAGGGAAGTTCGGTGAGCAGTTCCAAATAATTAATTTGTACCGAATAATCGGCAGCGGCAGGATTAATCCGCGCCAGCTTGGCCAACTCATTGTTAAAATGGGTTGCTACTTCTTTTGACCACTTCTTTTTGCTGCCTTTAGTGCGCAGGTTGTCCACTTCCATATCCGGCGAATTGCCGCCCAATTCTTCCTGAATGGTTTTAAGCTGCTGGTTCAAAAAGTAATCGCGCTGCTGCTTGTCCAAATCAACCCGCACTTTAGATTGGATTTGGTTTTTCAGTTCCAGCATCTGCAAATCAACCGTTAAATGCTCCAGCACCATCCGCGCACGCTCGTACAAGTTGGGCACTTCCAGCATGTGCTGCTTCACGGCCATCGCAGCATTCATGTTAGAAGAAATAAAATTGATCAGAAAAGAAGTACTTTCGATATTTTTAATGGCGATACTTGCTTCGGAAGGCATGTTTGGCGAAAGCTGCACAATGTTCATCGCCATGTCTTTGATGGATGAAACCATCGCTTTAAACTCCTTGTTCTCAGTCGCTTTTATTTCTTTAAAAGGCTCGATGGCAGCTTTGATATAAGGCTCGCTTTGCACTTGTTCTTTTAAAGTGAAACGTTTTTTGCCCTGGATAATAACCGTGGTGTTGCCATCGGGCATTTGCAAAACCTTAATGATCAGTGCCATTGTACCAACCTGGTTCAATTGCTCGTAGGTCGGGTCTTCAATGCTCGTGTCTTTTTGCGCAACTACGCCAATAATCTTTTTTCCTTTGTTGGCATCTTTAATCAGTTTGATGGATTTATCGCGGCCAACCGTAATCGGAATAACAACACCGGGAAACAAAACCGTATTACGAAGCGGCAATATTGGCAGTACTTCCGGCACGAGTTCGTTGTTCATTTCTTCTTCGTCTTCTGATGACATTAAAGGAAAAAATTCGGATTCTTCATTAATGATAGGCAATGCATTATTAAAATCGAATGGATCAAAACTCATTTATAACCGTATTTAAACGCCAAACTGGCAGTTGTATTTATTTATTGAATAGAAATTTGGGTAACACATAACTGTTTCAAGAGCTGTGCCAAGCTGTTTTTACCGGCATAAAATAAAATTCGGGCAGCCTTTTTTTCACGCAAACCCAAAGCCGAAGTTAAAGCAATTGACGCTAAAAAACATATGGTAAAAGAAGCATTGGCAATTTGTGTTTACAATTTAAAGGATTGCTGTATCTTTAGCGCCGCGATGAACACAAATTTTGTTATAGCCATAGACGGGTATTCTTCTTGCGGAAAAAGCACTTTGGCGAAGGCATTGGCAAAGAAACTCAACTTTATTTATGTGGACAGTGGCTCAATGTACCGCGCCGTAACGTTGTATTTTCTTCGGAATAATGTAGATGTTAACGATCCGGAACAGGTTGAAAAAGCACTGAAAAACATCAATCTCAACTTTAATTCGCGGGATTACGAAACGCACATTATGCTGAACAATGAAGAAGTTTCGGACGAGATCAGGCAGATGCCGGTTTCTAAAAACGTGAGCGCGGTTTCGGCAATTCGGCAAGTACGCCGCGAAATGGTAAAACAGCAGCAGCGCATGGGCAAATCAAAAAACATTGTGATGGACGGCCGCGATATTGGTACGGCTGTTTTTAAAAACGCACAATTAAAGTTGTTTATGACGGCCGATCCGAAAATCCGGGCAGAAAGGCGTTACAAAGAACTGAAAGAAAAAGGCCAGGAAATCTCGCTGCACGAAGTTTTTGACAACATTGCCGATCGGGATTACCAGGACACGACCCGAACTGAAAGCCCGCTTATTCGTGCCGATGATGCTGTGATTCTGGACAATACCAATCTCTCCCCGGAACAACAATTAAATTTTGCTTTGGAAAAGGTGAATGCACTGAGGAATCAGAAAGTTTAGATTAGCTGTCAGCAATCAATTTTCAGCGATCAGCCTTCGACCATGAACAATTAGCCATGAACTATACCAATTTTTATACGATAAAAGAAGCATCAATAATTACAGTTCAAATTTAAAAAGCTGCAGATTATTCAACCAACTCATACTGCTTTGCAGGAATCCCGAACCGGTTTAAAAAATCAACACCTTCATCATTGGCAAAACCTTTGTAAGCCGCATAAGAATTTTGGTAAAACACAGCCGCAATCCCTGCCGAAAAAATTAAACGCGCACAAGCCAAACAAGGCGAAAGTGTAACATACAAAGTTGCACCTTGCAAATTAGCGCCATTTTTTACGGCATATAAAATGGCATTTTGTTCTGCATGCAAAGCTAAAGAACAACTTCCCCGGGCATCGCGGGCGCAACCTTGCTCCGGCCATTCTTCGTCGCAATTGTGGGTTCCGGCTGGCGGGCCGTTATAACCGATGGAAATAATGCGGGTATCTTTGGTCAGCACCGCGCCAACCTGTGCTTTTACGCAATGCGAGCGAAAAGCCAGGTCGGTAGCCAGGTGCATAAAAATGGCATCGAAGCTTTTTTTAGGCATAAAAAATTAGTGTCCGCCTGCTGCTTCAACCTGGTTCATGTCAATTCCTTGTTTCTTCAGTTCCGTCCCTACCCTTACAGCAAAGAAAGCGATGTAAGCAAAACAGATAACCGGGATGATGTAAGAAATATGAATGCCTGCCGTATCGGCCAAAATCCCCTGCACTGGTGGGATAACTGATCCGCCTAAAATCATCATGATTAAAAATGCAGAACCTTGGCTGGTATATTTGTCCAAACCGGCAAGAGCCAATGAAAATATACTTGGCCACATAATGGAACAGCATAAACCGCCGCTTAAAAAAGCATAAATGGCAATTTGTCCGGTGGTCAATAAACCAACAATCATGGCAAACATGCCCAGCAAACCGAAAATCATTAATACACGTGTTGGTTTTTCCTGGCCCATAAAGAAAGCAACGATCAATACAACTACGCAAATTGAATACAAATACAGGTTGCCGACATCAGTTCCGGATAAATGGTTGAACAACAAGATCACGCCGAAAGCAATAAAAGGTACGATGACCGTTAAAATATTTTTTGTTGATTTAGATAATTTAAAAGCACTGATCGCACCAGTCCAGCGTCCAATCATCAAACTTCCCCAATACAGTGAAATATAAGGTTTGATGGCAGAATCTGCGTAGCCGCCAAAAGCAGGCAGTTTTAACAACGCGCCCATATTGCTTTGGGTGCTTACTTCAACCCCAACATAAGTAAAAATAGCAATCATGCCTAAAATCAGTTGCGGGTATTGCATCGCCCCCCAGGAATCAGGGTTGTTTTTGGGTGCCAACAACACATAAATAAGTGATAAAAGAATCACGGCCAAGGCACCATAAATAAAATAAGAATTGCTTAAGCCCGTTAATTTTTCAAGTGGGTTGGCAACCAAAACCAACAGAAAACCTAACGTAATCAGCAGCAACGGCCTGTTAGAACTTGTGCTGGCTTCCACACTTTCGGTACTGTTGATTTCGGGCAGGTTAGAAAACCGGTAAAAAAGTGCCACAGCCAAAAATAATCCCGCCAAAATAAAATACAAATTATTAACCGATGTAATGCTCACTGTACTTTGATCGCTGCCTTGAGATGAACCAAAAAGAACCAAACTAACCACAATCGGTCCCAATAGTCCGCCAAAATTATTAACACCGCCGGCAAAGTTTAACCGGTGCGAACCACTTTCGGGTGGGCCTAAAGCAATAACAAATGGATTGGCAGCCGTTTGCTGCAACGAAAAACCAACCGCTACCACAAAAAATGAACTCAGGATAAAAGCAAAATGGCCGTTGTTGATGGCGGGGACCATCGCCAGCGCACCGACTGTAGAAATAAGCAAACCATAAACAATACCGTTTTTATAACCAATTTTATTCAGCAAATCTACTTTGGTAAGCTGGGAAACAAAGTACAAAATCAGGGAACCAATAAAATAACCGCCATAAAAAGTAAAATCAATCAGTTGGGATTCAAACTGTGTAAGGTGAAAATGGGTTTTGCAAAAAGGGATGAATACACCGTTGGAAGCAGCCAAAAACCCCCAGAAAAAGAAAACGGTAATTAAAGAGTACAGAGCGGAAGCATAACTTTTAGTTTTAGACTGATCCATCAGGTGTTAAATAAGTTGGTTAGTAATTATCCGGAATAAAATTTTTCACGAACTTAATAGAAATTTTATAAATATCAACCTGTAATTTTAGTGTTACCGGCCATATTGCTGCTGCATTAGTGCTTTAAATAATAAAATTGCATATTCGCGTTTACCTTGCTAAAAATAAAACTATATAAGCTGCGTAAATGATTGAAGCTGTCATTTCAGGTATCGGGATCGGACTTGTGTTAACCTTTATTACCGGGCCTAACTTCTTCGCACTCATTAAATCGAGTATAGAAAGTGGATTTCATGCCGGCGTAGCATTGGCCTTGGGCGTGGTTTCGAGCGATGTGGTGTTTGTGGGCGGGATTATTTTTGGTTCGCAACTGTTTGAAATCCCGCCCCAGGCAAAAGTCTGGTTGGGTGTGGGCGGCAGCATCATCCTGTTTTGTATTGGCGTTTATTATTTGCTAAAAAAAGCAGACGTTAGCTTTAATACCAACACGCCTGCCCGGGTTAACCGCGCCGGTTACTTTTTTAAAGGATTTTTGATGTGCATTTTTAACCCTACCATTTTATTTCATTGGATAACCGTAATCGGTACGGCAAGTACAGTTTATCATGCAGGTATCCCACACAGGCAACTAAAATTGGTGATTATGTTTTTCACCATCCTGCTGGTACAGTTTGGCATGGATACGATCAAAGCTTTTTATGCGAATAAATTACGCGATAAGATTTCGGTAAAATTGGTGCACCGCTTAAATTATGTGGCCGGTATCGCGCTGATTATTGCTGCTTTTATCATCCTCGACCGGTTGGTTACGCACTTTGTTTTTTCGGGAATGCCTTCCACTAACTGATGCTTCTTTTATCGGCATAAATTCATTAAACATATACAACAAAAAAGGCGCGGATTTCTCAAACCTCGCACCTCAAACCTCACTCCTCAAACCACAACTACGTATAAGCCCGCTGGTTTTTCCCTTGCATCCAGTTTTGAAATGCTTTGTTTACCACCTTATTTCCACCTGGCGTTGGGTAGTTGCCGGAGAAATACCAGTCGCCCAAATGTTCGGGGCAGGCTTTGTGCAGGTTGTCCAAAGTTTGGTAAATCACTTCAACTTCAGCTTTGATACTGTTTGGGGTGATGATTTCGGCAATCCGGTCAGAAATCTGTTCATCGGTAAAAGGCGCGTAGATGGCTTTCACGTAGTTTTCCACCTGCTCTTTCGGCAAATGTTCGCTTTCCACGCACTTTTCGTACACGTCATAAAACACGTTTTCCATGCCGCGGTCTTTCAATAAACTGATGGCTGCTTCAAAAGCAACAAACTCGCTCATCCGCGACATATCAATTCCGTAACAATCCGGGTAACGGATTTGCGGCGCCGAAGAAACCACAATCACTTTTTTCGGCCCTAAACGGTCAATAATCTTCAAAATACTTTGCTTCAAAGTGGTGCCGCGAACGATCGAATCGTCTAGCACAACCAGTGTATCTTTGCCATTCTTGATTAATCCGTAAGTGGTATCGTAAACATGCGCCACCATTTCTGATCGGTCTGCATCCTGCGTGATAAACGTACGCAGCTTTACGTCTTTTATCGCCAGTTTTTCTACCCGTGGGTAAATGTTCAGCACACGTTCCAGTTCTTCATCCGTAATTTTATCTTTCCGGTTCAGCAACTGTTCGCGCTGGTAGGATTTGATGTATTTGTGGATGCCTTCCACCATCCCGTAAAAAGCAACCTCGGCCGTATTTGGGATGTAGGAAAAAACGGTGTTTTCCAGGTCGTAATCTACCGCTTCCAGAATTTGCTTGCACAACAAACGGCCCAACTGCTTGCGTTCGCGGTAAATTGAAGCATCACTTCCCCGCGAAAAATAAATACGCTCAAAAGAACACGATTTTTTTTCGGTCGGTTCCCGGAATTGTTTTTGGCTGATGTGCCCATCTTTTTTTATCACCAGCGCGTGACCGGGTTTTATTTCTTTGATGTCCTCAATCGGAACGTTAAATGCCGTTTGGATGGCTGGGCGTTCGGAAGCAGCTACCACCACTTCATCATTGATGTAATAAAAAGCAGGACGAATACCGGCCGGGTCGCGCATCACAAAAGCATCGCCATGGCCTAAAATCCCGGCAATGGTATAACCGCCGTCCCATGATTTTGCAGATTTCTTCAGAATTTTTGCCACGTCCAAATCGTTGGCAATCAGTTTGGTAATCTCTACGTTATCATCTAAACCTTCGCGTTTGTACTGGTCGAACAAACCCTGCACTTCACTATCCAAAAAATGGCCGATCTTTTCTAAAACCGTAACGGTGTCTAATTTTTCTTTCGGATGCTGGCCCAAATCAAACAATTGCTGCAACAGTTCTTCCGTATTCGTCATGTTGAAATTACCGGCAATCACCAAATTCCTGGTCATCCAGTTGTTTTGGCGGAGAAAAGGATGGCAGTTTTCGATACTGTTTTTACCATGCGTTCCGTAACGCAGATGGCCCAGCAACACTTCGCCGGTAAAACTCATGTGCTCTTTCAGCCAGTCGGCATCGTGGAATTGCTCCGGATATTCTTTCTGGATGTCGGCAAATTTTTTTTGGATGTATTCAAAAATATCGGCAACTGCATTTTTTGCCATCGAACGGTGGCGGCTGATGTAACGGTTTCCGGGCGCAACATCCAATTTGATGGTGGCCACACCAGCGCCGTCCTGGCCGCGGTTATTTTGTTTTTCCATCAGCAAATACAACTTATTTAAGCCGTAAAGTGAAGTGCCGTATTTTTTTTGATAATATGAAAGGGGCTTTAACAGGCGGATAAAGGCAACACCGCACTCGTGTTTAATCTGATCGCTCATGATTCCTATTGAGCTACAAAAATAAGCCTTATAATCTAAAACTTGCTTTTATTTTTAGGCAGGTTATCCACAACGCGACAATTGTTACTTCCAAATGATGCTTCTTTTACCGCAATAAATTTGCTAAAAGCGATGGAAAAATCCCCAGTAAAATTACGAGCGCACTCATCAAACCAATCAATATCAGTAAAGTTGCGGATGGATTTTCGATGGCTGTTTCTGTCTGAGCGGATGTTTTCAGAAACAAATTCAACGGAATCTTGAAATAGTAAAACAGCGAAACAACGGTGGTAACGGCTCCGGTGATGAGCAAAGCCAGCAGCCAAACATTGTGGTTTTGGCGATAAACATCAATCACCGACGAGAAAACCAGCACTTTACCGTTGAATCCGGCAGAAACAGGCAAACCAATCAGCGAGATCAGCAAAACCACAAAACAAACGCCGGCAAAAGGATGTGCTTTGCCCCGGCCGCGCAAATCTTCTACTGAAAGCATACTGTTTTTACCGGCATAAAAACTGCAAAGCATCAACGCGCCGATGTTGGCAAAAGCATAAACAATCAAGTAGAAAAGCAATGCTGAAATGCCTTGCTGCGAGAAAGTTACCAAAGCCATCAGCCCAAAACCGGTATGGCCGATGGACGAATAAGCCAGCATTCGTTTGATGTTGGTTTGAACGATGGCGGCAAAATTTCCGGCAATCAACGTGATGATGCTGATGACGGAAAAGAACAGGCGGAAATCGAAAGTGGTCCATTTTCCGAAGAAAACAAAAGGCGTTAAACAATTGGTGAGCAAGGCAAAACCGGCAATTTTGGTTAAGGTGGAAAGAAAAGCAACCACCGGCGTTGCGGCACCTTCGTAAACATCGGGCACCCAAAAGTGCATCGGCACAAAAGAAAGTTTAAAACCGATGCCAGCCAGCACCAAAATAATGCCCAAAGAAACCGGAACGGGATGAACGCGTATCAATCCATCCAAAAAATGCCCGTTAAAAATGTCTAACTGCCCGGTCGCGGCGTACAATAACGACATGCCATAAAGCATTACTGCCGAAGCTGCAAAGCCAAACAACACATATTTTAAACCGGATTCTACCGCAAACCGGTTTTCGGTTTGATAAGCCACCAACAAAAAAGAGCCGATGGAAACGGTTTCAACTGCCAGATAAATCATTAGTAAATTGACGGACATCGCCATTAAATGCAAACCGAAAACAACGGCAATTAAGATGGCGTACAAATCGCTTAAACCTTTTTTATGAGACTTTAAAGATTGATCCAACGGAATGTAAACAACGATGAGAAAGGCCAGCACTTCAAAAATCAGCTTAAAAACAATAGAAACATGGTGTAAAAGAAGCATGTTGCTGAACAAAAACTTCGGGCCGGAAAGCACGAGATACAATTGCTGCACATCCCGCTGAAAAACGAAGACCAAACCGAACAATGTGAGCAACTGGCAAAAACGGCCGGCATCTTTTTTCAAGGCCAAACCCAAAATTATGACCAGTAAAAACAGTATGGCCAAAGCGGTTTCGGGCACAAAATAAGTGATACTTTGCAGGATGTTGTTTAATTGTTCGGTGATAGAGATCGGGCTTTCGTTCATATGGTTATCTGAATAAATGAACCAAAGCCAAAACCGAATCGTTGATTTTGGAGAAAACCAGCGAAGGAAAAATACCGATGACCAAAGCCATCAAAGCCAGCGGAATTAAAGCTGATTTTTCGCGAAAGTTGACGTCGGTTAATGCTGCGCGCCAAGTTTCGCCGCCGGATAACCGCGTTTCGCCAAAAAACATACGTTGTAAAGTCCACAGAAAATAAGCGGCACTTAACAAGATCCCGACGGAACCGCAAATGGCCATCCAACTGGGCAGCAAACCGTTGACGGAAGCAGAAGTAAAAGCGCCGATCAGCGAAAAAGCTTCGCCCATAAAAGCAGAAAAGCCCGGCAAACCGAGTGAGGCAAAAAAAGCAATTAGCACAAAAACGGTGAATTGCGGCATCAGCGAAGCCAAGCCCCGAAAATTATAAATGTAACGATCATGTACGCGGGTATAAATGACGCCGACCAAAAAGAACAGCATGGCCGAAAGAAAACCGTGGCTTAACATTTGCATTACGGCGCCGCTGATGCCTTCGGTGGTTTGGGAAGCCATCCCCAGCAACACAAAACCCATGTGCGAAACGGAAGAATAGGCAATCAAACGCTTCAAGTCGGTCTGAGCCAGTGCATTCAACGCGCCGTATAAAATAGAAATTACGCCAAGCAAACCGAGCCAGAAAGCACCTGCCGTTGCCACTTCCGGGAAAATACTGAAGCAAATTCGCAAAATGCCGTATCCGCCAACCTTTAACAAAACGCCGGCAAGAATAATGGAAACGGCGGTTGGCGCTTCCACGTGTGCATCGGGCAGCCAGGTGTGCAGCGGAACAACAGGAACTTTGATGGCAAAAGCGATAAACAGCACCACAAAAGCCAGTGAACGTGCCGGTAAGCCAAATAAAGTTTGATGGGCGGAAAAGATGGAACCTTGTGCATAATTTGCCGGGTTCATCATGTGAATGATGTTGAAGGTATGGTTTCCGGTGGTGGGATCGGTTACAGAAAAGTACAGGCCGATCATCACCAGCAACATAAAAACTGAGCCGAACAACGTATAAAGGAAAAATTTGATAGCTGCATATTCCCGCCGCACGCCGCCCCACATACCAATCAAAAAGTAAAGCGGCAGGAGCATCAACTCGTAAAAAATGTAAAACAGGAAGAAATCCAACGCACAAAAAACGCCGATCACGGCCATGTCCAGCAATAAAAACAAGGCAAAAAAACCTTTTAAATTGGTTTTGATTTCCCAGGAAGCCAGCACGGCAACTGCCATAACGATGGACGACATGAAGAGCAGACCGATGGAAAGTCCGTCAACCCCAACAAAATAATCAATTTGCATATTGCCGAGCGAACCTAAACTGAGGCTGATCCAGTTTGCTTTTTCGGCAAACTGGTATTGTTCCGCATGATTTATGCCACTAAAAGAAGCACCGGTTTGGAAATGAAAATACAGCCATCCGCTTAGAAAAACCTGAACTAAAGTTGCAGCCAAAGCCACATATTTAAAACTGTTGCGCAAAGAAACAGGCAGTAAAAGAAGCACCAGCCCAAACAGTAAAGGCGTAAAAATGAGCAGTGTAAGTATGTGGTCCATCAACCTAAATCAACGTTTTAAAAAGGTAAATACTTAGAATAACCAGCAGCATCCCGAGCAAATATTGCTGCACTTTTCCAGTTTGAAAACTTCGGGCAAAACTACCAATATCGCGGACACGGAAGGCGATAAAATTTACCAAACCATCAATTAAGTATCTGTCCATCCATTTACTAATGACAGCTAAAAGAAGACCGGTTTTGGCCAGCAGGTTTACAAATCCATCAATCACCAAACGGTCAAAAGCGTATAATTTTTGGCTGATCCAAACTACTGTTTTTACCACATCATTTCCATAAAACCGGTCAATATACCATTGATTGTAAGACAAGCGGAACAGGAAACTGCTTTCGGGAAACCAATTTATGCTTTGCTTTACATATTTCAAATAAGCCAAATAAACCACCAAAATGGCAATGATATTGACGGCAGCAGGAATGACAGTGTGGTACAGGTTTTCGCGTTCGAAGTAATCGGCCGTGAGGAAACCTTTAAAAAGCCAGCTTTGTTCGTACAATAACGGGTTGAGCGAAAAAACAGGATACAAAGAAAACAGTGCTAAAAACAGCATCGGCCAGATGAAGAATTTGTTTTCTTTGGAGAGATGTAAGTCGAAAGTTGGAACTATTTTTTTCAATTTTGATTCTCCCCAAAAAACTTTAAACATGAATCGGGCAATGTAAAAAGCGGTAAGCCAACTGGTGATCAGGATGGAAATCGGGATGATTTTGTAGAAAATTGACCTTTCTTCTGCCCATTCAAAAGCTTGGATCAAAATACCGTCTTTAGATAAATAACCGGAAGTGAGCGGCAAACCGATCAAAGCCAGCGCGGCAACGATGCAGGTAGCAAAAGTAACCGGCAAAGCTTTGCGCAAACCGCCCATGTTTAAAATGTTTTGCGGATCAATTTCTAAATGAAATTTTTCTTTTAAATGCTGCATTTCGTGAATAATCACTCCGGCTGACAGAAACAAAAGGCACTTAAAAAAAGCATGTGTGGTTAGATGAAACAAAGCCGAAGCATAAGCGCCCATGCCCATCGCGGCAACCATAAAACCCAACTGCGAAATGGTAGAAAAAGCGAGGATTTTTTTGAGGTCATTTTGCGTGAGGGCAATCGTTGCCGCCATAAAAGCGGTAAAAGTGCCGGTTAGGGTGATGACCAGTTTTACATCCGCATTAAAAACCGGATAAACACGCGCCAGCAAAAAAACACCGGCAGCTACCATTGTTGCGGCATGAATTAAGGCCGAAACAGAAGTTGGACCTTCCATGGCATCCGGCAGCCAGGTGTGCAAAGGAAATTGCGCCGATTTGGCAATTGCGCCAAGAAAAAAACATAATCCGGCAATAGTTAGCCAGATTCCTGATAATCCTTGTGTAGAAGTAAAGTTGTTTGGATGACC
>NZ_CALMAT010000003.1:14476-74532 GCF_937859865.1 uncultured Mucilaginibacter sp.
GTGTAAGCAGATCGAACGTTTGGAAGTTTGCAAACAGGATCATGATGCCGATGAGCAAGCCAATATCACCAATCCGGTTCATGATAAAAGCTTTTTTATTGGCCTGAACTGCTTTTTCTCGCGTAAACCAAAAACCGATGAGCAGATAGGAAGCAAAGCCGACCAATTCCCAGAAAGCGTACATCAACAACAAGTTATCAACCACCACCAAAGCCAGCATTGCGAAGCAAAAAAAGCTGAGGTAACGGAAATAGCGGCGGAACTTTTGGTCGCCTGCCATATAAGCCAAAGAATAAAAATGTACGGCCAGAGCGATTCCAGAGACTAAAACCAGCATCAACACCGAAAGGTTATTGAGCAGTAAACCGGCAAAGATTTTTACGGTGCCGATTTGAAACCATAAAACCTGTTGGTGCAAAGGTTCCTGGTTCCAAATTTTTGAAAAGAGAACAGCCGAGCTAATCAAACTCAGCAAAACACAAACGGTGGCCAGCCAGCCTTCTGCTTTGCCCGATGCTGTTTTTAGCACTAAAAAATTGGTGGTAAAAGCAGCAAAAGGCAACAGCACGGCAATTAACGCAAGCTGGATTTCGAGCGTATGATTTTGTAAAGTGTTGATCTGTTCCAAATATCTAATCTTTTAATTCGTCAATTTTACCGGGATCAATGGTTTTGAACCGACGGTAAACGTTCAAAATAATGGCCAATGCAACCGCAGTTGCAGCAGCGGCGAGAACGATGGCAAACAAAGCAAAAATTTGTCCGCTGTTGTGGTAGCGGTCGTATTTCCCGAAAGCAACCAGGTTGATTACGCCTGCATTGATGATAAATTCAATCCCAATCAAAACCTGGATCGCGTTACTTTTGGTCAAAACCATGTACAAACCGGCGGCAAATAAACACGCGCCAATCAGCATAAAAGTTTGCAGGTTAATCAAAAGAGCGCTCCTTTCTGGCCAAATGTGCGGCACCAATCAGCGCCATCATCAGCAAAATGGAAATGGCTTCAAAAGGCAGCAAAAAAGTAGTCATTAAATTGGTGCCGATGTTGGTAACGGTGTTATCTTGGGGACGAAAAGTATTATTAGTTGCCTGCAAAATCCATCCCAATTGATCGGGTTTGAGTTTGAAAATAGCATTCACCAATACAATCAAAAACGCTGCTGCCACCAGCAATGCCGGAAACTGTTTCAAAGTAAAAACCGGATGCCGACTCTCCTCCAACTTTTCCAGCGTTTCTTTGCTTGACAGCATAAACGTGAACAGCATCAGCACCAAAACGCCACCCACATAAATCACAATTTGGGTTACGGCCACAAAATCCGCCAGGGCAAAAACGTACAGGCCGGCAACGGCAAAAAGCGTTACAAAAAACATAAAAACCGAGCGTACCAGGTTTTGGCTTGCTGCCACAAACCAGGCCGAAGCAACCGTTGTTAAACCCAAAAAAATAAATATGCCTTGCTCCATGCTTCTTTTACCCCTATTTTTTTTGTGCGGCCGCTTGTTTGGCGGCCAACTTTTCGGCCTGCTGCTTTTCTAAAGCCAAGCGTTTTTCTTCTGCTTCGGCTTCGCTCATCGGCGAAAAACGGTAAGTCAGCAAATCCAAATCCTGCACGCTTTTATCGTATTGATTGGTCATCGTGATACATTCCGTTGGGCAAACTGTGGTGCACAAACCGCAGTACAGGCATTTGGCCATGTTGATGTCGAACTTAGCGGCGTACAAACGTTTGGTTGTGCCGTCGGAAGTTTGGCCGATGGCTTCCGTTGATTTGATGGATTCGATTTCGATACAATTAACCGGACAAATTTTGGCGCACAAATCGCAGACAATACAATCGTCCATTTCCACAAAAAGCTGGTAACGGCCAACTTCCGGAATGGGCAATTTTTGGTGCGGATATTGGATGGTAACATTCCCCTCCTGCTGTTTAAAATAATTATCTGATTGAATGCCAACCACTTCCCTGCTGTTTTTAGCAGCCAAAAAATGTTTCAGGGTAAGGTTGAAACCTTTTCCTGCTGATTTAATTCCGTTGATGATATTGTTGAACATTTTGATTTTTTAATTTTTGATTTGCGTAGAGACGTTGCATGCAACGTCTCTACGCCTGCAACGTCTCTACACCTACAACGTCCCTACATTAACCACAACCGCCAAATTCCTGAAATCAACATACACAAAAATGCAAGCGGCGTTAAAACTTTCCAGCATAAATCCATCAACTGGTCAACCCGGAAACGCGGCAACGTCCAACGAACCCACATTTGCAAACCAATTAAAAGTAATGATTTCAGAAAAATCCAGCCAATTCCCCAGATATTTCCGGTTGTCCAATCGGCCAGTTTTACGGCTCCAATGTTTGGCAAAGGCGTATTCCAGGCACCGAGAAACAGGATGACGCCAACCATTGATACCAAAAACATCATTGAATATTCGGCCAGAAAAACCAGTGCAAAACGTATTCCGGTGTATTCGGTATGAAAACCGGCAACCAATTCCGATTCTGCTTCCGGGATATCAAACGGCGCACGGTTGCTTTCGGCCAAGGAAGCGATAAAGTAAATCACAAAAGCAACGATCAAATGCGGTGCGCGAAAAATGTTCCAAGCCAAAATTCCGCCTACTTCTTTTACCGGTATAAATCCTAAAAACTTTACGTTTTCTGCGGAAAGGATGCCTTGCTGTTTGGAAATCTCCTGTAAATCCAAACTTTGCGAAATCATGATGACAGAAATAATGGCAAAACCAGCCGGGATTTCATAAGAAACAATTTGTGCCACTGAACGCATGGCCCCAAGCAAAGCATATTTGTTGTTCGATCCCCATCCAGCCATTAAAATACCAACGGTTTCGATGGAAAGTACGGCCAGAATATAAAAAATCCCAACATTGATACTGGCCGGAATTAAACCCGGTGCCCAAGGCAAAGCGGCAAAACCTAAATAAACGGCAACAAAAATGATGATCGGAGCTAAAGCAAAAAGGATTTTATCAGCAGCCAACGGCGTGATCAGTTCTTTTTGCAGCATCTTTAGCATATCCGCAAAAACCTGTAACGAACCATATTTTCCGGTTTCCATCGGCCCCAACCGGTCTTGTATAAACGCGGAAACTTTGCGCTCAGCATAAACGCCAAACGTGGTAAACAGCGCCACAAAAGTAAACAGCGCCAGGGCAACCAAAATGTTGAGGAGGTAATGGTTCAAAACAAATAATTTACTAAGCCTACAAACTTACTTATTTAGAACGATTGCGGGAAGCAAAGGATTTGAGCGTGTAATCTTAATCCCAAATTTGACGAAGGTTTAACCCGATTTGCTGACCGAAAAACAACTGCGTGCTTTTTTCAAAAGAATCGGTATAATCAGAAACGTAAAAACGGTGCGGTGCTGGTTCTTCGTCGTTTAACAAATCCATTTGCTGCAGTTCTTGCCGGAGATGACGGGCAACAATTTCAGTATTATCAACGATGGTTATTTTGGGATGATAATAAGCTGCAATCTCGTTTCGGATTAATGGATAATGCGTGCAACCTAAAATCAAACTGTCAATTCCCTGCAAAACAGGGTCGGAAAGATAAGTGTGGATGAGCGTGTTGCTGATCTGATCGTTAAAAAAACCTTCTTCAATCATCGGCACCAGCAAAGGTGTGGCGAGGGAATGCACGTTTAATTCCGGCTTTTTCTGTTGAAGTTTTTGCGCGTAGATATTGGATTTGATGGTTGCACGCGTAGCAATCACACCGATATTTTGAAAATGATTAGCGGCGGTCATAAAATCCACCACCGGATCAATTACGCTGTAAATTGGGATTTGGTTCCCCAAAAACAGTTTCAAATCCTGGTAAGCCAAAGAAGATGCGGTGTTGCAGGCAATCACAATAGCTTTGCAACCTTCGTCCATTAAAAACTTGGCGATTTTTAGAGAGTAATATTTGATGGCTTCCGGCGATTTATCGCCGTAAGGCAAGTGCGCGGTATCGCCAAAATAAACCAATGCTTCTTTTGGCATCAATTTATTGATGGCGTTGGCAACGGTCAATCCGCCAATTCCCGAATCAAAAACACCGATGGGCTGATTTGCTGGCATCCGGCTAAAATAAAAAAAGCGGTGTCTTATTTAGCTAAAGACACCGCTTTTTAGTGGATAAAAGAAGTATGTTACTTTAAACCTAATCTTGCTTTCACGGCAGCCATCATATTGTCAGCTTCCGGGGAAACGATCAAGTCTTGATTAGTTGTATCAAGAACATAAGCATAACCTTTTTCTTTGGCTACAGCTTGTACAGCAGCACGAGCTTTATCCAATAATGGTTTTGATAATTGCTGCGTTTTGTCGCTAACTTGTTGTTGTGCTTTTGCCTGAAAATCCTGCAAACGTTTGTTCTGATCTTGCAGTTCGGCTTCTTTAGCGGTACGTGCAGCATCCGTCATGGTTGCTTTTTTAGCATCATAACCTTGCGCATTCGCCTGTAACTCATTGTTCAAAGCTGTTAATTGATCAACAAAAGTTTTTTGGTAGTCTTGAATTTGTTTTTGCACATTTTTAGTGTCAGGCATTTGATCAATTAATTGATTGAATGCAATGTGGCCAATTTTAGATTGTGCCTGGGCAACATTTCCTGCAAAAAATAAACAGCCGGCAACTAAAGCAACTTTAAATAGTTTTTTCATTTTTGTTATTGAGGGTGATTTTTATATACTGTTTTTATAAGGTGTTTTTTGTTATTGGGCAAATACGCCTGGTTTTAAACCCAAACGGGTAATTACGGCAGCACTTTTATCATAACGCGGATTTGCGTAAAGCATTATCACTTCGCTGTTTTTATCAAAAATCATATCCAAGTTTTCACTTTCGGCAATAGCTTGAACGGCTTTTGCAATTCGGTCTTGGATTGGTTTGACCAATGCTGTACTGCGTTGCGCCAGTTCGCCGTCTGGCCCGAATTTTTGGCGTTGAAAATCTTTTGCTGCTTTTTCTTTGTCAATAATTTCGTTCTCGCGGCGTTTCTTCATATCTGCCGTCATCAGCACCTGGTCGGCCTGGTAAGCTTTGTACATCCGGTCAATTTCCTGAAAACGGGCATCGGTTTCTTTTTGCCACTGATCTGAAATTGCAGCCAACTGCTTTTGCGAAGACGCGTATTCGGGCACGTGCTTCAAAATATATTCAGAATCAACATAAGCAAAACGCTGTGCAAACGCGGCTGTTACGGCAAGCACAGGGATCAATAATGTTAAAAATAATTTCTTCATACTGCAAAACTACGTAAAATTATGATTTTGAAATCTTACGGAAACCAATTTGATTTAGTGTTCAGGGTTGAATTAAAAACAATTAGCTGACAATGCTTAGTTAAAACTTCCACTTAAACTTTGTGCAATGGAAAAGTGGAAATGGCCTTTGTTGGCCGATGGCAAACCAGGGATTGCATCGAAACCATAACCATAATCCAAACCCAGCAAACCAAATATCGGCAGGAATATCCGTGCGCCAACGCCGGCCGAACGCCTCACGTTAAAAGGTGCAAAGTCATTAAACGAGTTCCAGGTATTTCCGCCTTCGGTAAATGCTAACAAAAATATAGTTGCCGACTGGCTTGCAATAACCGGATGACGCAATTCTAACTGAAATTTATCAAAAATCGGGCTTCCGGAATTACTGGCAATATTAACATTAGAACCTAATGGCACAATATCAAAGTTTTCATATCCCCGCAAACCGATAATTTCAGACCCTTGCAAAAACTGGAAGCTTTGCATACCATCGCCACCCAGTTTAAAACGCTCGAAAGGCGATTGCCCGACTACTTTATTGTAAGAGCTTAAAAAACCAAATTGTGTCTGGGCTTTCAAAACCAGCTTGCCATAAACCTTCTGGAACCACTGCGCCTCGAACTTGGCTTTGTAATACTCTACAAAATGATAACGTTCTTCGGGTGTTGCAATGGCATAATTAACATTGTTAAACAAAGAATATGGTGGTGTAAATTGAGCGGTTAACCTGATGTTAGAACCAGAGGTCGGATATATCGGTGCATCTAACGAATAACGGCTGAATGTTTCGGTCAATTTAATGTTGATAGATTTTCCGTTAGAAAACAGATAACCCGGATATTCGGTTAAGTTATAATGGTCAAAGCTCAGCGTATGGCTTAAGTTAAAATAATCATCGGGCCATTTTAACTGCTTGCCAATTGTTGCCGAAATACCATTGATGGTAATGCCATAATAACCTACATCACCTTTTTTACGTTGAAAACCAATCACATTAGAACCGTTTGATTGCAACTGTGTGTAAGCTGTTATACCAAAGTTAACCGGCTTTTTACCGCCAAACCAAGGCTCAGAATAAGTAAAAGAAAAATTCTGGTAGTTTTTGCCGTTTGCCTGGCCACGCAAACTTAACTTCTCGCCATCGCCTTTTGGCAATGGTTTGTAAGCTTTTAAGTTAAAAATATTGCGCAACGAAAAGTTGTTGAATGTTAAACCCAACGTTCCGACAATACTGCCACCGCCAAAACCACCGGAAAGCTCGATCTGATCAGAAGGTTTTTCTACCACATTGTACAAAATATCCACTGTCCCATCGTTCGGGTTGATGTTGGTTGGCCTTGGGTCAATCTTTTGCTCATCGAAATTACCTAACTGCGTAATGGCTTGTGTACTTCTTATAATGGCTTCTTTTGAGAATTTTTGGCCAGGTTTGGTGCGGATTTCCCTGCGGATTACCTTATCGTTGGTTACTTCGTTCCCTTTGATTACCACATTGTTGATCGTATATTGCGGGCCTTCGTAAACACGCAAGTCCACATCAACGGTATCGTTGTGGATACGTTTTTGAACGGGGTCAGTTTGATAAGTCAGATAACCGTCGTTCAAATAAAGCGAAGAAATATCATCACCGTTTGGCGAACCGCTTAAGCGCTTGTTCAGTTCCTCTTCGCTAAAAACATCACCTTTTTTAATCCTTAAAAGTGTGTTTAAAATCTTGCTTGGATACTTGGCATTTCCTGACCATACGATATCACCAAAATAATACTTCGGGCCTTCGTAAACTTTGATTTTGATGTTTACCGTTTTGTCGTCGTGTTTCCAAACCGAATCGCTTAAAACCTCGGCATCGCGATAGCCGTTGGCCTGCATTTTGGCAACCAGGGTTTGCTTGTCTTCTTCGTATTTGTCCCGCAAAAACTTTTTGGAACCAAAAACATTATACCCTTTTTTCTCTCTGGTTTTTTTGAGGTACTTTTTTAGCTTGGCATCTTTAAAAGCACTGTTTCCTGTAAAAACAATACTGTTTACCTTAACTTTAGTCTTTTTATCTACAAAAGCATCCAGGATGAGGCTGTTTGCTTCGCCATTGTCCTTGCGTTGTTTAATGTCAACTGTTGCGTTGAGGTAGCCTTTTTCGGCAAAATGCTTTTTGATGATCGCCGTAGTTGTATTAATCAGGTTTTCGTTTACAATTTTACCCGTTTTGTCTTTCAGTTTTTTCTGTATGTCTTCCACCTCGCCTTTGCGCAAACCTTTTATATTCAGTTTAGACAGCCGCGGACGTTCTTTTACATTGATCTCAAAATTGATGGTATCGTTGCGCAACGTATATAATAATTTCACATCGTCAAACAATCCTTGCAACCACAGGTTTTTAATCACATTAGAGGTTGCATCACCCGGAACGGTTATTTTATCGCCTTTGTTAAGTTGGGAGATTTTGATCAACACATCTTTGTCCAGGTACTGCGATCCGGTAACGGTAACTGTACCAACGGTCAATTCTTTCGGGTTAAGATAACTCAGGCTATCAGCAGGCAAAATTGGTGTAGCCGTTTGCTGTCGGCCTGCCTGTGCCAAAGCAACAGAGGATATTGCACAAAAAATTATAGCTAAAAAGTACCTGTTCATTCGTAGGATTTGGAGGCTAAAGTAATTTAAACAGTTGTTAAAAAGTGTTAAACATTAAAATTTAGTTCACTTGCTCGCTTGTCTTGCCAAAACGACGTTCGCGGGTTTGGTAATCTAAAACGGCTTCAAACAAATCTTCTTTGCGGTAGTCGGGCCATAACTTGGCTGTGAAATAAAGTTCGGCATAAGCAATTTGCCATAACAAATAGTTGCTGATCCGGTATTCGCCGCTCGTCCTGATCAGCAGTTCCGGGTCAGGCATTTCCGATGTATGGAGTTCTTTTGCAAACAGTTCTTCACTGATGTCTGCTGCTTTCAGTTCGCCTTTTTCCACCTTTTCGGCCAGTTTGCGGGCAGCGCCCACAATTTCCCTTCTCGAACTATAACTTAGGGCCAATGTTAAAACCAAACCAGTATTGGCAGAAGTTTTATCAATTGCATTTTGCAGTTCCTGGTGGCACTTTCCGGGCAGCATGTCCAGATCGCCGATGGCATTTAAACGCACATTGTTTTCCATCAGTTTCTTGATTTCTTTGTTGATGGTGGAGATTAGCAGTTCCATAATGGCGGTAACCTCGTATTTCGGCCGGTTCCAGTTTTCCGAAGAAAAAGTATATAAAGTTAAATAAGCAATGCCCAGTTCGCCCGCGCCTTCTACCACATCGCGCACCGCCAAAACACCGTTGTGGTGGCCAAATACGCGCAATTTGCCTTTGCCTTTTGCCCATCGCCCGTTGCCGTCCATAATAATGGCCACGTGTTTGGGCAATTTTGCTTTATCTATTTGTGCTCTGAAATCCATTGATCAGTTTCGTGCATTTAATATTGCAGGCCAATTTTTTATGTTCAGGTTGAAGTTTGCCAAACTGTTTTTTTTGATAAAAAATTCAGGCTGCAAAGGTAAAATTAATCTTTAAATTATGGTGTCCGGGACGATTATCATTTTGAAACCGAAATTGAATTTGTCCGATGCTTCTTTTACCATATAAAATCATTGCGCTGCAACTAAACATTATTGCCTCAACAATTTGAATTTGACCGATGCTTCTTTTACCATATAAAAATTATTGCGCTGCAACTAAATATTATTGCCTCAACTACTTTTTGCCCAACAATTTTAAATTTGGCCAATGCTTCTTTTACCATATAAAAATTATGGCGACACAACCGGACATTTTTGACTTAAAAAAGTGTACGAAAGCGTAAGCCCGGTAATCATATAAGTGTCCCGCCGAAAATTTCCGCGTTGCGAACCGGGCGAACCGATGTAAACGCCGGTTTTTTCTCCGGAGCGGTCTGTTAAAACCCTTGAATCAACATTAACCAAACCTGCTTTATCGGGATAATAACTGCTCACATCATCCAGATAGTTGGTAAAAGCCGTGCGGTAGCCCAGCTCGATACCCAAATTCCAGCTTCCCGAAAAATTAACTTTTACACCAACGCCGTAAGGAACACTTAAAGCATTGTACGGATATTCTTTTTGCTGGCCTTCTGTTTTTAATGGCCGAAGCACGTACGTATCGCCTTTGTAAACGGCTTTCGGGTTATAGTTTACCAAGGCCACACCGCCAAAAATATATGGTGTCCATCTTTTAAGGCTAATGCCCGAATAGTAATTAAAAAAGTTAAGCTCGCCGGTGAGCGATACTTCGTTTATCGGCGAAAAAAAGCTGAGGTTGCGGTTGCGCAGTTGTGGGTTGGACGACAAGCTGTCGGCACCGCGGATTTTACCATAAGTATAACCGAGTTTGGCAGAAAAATAACCGTTAAAGTTTCGTTTTACAAAAACACCGGCCGAAAAATCGGTAAATTTAAAAGGGTTCACCTCGTTAAAATCACCCATGTAGCCAGATGAACCTGCAAAAATCCCCGGTTCCCAGGTTTGGGCAAAACAGGCCGAAGAAAGCAGCAGTAAAAGAAGCAAACCATAAAGTTTACGCATCCGTATCAAATTCAGTAATTGCGGGCATCCAGTCCCCACATTAATTTGTTCCTTAACGTGGATAAATAACTTTCATTATTTAAGCGGACGAGATTAAAACCATAACCCGCTTTTCGGATGGTAAAAACGCTCGGACTATCAATGGTCTCTGTTTTAGAATCGCAGGAAACCAAGTAGTTTGTGCTTCGGGTTTCTACTTTAAAAGTAAGCGTGTGGTCATCAGATATTATGATGGGGCGTACATTTAGGTTATGCGGAGAAATAGGCGTGATCACGAAATTGCCGGATTGCGGAAAAACGATTGGGCCGCCGCAGCTTAAAGAATAAGCCGTAGAACCCGTTGGCGTAGAAACAATAATGCCATCGCCCCAGTAAGAATTCAGAAACTCATCGTTTAAAAAAGCATGAATGGTGATCATGGCCGCATTGTCGCGCTTGTGGATGGTAATATCGTTTAAGGCAATATTGATGTTTTTAAAAACCGGTGGGTTTGATTCTAACTCTAACAGCACCCTTTCGTCTAGCGTAAACTGCTTGTTAACCAAAGCTTTAATGGCTTCTTCAATATCGTTTTTGTTGACGCTGGCCAAAAACCCCAAGCGGCCAAAATTGATACCGATAACCGGGATTTTTGAATCCCGGATGAGGTCTACCGTTCCTAATATCGTTCCGTCTCCGCCTAGTGTCAGCATGACATCTACTAGGCCATTGATGTCTTCGTAACTGCTAAAGTGGGCGTAGTTTTTTGAAAAATCCGGTTGCTCTGCTATAAAATAATACAGATCAACATGTACAAAAACTTCCGAGCCATATTTTTCCAGGCAATCAAAAACCTGTTTGATAAACGGAAGTACCGATTGGTTGAAAGGTTTGCCGTAAACTGCAATCTTCATTTTTAAAATTATAGGTTGATGAAATTCATCAGTAATTCGTAGCGGTTCATAGAATCGTCATCAACCTGGGCCTGGTTAAATACTGCTTTTATGGTGTAATCGTAGCGGATAAAACTGGCCTGGATAGCAGAAATGTCTTTTTTATTGATTTTTAAAGTAACTTCCAAACGGGTAGAATCAGCAAAAGAGCGGGTGTACGAACTCAATATCTGTGCTTTGTCCGATTCTACAATCTGTGCCATTTGTGCCAGTGAATTGTCGCGGTTGTTCATCTCCAAAACAATGATGGCGCCCGGCTCGTTGGCTGCAGTAAGGCTGGCAAAATAACGGTTTAAAGCATGGATATTGATAAGGCCGAGATAATTGCTTTTTTGATCGAGCACTGGCAAAATGCTTAATTGCTGTGCGCTGAACATCCGGACAACATCATAAACATGCTGGTTTTCGCGCACAAAAGTTTGTGCTTTTAGGATGGATAACGTATTAACGGTACGTTCTTCATCGGTAATTTCGATCAAATCATCTTCGGCAATCAGCCCTAAAAACAAATCGCCATCCACAACCGGCAGTTCGCTTACCCTGAATTCTTCCAGCAGTAAATTTACTTTTTCAACCGTATCGGTAAGTTTAACCGGCGGGATGATATCAGAAATCAGTTCGGCAGCAACCATATTAAACTTTAATTTTTTTCAAAAAATCTTTTAACAACCGGTTAAATTCCTGCGGCTGCTCCATCATTGGCACATGCCCGCAATGGTCAACCCAGGTAAGTTCGGCATTGGGTAGCAAGTGGCTAAATTCTACCGCAACTTCCGGCGGCGTAATTTTATCACTTTTGCCCCAAATTAAAGCAACTGGAATTTTAATCTTATGTAAATCTTTTGCCATGTTATGCCGGATCGCTGATTTTGCCATCGCCAACAAACGGATGATTTTATGCCGGTCGTTCACGGTTGCATAAACTTCATCTACCAGCTCTTTGCTTGCTGTTTTTGGGTCATAAAAAGTATGCTCTACCCTTTCTTTAATAAACGCGTAACTCTCTCTTTTAGGAAAAGAACCACCAAAAGCATTTTCGTACAAACCAGAACTTCCGGCCAGCACCATACCTTTTAGCCTTTCAGGATGAGACATGGCATAAATAAGCGCCACATGCCCTCCCAAAGAATTTCCCAAAACACAAAAATTTTCCAGCTCTTTAAACTTCACAAACTTATGGACGAATTTAGAAAGTGTTTTTACACCCAGGGTTAACAAAGGCAATTCATAAATAGGCAGCATCGGAATGATTACGCGGTAACCTTTACTAAATTCTTTAATCACATGTTCCCAATTACTTAACTCACCCATCAAACCGTGCAGCAACAACAGAACATTACCTTTGCCTTCTTCTATATATTTAAAACCTTTTTCTTCTTTTACCACAAAGTCCATAAACGTGTTTTGAAAATAATGCTGTTATCGGAAAAAATAAAAACCAAAAAAGGCTAACCGTATAAAACCTGTTGTAACGGCTATAAAATTAGCTTTTTTAAAATGGCTTTCTACCAGTAACTCTAATTATATTATTGCAACAGCTGCTTCACAATTTCAGAAATTGTTTTGCCATCGGCCTTTCCGGCCAGTTCTTTGTTGGCAGTGCCCATGATCTTGCCCATATCTTTTACCGAAGTTGCGCCTGTTTTTTTGATCACCTCCTGCAAATAGGCCGCAATTTCTTCCCGCCCCATTTGCTGCGGCAAATACACTTCGATCACCTGCATTTCTTCTTTTTCGATCCGGTACAAATCGTCGCGGTTTTGCGACTGGTAAATTTCTGCGGATTCTTTGCGCTGCTTAATCAGCTTTTGCAACACTTTCAGTTCGGTTTCTTCGGAGATATTTTCGGATGCGCCTTTTTCTGTTCTGGCCAGCAACAAAGCCGATTTAATGGCCCGCAAGCCGCGCAGCCTGGCCTCCTCTTTTGCCAGCATAGCTTTTTTTATATCCTGGTCTATGGTTTCTATTAACATGCTTCTTTTATCGGTATTTTTTTAGTGTTGATGTGTTTTATTTGATTGCTCCAAATCACCCGCTCCCCGCTCGTTCTCTTTTCCCGCTCCCCGCTCTTTTCTCTCCGTTCCCCTACTTCCTCACAATCGTAACCGCATTTGCCTGCGCGGTTGGCATAATGGTCAAATCGTTGATGTTGACGTGTGCCGGGCGCGAAACGATAAAGTAAATGGTTTCGGCAATATCCATCGCAGCCAGCGGCGTAAAACCTTGGTAAACTTTTTTTGCCCTTTCAGCATCGCCATTAAACCGGACGTTGGAAAATTCGGTTTCCACGGCACCGGGATTAATGGCCGAAACTTTAATGCCATGTTGCACCAAATCCAGCCGCATCCCTTTATTCAGTGCATCAACTGCATGTTTGGTAGCGCAATAAACATTGCCGTTGGGATAAACTTCTTTTCCGGCAATTGAACCTAAATTTACAATATGCCCGCGGCCATTTGCAATCATCCAGTTGGAAACAATTTTGCTGGTGTACAGCAAACCTTTGATATTGGTGTCAATCATCAAATCCCAATCGTTCGTATCGCCGGCATTGATCGGTTCCAAACCTTTGCTCAAACCAGCGTTGTTGATCAGCACATCAACTTTTTTCCAGGCTTCGGGCAATTGCTCTAAATTTTGGATAACCGAAGCTTTGTTGCGGATGTCGAAATTGGCCACGGCAACTTCCGTATTGTATTGCACATTTAAAGCGTTGGCCAGTTTTTCCAGCTTTTCTGCACGGCGGCCGGTCAGGATCAAATTAAAACCTTCGCGGGCAAAAACGTGTGCACAAGCTTCGCCAATGCCAGAACTGGCGCCCGTTATCAATGCAATTTTATTCATATAAAAGAAGTATTAACCAAAGCACAAATAAATGCTTTTGAGCCGAAATTGTGTTTTTTAATTTTTATTCAAAGATCAAACTAAACACAATAGTATGCAGGTATAGTTTTTCGAGCGGGCTGGCGTAAGGATGGTTTTCGGGATATAAAACGCTGCCAAATGAGTTGGACAGTTTGATTTCGGGCGAAAGTTTGAAATATTCCAGGTAAATATCGCAACCAAAACCGGCGACATAAGAAGAAAAGTTGGGCACGTTTTTAAGCTTTCTTTCCAGTGGGGCCAAATCTGCTTCATTAGTTTTACTTTGATTGCCAATGCCGTAAGCATATTTTACGCCGCCTAAAACGTAAGCCCGAAAGTTGCCCAAACGGTTGGATTTCAGTTTGAGTTCGAGCGGAAACTCAGCTTGCGTTGTCGAAACCACCTGGTTTTTGTCGGGCGCCAAATCCTGTGTCCGGTATTGATAGCTCATTGTTCGATCAGCAAAAACCAAAGTTGGCGTTAGGCGTACTTCAAAATTATCCGTTATGCTATACCGTGCCAAAAAACCCAGGGCAAAACCGGCTGTGCCAGGCGAAGTAATGCTGTTTAAAGAGTCGGTTACGTTGCGGTTCGTTCCCTGGTCGTAATACGGCGTGCGCCAATCCGGCTTTTTTAAAATTTTGTAGGAAGAGTTGACGTACTGAAAAGTGTAGCCGAAAGAAAAAGCGTTTTGGTCTGCACCGCCTGCCCAGGCCTGCACCACGCGCTGTGCAAAAATAGGGGAAGCCAAAAAAAACATGCCTAAAAACAGTATGTACTTAATCTTCATTTAACGCCGGTGTAAACAGAACAAATCCCAAACGCCAGTGGCCGTTGTTTGGTATTTTTGAAACCTACTTTCTGCATCAGGCCGGTAAAACGTTCGCCATCCGGAAACGCGGCAACAGATTCGGGCAGGTAACTGTAAGCGCGGGCATCTTTAGAAAAAACTTTGCCGATAAAAGGCGTGATATAATTGAAGTAAAAATTGTACAAATGTTTAACCGGGAAGATTCTCGGTTTGGAAAACTCTAAAATAACCGCTTTTCCGTTTGGTTTTAACACGCGGAACATATCGGCCAGCCCGGCTTCCAAATTCTCAAAATTACGAACGCCGTAAGCAACGGTAACGGCATCGAAAGTATCTGTATCAAACAACAACTTTTCCGAATCGCCCAAACGCACTTCGAACTTATCAGCCATGCTTCTTTTACCGATCTTTTTTTGGGCGATGTTGAGCATGCCTTGCGAAATATCCACACCAATTATTTTTTTTGGGTTGAGGATTTTGATGGCTTCAAAAGCAAAATCTCCGGTTCCGGTTGCTACATCCAAAATCAGTTGCGGTTGGTCTTTTTTCAGTTCGTTGATCGCAATTTTCCGCCAGATAATATCAATCCCAACAGATAAAAAATGGTTCAGGAAATCGTAAGTCTTGGAAATATTGTTGAACATATCCGCCACTTGTTCTTTCTTGGTGGCCTGGTTTTGGTAAGGCGTAATCGTTTTGTTCATGCTGATGTTTCAAAGATGCAAAAAAATAGGTGCTAAAAGAAGCATCGGTTAAACGGCAAGTGAAAGCAAACCTTCCACATCAAGCCGTTCAGTAAACACCTTAACGTCTCCGTTTTCGTCCCTTGGCCACAATTCCCGCGGCCGGTCCCAGTATAGTTCCACGCCGTTTTTGTCGGGATCGTCCAGGTAAATAGCTTCCGAAACACCGTGGTCAGAAAGCCCGGTAAGCGGATATTTGGCATCAACCAAACGTTTTAAAATCGTTGCCAGGTCTTTTCTTTCCGGATACAAAATTGCCGTGTGGTACAATCCCGGCGCCCTTTCCGGTGCCGGAGGCGAATTTTTACTATGCCACGTATTTAAACCAATGTGGTGATGATAACCGCCAGCAGAAACAAAAGCAGCCTGGTCGCCATACATAGTCATTAGTTCAAAACCAAGCAATCCAGAGTAAAAATCTAACGAACGCTGCAAATTGCTTACTTTTAAATGTATATGCCCAATGCGTGTTTGGGCCGGGATTTGATATTCCATGAGTTTAATCTTTTAAATATATGTTTAAACATCAAATTTTAAGCCACAAAACCTTTATCTTTGTTTTATGATTGTCAAATCTGCCGAATTTATTTGCAGCAACACGCAAATGTCCAAACTGCCGCCGCCTGTAAAACCAGAATATGCTTTTATCGGCCGTTCCAACGTCGGCAAATCTTCTTTGATTAATATGCTGACGGGCAAAAAAGGTTTGGCCAAAACTTCGCAAACGCCTGGCAAAACGCAATTAATTAATCATTTTTTAATTAATGAGAATTGGTATCTGGTTGATTTGCCAGGTTACGGTTACGCGCGGATTTCGAAAAGCAAAAAGGAAGAATGGAACAAGTACATCCGCAATTACTTGGAAAAACGGGAAAACCTGCAATGCGTTTTTGTATTGATTGACAGCCGGTTGGAACCTCAAAAAATTGATTTGGAGTTTTGCGCTGCGCTGGGCGAACGCGGCATTCCTTTCGTCATCGCTTTTACCAAAGCCGATAAACAGGGTAAAGTAAAAACGGATCAAAACGTGGACAAATTTCGGCGTGCGATGTTGACCTTGTTTGAAGAAGTGCCGCAACATTTTATTACTTCTGCCGAATTGCAAACCGGCCGAGACGAAATTTTAAATTTTATTGGCGAGATCAACCAAAAGTTTGATGTAAAAGACGTTTCAATTTACCAGCCGGATCAAGATTAGTTTCCCTTTCAAATGAAAAAATATTTTTCCCTCGTTACTTTTTCGCATACTATTTTTGCCATGCCTTTTGCCTTTATTGGCTTTTTTCTGGCAGTTACTACCACTAACCATGTTTTCTCAGCTTTAAAATTAGCGTTAATGCTGCTGTGTATGGTTTTTGCCCGAAGCGCGGCGATGGCTTTTAACCGTTATTTAGACCGGGATATTGATGCCAAAAACCCGCGGACCAAAGCACGCGATATTCCGGCTGGCCGAATTTCGGCAAAAGCAGCTTTAACTTTTACCATTGCCAATTGCCTGCTTTTTATGCTGACGACTTGGTTTATCAACCCGCTTTGTTTTTATTTATCGCCAGTTGCCTTGCTCGTAATTTTGGGTTATAGTGCCACAAAACGTTTTACTTTTTTATGCCATTTGGTGTTGGGTTTGGGTTTGGGCCTCGCTCCGATTGGTGCTTATTTAGTGGTTACCGGAGCATTTGCAATATTACCAATTTTGTTTTCAGCGTCAGTTTTGTGTTGGGTTAGTGGTTTTGATATTATCTACGCCTTACAGGACGAAGATTTCGACCGCGAAGAAAAGCTGCATTCTATTCCAGCCCGTTTAGGTAAAGTCAACGCGCTCAACCTTTCTACTTTTTTGCATGTTTTATCGGCCATATTTGTAATCCAGCCAATCTTTTTGACACCGGTTGGCTGGCCTTATTATGTCGGTTTATTGGTTTTTTGTTCGATGCTAATCTATCAGCACAGTTTGGTAAAACCACACGATTTGAGCCGGGTCAACTTTGCTTTTATGACGACTAACGGCATTGCCAGCGTTGTTTTTGCTGTATTTTTTTTAATAGACAGGTTATGGATTCGATGATCTTTTTACAAAAACAAAATGCTTCTTTTACCACCTATTTTTCATTGTCAAAATTAAACCAACCGCTCGTCCCAAAAATAATTCTCTGTCCTCACCAAACTTACTTTCTCCAAAAAATCAGGGTGTTTGGTGCTGATCAAATAATTGTATTCCTGAGAAATAACAGCAGAAGGAACCTTTAAAACCAGCGATTGCCTGCTTTTGTACCAATCACTGCCGATTTGCTGCAATTTTGAATATGCACTGACGCTTCTCCAATTCTCCGGCAAATTATTTTGTAGAACAGCAGTAAAAAGTTTTTCTTCATCCGCAACAGAAATAATCAGCATTCGGTAAGCAAAAGCCGGAGCAATATTATTTCGATGAACAACCAATTCCAACGTAGAAAGCGAGCGCGAACTTCCGGTATAAACCACAAATTCGTCGGGATTGTTCCATCGGTTTGCGGCACCGGAAGCGGTTAATCTTTTGGAAAATGCTTCTTTTACAATCCTAAAAACTTCCATCTATTTAGGCATTGTCTCCATATTCCATTCCTGTAAGCCGGTCATCAATAAATTTCATCCCACTTCCCGTATTCATAAAAGTGATTGGCGCCTTTTTATCAAAGTAAAAGTTGTCTCCTTCCAGCCATTGCAAAAAGTTTTTAATACTGCCAAAAACTTCGGCTCCGTGCCTAATTAGAGATAATATGATTAGCGCGTGTTCCTTAATACTATCCTTAATCTGCGCACCGGGTTTGGTATAGGTACGATAAGTTTTTACGCTGATATCAAGCCAACCTGCAATTTTTTCATCGGTAAAAGAAGTAATGTCTTTTATCGCTTTAAAATGTTGGTAATTAGCTTTATTACTTTGAATCAAACCTAAAGTAGCAGCCGGGTCAATTTTGGAAGGAATATAACTCAGCATTGGTTCTTCAAATGTTCCCATATTCAAATTTAGTAATTTTCCCTTTTGCAAAAAGTAACTTTCCCTTTTTTGTTTTTCAAAATTCTTGATACTTCTTTTACCGCCTATAATTCTGATAAATTGTATTTGCTAATTTTGCAGCTTAATTCTGCCTGAATATGATCCTCAAAAAAGAAAAGAAATATATCCCCGAAAACTTAGAGATTAAGTGGGAAAACCTGGAACCGATTTTTATCGAACTGCAAAATCGTGCCATCCATTCGGTTGAAGATCTGGAACAATGGCTGCGCGACCGGAGCGAACTGGAAGCGGCGTTGGAAGAAGATTTTGCCTGGCGCTACATCCGCATGACTTGCGATACCACCAACGAAGAACTACTGCAAAGTTTCCAATATTTTGCAACCGAAATCGAACCGAAAATTGCGCCGTTAAACAACGATTTGAACAAAAAGCTGATGGATTCTCCTTTTAAAGATCAATTGAACGAAGAAAAGTATTTCATTTTGCTGCGCGGGATTAAGAAATCGTTGGAATTGTTCCGCGAAGAAAACATCCCGCTGCAAACCGAATTGCAGGTTGAACAGCAAAAATATCAATCTATCACCGGCGGGATGTCGGTTTTTATTGACGAAAAAGAATATACGCTGGAGCAAGCCGCTGTCTTTTTAAAAGACCTGAACCGTGAGAAACGCCAGCAGGTTTGGGAGAAAATCACGTTCCGCCGTTTGCAGGACAAAGATCAATTGGATACTCTTTTTAACCACCTAAAAACAGTACGTCATCAGGTTGCTTTAAATGCCGGCTTCGAGAACTTTCGTGATTATATGTTCCAAGCTTTAGGCCGGTTTGATTATACGCCGCACGATTGCTACAAATTCCACGAAGCGATTGAAACTGAAATTGTCCCGATTTTGCACGAACAGGCCGAAAAACGCAAAGCAGCTTTGGGTTTGGAAACGTTAAAACCATGGGACACGGAAGTTGATATTTCAGGAAAACCAGCTTTAAAACCTTTTTACAGCGGCGAAGAACTGATCGGAAAATCCATCCGTTGTTTAAACAACATCAACCCAGATTTGGGCGAAAAGCTGAACACGATGCGCGAATACGGTTTGTTTGATGTGGAAAGCCGAAAAGGCAAAGCACCGGGCGGTTACAATTATCCGTTGGCCGAAACCGGTGCACCTTTTATCTTTATGAATTCGGCGGGAACTTTTCGTGATCTAACCACAATGGTGCATGAAGGCGGACACGCAATCCATACTTTTTTAACTGCCGATTTAGAGCTGAACGATTTTAAACATTGCCCAAGTGAAGTGGCTGAGTTGGCTTCGATGTCAATGGAACTGATTTCCATGGATAACTGGAATGTTTATTTTGAAAACGAAGAAGATTTGAAACGCGCCAAACGCGACCAGCTTTTTGATGTTTTAAAAACGCTTCCCTGGGTTGCCGTGGTTGATCAGTTTCAGCATTGGATTTATACCAATCCGGATCATACTTCGGAACAAAGAACCGAAGCCTGGACGCAAATTTACGAGCAGTTTGGAGCCGGTTTTGTAGATTGGAGCGAACACCGCGAAGCCGAACAAAACCTGTGGCAAAAGCAGTTGCATATTTTTGAAGTGCCTTTTTATTATATTGAATATGGCATGGCGCAATTGGGCGCAATTGCGGTTTGGAAAAATTACAAAGAAAACCCCGAAAAAGGTTTGCAGCAATATTTGGATGCATTGAAGTTAGGCTACACCAAAACCATCAAAGAAATTTACGAAACGGCCGGCATCAAATTTGATTTTAGTGCCGAATACGTAAAAGAACTGGCCGCTTTTGTAAAAGCAGAAATGGACAAAATTTAACAATCACCAATTTTTACCCGGTAAAAACAGTATGTCAGTTTTCTTAACCAATACTGTTTTTATCGGTGTTTTTTCAGTATTGCCTTGGATATTTTTATACGAAAAACAAACCCTCAACCCAAAAAATTATGGCTTCAACAGCATCAGCATCCATCGAAACCCAAAACGGCGAACTTGTTTTTACCGGAACGGCTACCAGCGTTTCTATCTTTTTTAACTATTTGAAAGCCGGCCGCAACACCGAAACTTTTTTGGAAGATTATCCGAAAGTTAAACTGCAACAAGTTTTGGATGTACTGGAAACGGCAGAGCAACAGTTAAATAACTTAGGCTGATTGGCTTTTGCTGCTTCCAAAAATCCCCCTGTCCCACTTGGGCGATTGCAGGAATGGATGTCGGTCAATCCAAAAGAGCCAAATTGAAGTAACTACAATTCCCAAAGCAGAACCGGCGGTTACGTCAATCAAAAAATGTTCGCTCAAATACATGCGCGAGTAGGCAATTAAAACGGCAAAAATGAGCATGAACGACCCCCACCATTTCTTTTTGGCCACATAAGTTAAAACCAAAGCGGCAGTAAAGGCAGAAACCGAATGGCCAGACGGAAAGCTGTTGGTATCCAGTATTGTTACGCCTTTTACCAAATAAATCCCGCTTAGTTTTTTGGCAAAAAACAAGTGCGGTCGTGGCGCTTTTACCAAATGTTTGATGGTTTGAGAAATGATAAAGCTGATGATATAACTTGTCGCCAGCAAAAACCCTTTTCTAAAATTAATCAAAAAAACGATGATGGCGATGATGGTACAGCCCAAACTATCGCCCAAATTAGTGAGGTTTTCAAAAAAAACATCGGCAAAAGCAGTATGGATATGGTTGATGGCAAAATAAATTTCTTCTTTGCTAAAAACCAGCATCAACAAAACACAAAACGCCAGCAAAACCATATATGGATACAAAAGCGAACTGATTTTATGCAAAAATTCGGATAACTTAACTTTCATTCGTTCAATTTAAAGCTTTCAAACTTTTATTGTAGTTATTTTTTGATAAGTTTGGTCAAAGTGTAAACGCAATAATACGGTAAATGAACAAAAGTATATTCCGCAAAAAATCAGTTTCTAAATTATTGGAAGATCTTGCTTCCGGTTATGGCGACAGTGAACACGCAGCCGGCGGAGGAAAATTAAATAAAGTACTGCGTACCAAAGATTTAACCTTTATGGGCATTGCGGCCGTTATTGGCGCAGGCATTTTTTCGACCATCGGCGTGGCTTCTTACAACGGCGGCCCGGGCGTTTCAATTTTGTTTGTGATTACGGCCGTTACCTGCGGTTTTTCGGCTTTGTGCTATGCCGAATTTGCTTCGCGGATACCGGTTTCGGGCAGTGCCTACACGTATGCTTATGCTTCTTTTGGCGAGCTGATTGCCTGGATCATCGGTTGGGATTTGCTGATGGAATACGCCATCGGAAACATTGCGGTGGCCATTTCCTGGAGCAAATATTTTACCAATTTGATGGAAGGTTTCCACATCCATATTCCCGGCTTTTTAACCATGGATTATTTGTCGGCTTTTCGCGGGTTTGAGCAGTTGCAAAAACTAAAAGTAGGCGGCGGCGCGGTTGATGAAAACGTACGTTTGGCAGCATCAGCTTGGAGCAGCGCGCCGCAAATTGGCAGTTTAAAAATCATTGCGGATATTCCTGCTTTGTTTATTGTTTTCATCATCACCTGGCTGGTTTATACCGGCATTAAGGAAACCAAAAAAGCAACCAATGCAATGGTGATGCTGAAAATTGCCGTGGTTCTGGGCGTCATTGTTCTTGGTTTTTTTTATGTAAAACCGGTCAACTGGAGCCCGTTTATGCCCAATGGTTTTGCTGGTGTGATGAAAGGCGTTTCGGGCGTGTTTTTTGCTTATATTGGTTTTGATGCGATTTCTACAACAGCCGAAGAATGCGAAAATCCGCAGCGTGATTTGCCCCGCGGCATGATCTATTCGCTCATTATTTGTACCGTTTTATACATTTTAATTGCGCTGGTGCTAACCGGAATGGTGAATTACAAGGAGTTGCAGGTAGAAGACCCGCTGGCTTTTGTTTTCGCACGCATCGGTTTAAAAAACATCAGTTATGTCATTTCCATCAGTGCGGTTATTGCCACAGCAAGTGTTTTGCTGATTTTCCAGATGGGCCAGCCGCGTATTTGGATGAGCATGAGCCGCGATGGTTTGCTGCCGAAAGCTTTTTCGCGCATCCATCCAAAATACCAAACGCCTTCTTTTGCAACGATAGTTACCGGTTTTGTGGTAGCTGTTCCGGCTTTGTTTTTGAATTTGACGGAAGTAACCGATCTAACCAGCATCGGTACTTTGTTTGCTTTTGTGCTGGTTTGCGGCGGCGTTTTGCTGCTGCCAAAAGAAGACAAAGCATCGGAAGGCGAACATAAAAAGTTCAAAATTCCTTATGTCAACTCCAAATACATTGTGCCGGTTTTGTTTTTGGTTGGCTTGGTGGTGATGTGGAAACCATTTGTCGCCCTGTTCCACTACACCGGCGATCACGATAAATTACCATATTTTCTGTTTATCGGGCTTTCTGCCGTCATCACTGTTTTGTCGTTTCTTAAAAATTTGTCGCTGATACCTGTTTTAGGTTTGATAAGCTGCTTTTATTTGATGACCGAACTGGGCTACACCAACTGGTTGCGGTTTTTGATTTGGCTGGTCATCGGTTTGGTTATTTATTTTACGTACAGCTATCGGCACAGCAAATTAAACACGGCAGCATAGATTGGCAATGCTTCTTTTACCACACAAATTTTAGTGTGGTAAAAGAAGTATTCGTATTTTTTTTAATGTATTGGCCGATGCTTCTTTTAGCGCACAAATTTTAGTGTGATAAAAGAAGCATCGGCTTTTGTTAGTGGATTTGTATCCTTTTGATGTTGACAGGTTCTGCTTCGGCCAGCAAAAGCGGAACTTTTTCTACCGTTACAAAACTCAAATCGAGGCCGAAACCGCGTTCTTCGGATAAACTCAGTTCTTTCAACAACAAATAATACTCCATTGTGAACTGCTCATAAAAAGAAAGGTTGTGCGACCTGGAAAGGATTTTTTCCAACACGATAAACCTGAAATCGCCTACTATTTTGTGCCGGTTTAACGAGATGTATTTGCTGGTAATGTCGGCTTCTCCGTTTTTAACCAAATCTTCCACCACTTTTCTAAATAAAATATTGATGCGCTGCTCTACCCGGAAACCCAGTTTAAAATCAATCCGGATCAATTTTCCCGGCACCAAAAATTCTACTTTGTAATCGCACATGTGGGGTTCGTCCATCACATCAACATGCACCAGCCAATAAATATCGGCACGCTTTGGCTGTTTTTGCAGAATGGAATAAATGATCTTGGATTCGATTTCGGAACTAAAATTGGCACTGGTAAGATAAACCAATTGCGATGCAAATTTCGGTACAGATTCGTCTTCGCTCAACTCTTTGATGATCTCGTAATAATCGCTCAGTTCCACAAATTTGATATACCGGTTCCTGATTTTTCGTGCCGAATGCCAGGCCCACATCACCGAAAACAACAAAAACCCGATCATCACCGTAAACCAGCCGCCATGAACAAACTTGGCTAAATTACTAGCCAAAAATGTCCCTTCGATCAATACATAAACGGTAAAGAAAGTATAAACAAGGTAACTCGGATATTTTTTGCGTTTTAGGTAAACGGAGACTAATATGGTGGTCATCAGCATCGCAATGGTGATGCTTAAACCATAAGCCGATTCCATTCTTTCCGATCTCCTAAAAATGGCAACAACCGTTAAACAACCAGCCCAAAGCAGCCAGTTGACGCTTGGAATATACAATTGCCCTTTTTGGTTAGTGGGATAATTGATTTTGATCTTTGGCCATAAATTTAACCTTACCGCTTCTGAAATCAATGTAAACGAACCGGAGATCAAGGCCTGGCTGGCAATAATAGCAGCCATTGTGGCAATGCCAATGCCAAAAATCAAAAACCAGGAAGGCATAATTTCATAAAAAGGGTTTTGCGTGCCCAACTTTAAATTCTCGTGCTGCAACAACCAGACAGCCTGCCCCAGATAATTTAAAACAAGACAGGTTTTAACATAAACCCAGCTTACGCGGATATTTTCCCGGCCAGTATGGCCCAGGTCAGAATAAAGCGCTTCGGCACCGGTTGTACACAAAAACACAGCGCCCAAAATAATAAAGGCGTTAGGGTTATGTACCAAAAGCAAATAGGCATAATAAGGGTTAAGCGCTTTAAAAATGCCCGGCATCTGGATGATATAAGAAATACCCAGCACGGCCATCATGGTAAACCAAATAACCATAATCGGCCCAAATGCCTTGCCCACCACAGAGGTGCCAAACTGCTGGATCAAAAACAAAGCAGTGATAATGGCAACCACAATATAAATAGTGGGCAGCCCTTTGTAAATAATATCCAAACCTTGTATGGCCGAAGAAATGGTGATTGGCGGCGTGATAATACCATCGGCCAGCAAGGCGCAACCACCAACTACGGCTGGTACAATTAACCATTTGGCTTTTTTTCGAACCAAAGAAAACAAGGAAAAAATGCCGCCTTCGCCTTTATTATCGGCTTGTAAAGTAATCACGACATATTTTAAAGTAGTTTGCAGGGTAAGTGTCCAAAAAATGCAAGACATTCCACCTAAAATAAGTATGTTTGAAATGGGCTGACTGTTTACAATGGCCGTAAAAACATACAAAGGCGATGTTCCAATATCACCATATATAATCCCTAAACTTATTAAAAAACCGGCAGCAGAAAACTTGTGGAGATTTTTATGGTTCACGCTTTATGGGTAAATCAAACAATAATGTAACATGTGCAGAATATATAAGTATAATACAAGGCCCGCTTTAAATATGGCACGAATTTAGACATTTTTATATATGTTAATTATTGTTAAATTAATACTGTTTTTATCGGTGTAATTTTTAGTGCATTAGTAAATCTATACTTTTGGTTAGGATTTTTATACATGAAACACAACTACCCTATTTTAAGCCCTATCATTGTATTGCTGACTGCGGTGCTGTTAATGAGTTTTGTGTGGCAAAAAAGTGTTTTGCCAAAAGTTAAGTTTGACAGCATCCCTTCAAAATTTCAAACCAAAACTGAACATACATCTTATCTAAAAAACGGTTTAAAAGTAACTTTGCCTGCTATTAAACCTACTCAATACCAGGCTACTGCCAATAAACAAACCTCAGACAAGGTAGAAAACGAAAAACTGCTTTCGGATGTCAGCATCTACCCAAACCCGATTACGGACAAGCTTAACCTAACTTACAACGTCAGAAAAAACACCACCGTTTCCATCAAAATTATGGATGTTTTGGGCAATGAGGTGTTGACATTATTATCGCAACGTGTAGAAGCCGGCGAGCAAAAAAATACTTTCCAGATCAGTAGCAGGCTTTCCAGTGGTTTTTATTTTGTACGAATGATCGTAGGCACAGAATCTGTTATTAAGCGCATTTCTGTACTGTAACAGCTATTTTATAACAAAAGCGCTACTGTTTTATAACGGTGGCGCTTTTTTATTTTTTAGTTTTGAAAAAAATTACCCGAATGAAAATCATCGCAATTGGCCGGAATTATGCCGAACACGCCAAAGAATTGAATAACCCAATACCTGCGGCACCAGTTATTTTTTTGAAACCTGATACCGCTATTTTAAAAGACAATAAGCCTTTTTACCATCCGGATTTTTCGGAAGACATCCACCACGAAATAGAAATTGTGCTGAAAGTAAGCAAGGAAGGCAAAAATATCAGCGAAAAATTTGCCGCCACTTATTATGATGAAATTGGTCTGGGCATTGATTTTACCGCCCGGGACATTCAGCAAAAACACAAAGAAAAAGGCTTGCCCTGGGAATTGGCCAAAGGGTTTGACAATTCTGCACCAATCAGCAATTTTGTGCCGAAAACCCAGTTCCCGGATATTTACCAGATCAGTTTTCATTTGGATGTGAACCAGGAAACGCGGCAAACCGGAAACACAAAAGACCTGCTTTTTTCTTTCGAACAGATCATTGTGTTTGTTTCTCAATACATTACATTAAAAAAAGGCGATTTGATATTTACCGGAACCCCGGCAGGCGTTTCGCGCGTAAAAGCAGGCGATCATTTAGAAGGCTACTTGGAAAACGAGAAGCTGCTTGATTTTTTTGTCCGCTGATATGCCAAGATATTTTCTACCTGTTTTTTGTTTTTTATTGAGTTTTTGTACGAATTTAAAAGCACAAATTTTTACTGAAAACAGCAGTTTTCCCCAAAGCATTTACCGTTATCCGCCAGCTTATTTTCGTTATCCTTTGGATTTGCCGCCCAGTACGGCCGGTTCTTTTGCCGAATTGCGGGCCAATCATTTTCATTCGGGATTGGATTTTAAAACCAATCAACGTACAGGTTATCCAATCCATGTCGTTGCCGATGGTTATGTTTCTCGGCTGCGCGTGCAGTATGGCGGTTTTGGTTTGGCGGTTTACATCAACCATCCAAACGGTTTTACTTCGGTTTACGGGCATTTGGAAAGATTAACGCCAGAGTTGGCCAAGATCATCAAAGATTATCAATACAAAAACCAGGTTTGGGACGCCGATTTTGTGCTTCAGCCAAACCAGGCACCATTGCAAAAAGGCGATGTTTTTGCCTGGTCGGGCAATGCTGGCGCTTCTGCCGGCCCGCATTTGCATTTCGAGATCAGGGACACAAAATCCGAACAAACCATCAACCCTCAATTGTTTGGCTTAACTATTCCTGATCATGTTTCGCCAAATATTTATGCCATTGCAGCTTATCACCTCGATGGAAAACCATTTAGTGAGAATACGGCCAAACAGTTTATTCCGGTTGTTGGCAGCGCAGGAAATTACCGGCTAAAAGAAGCATCGCCCGTCCGTTTGAGCGGACAATGTGCTTTTGGTATCACCACAAACGATATGAACAGCACTTCGATGAACCACAACGGCATTTACTCGATCCAATTAAATGCCGATGGCAAAACTGTTTTTGTTTTTACGGTTGACCGTTTTGCTTTTGATCAAACACATGCCATCAATTCGCATATTGATTATCCAGCTTTTTTAACTTATGGCCGATGGATACAAAAAAGCTTTATTGACCCCGGCAACCAGATCGGTTTGTACAACGGAACCCAAAACCGCGGTTTGATTGATTTTAACGATGACGCCATCCACGATTTGGAATATGTAGTTAAAGATATTGCCGGCAACACATCTGTTCTTAAGTTCCAGGTAAAATCTTCGCCGCCTTCGCTATCAGCAGAAACCATTTCAACAAAAGGCACTTTTTTTAAGTACGACCAGCCAAATACTTTTTCTACCGATCAGGTTAAAGTTGTTCTTCCTGCCGGAGATTTGTACGATAATTTAGATTTTGTTTACGCCGCTTTGTCCAAAAAAGCTACTGGTTATTCTGCGGTCCATCGTATCCATAACCGTTTTACACCGTTGCACGATAGTTTTGAATTATGGATAAAACCGGATGTTTCTTTAGGAACTAATACCAACAAAGCAGTGATTGTAAATACCGGCGGAGGCGCGCAGCCCAGCGTTTTTCAGGATGGTTTTGTTAAAGCCAACGTACGCAGCTTTGGCGATTATTATGTTGCTTTGGATACCATCGCGCCAACGATTTCGCCCGTCAACATCACCGAAGGGAAAAACATGGCGGGAAGCACGAACCTAAGTTTCAGAATTGGCGATAATTTATCCGGGATTAAAAGTTATAATGCTTACTTAGATGGTCAATGGGTTTTACTGGAACACGATTACAAATCGAAACTGTTCCGCTATTTTTTTGATGAACATTGTCCTTCCGGGAAACACAAATTGGATCTAATTGCGGTTGATATGAAAGACAATTTGAAAAAGCTGACACTAAATTTTTACCGATAAAAGAAGCATTTGAAATTATGGCAACCAAAAACACGGTTTTAAAAGAAGGCAACAAAGCACCGGATTTTACCGCAAAAGACCAAAATGGAAAAACCGTTTCGTTAACCGGTTTTTTGGACAAAACGTTGATCTTGTACTTTTATCCAAAAGACGATACGCCGGGCTGCACGGCCGAAGCTTGCAGTTTTCGCGATAATTACGAATCGTTGTTGCAGCAAGGTTATAATGTAGTTGGCGTGAGTACGGACGATGAGAAAGCACACAAAAAGTTTGAAAACAAATACAGTTTGCCTTTTCCGTTGATTGCTGATACGGACCATAAAATTGTGGAAAGCTACGGCGTTTGGGTAGAGAAAAACATGTATGGAAAATTGTATATGGGCACCGCACGGACTACTTTTTTGATTGATAAAAACAGCATCATCCAAAAAATTATTGAAAAAGTAGATACCAAAAACTCTTCACAGCAAGTGTTGGATTTGCTGGCTTAGCTTTAAAAAATCAATACAAATGTTCCGCCGATAATTAGCCCGGCACCAAGCAATGTTTTTGTGGTCAATGGTTCGCCCAAAAATATGGCTGAAAGCAAAATGGCCAATGCCACGCTTAATTTATCAACCGGCGCCACTTGCGATACTTCGCCCAGTTGCAACGCTTTAAAGTAAAAAATCCAGGACAGGCCGGTTGCACAGCCCGAAAGCAGCAGGAAAACCCAGTTGTGCGGCGTTAGTTGTTGCGCTTGTTTTGCGCTTCCTTTAAACAAAACAATGCCCCAGGCAATAAACAAAATCACAACGGTACGGATAGCGGTTGCCAAATCAGAATTAACATTTTTAATCCCGATCTTGGCAAAAATAGCTGTCAAGGCTGCAAAAACTGCGGAAAGTAAGGCGTAGATCCACCACATAGTTTATATTTTTTTGTTGTTTGATACTTCTTTTAACACCTAAAAATGAAGCAGTTTGTTTTGAATGATGTAAAGTTGTGCCGATATTATTCTTAATCAAATAATAATTAAGGGTATAAAAGGTTAAGTTTGTTTAATAAAATCCGATAAACCAAACATAATTGTTAGATGTCCACACAGATTGAAGATACCGAGATACTCGAAAAGTTTCAAAACGAAAAAACACGCAATGAGGCTTTTAATCTGTTGCTGAAAAAATATCAGCAAAAAATATACTGGCACGTACGCCGTATGGTGATTGACCATGACGATGCAGACGATTTGGTGCAGGAAATTTTTGTAAAAGTTTGGAAAAACCTGCTTGGCTTTCGCAACGATGCGCAGCTTTATACTTGGATGTACCGCATTGCCACCAACGAGTGCATCACATTTTTGAACCGTAAAAAACTCAAAAATAATATTTCTTTTGATGACGTGGCTTACGAACTATCAGAATCGCTGACCGAATCTGCTTATTTTGACGGCGATAAAGCGCAGCGAAAATTGCAGCAAGCCATACTTACTCTGCCTGAAAAACAAAGGTTGGTATTTAATTTGAAGTACTTTGACGAGATGAAATACGAAGAAATGTCGGAGGTTTTGGGTACCAGCGTTGGCGCTTTAAAATCTTCTTTTCATTTGGCCGTTAAAAAGATTGAAGCTTATTTGCTGGCAGAAGATTAATCGAAAACTATTTTAAACCTTTTCAAAGAAACTGATTCTATCCTTGTGTGATGAGTGATAATACTGAAAATATGGACTGGTTAAACGATTCTCCTGCTTTAAAAGCACAAAGCAGGAAAAACCCGTTCCTGGTCCCCGATCATTTTTTCGAGGAACAGCAGGAACATATCCATTCGGCTATTTATGCAGATGGGCTGAAGCAAAAAACCTCGTCTGCCGGTTTTACGGTTCCGGATGGTTATTTTGAAAATATGCAGGGGCAAATTCTTTCGGTTGTTAAATTGGAAGAAATGCGCGCTGCAAACCCGATGGCTGCAAAATCAGATGCGTTTTTTGACGAGCAGCAAAGCGTTATTGCTGCCCGTATCAAAATAAACGAATATGCAGCATTGGGGAGCGGTTTTACCGTTCCTGATAATTATTTTAATGATTTGTCAAACCGGATCACCGAAAAAACAGGCATAAAAGAAGCATTGCAACCGGCAGCAAAAGTACGCAACCTGTTTACCCGCGCCGCTTGGAAATATGCGACGGCGGCTTGTATTGCAGTGGCAGTGGCAACGGGCTTTTATGTAAAACAATACCAGGCGGCTCACAACATACAAACCCAGCTTTCTAATTTGCCGGATGCGGATATCGAAAATTATTTAAAAATTAATGCCGATACTTACGATAATCACATTATTTTAGAAAACAGTACTTCTGATGCTGGGTTATCAGATATTAAAAACGACCAAACGGGTATCGACAGCAACGAGACCAACAACTTTTAAAAGTTGTGTTATGAATTCAAGAAATTTAACAATGATCAAAATATACGGCACCGGCCTTTTGTTGCTGCTTTTGTTTGGCAAAACCGAATGGAGCCATGCACAAAACTTCCGTGTTCCTTCCCGTGGCAACCAGGACGTGAGGAGCAATTTCAGCAACAGTAATATTGATAATTCGGTCGGCATGCACAAGATACAATCCATTAAAATGGATTATATTTCGGATAATTTGCACCTTTCTTCTGATGAAGCAGATAAATTTTGGCCGGTGTATAACCAATATCAAAACGAACTGAACGTGGTTTTGCACCAAAAACGTCAAAACATGCTCAATTCGAGCAAAAACCCGCAAGACATTGTGAACGATAACTTAGATTACGACTCTAAGATTTTAAACATTAAAAAACATTACAAAGATGAATTTGCCCGGATTTTGCCTTCGGATAAACTGGCGCAATTTTATAAAAGCGAACGCTCTTTTAATGAGGAAATGATCAAAAGGCTGAAATATCAAAAAGGCAACGATGGGAATTAAACTTTACTAAAACATAGGTAAAAGGCTTTTAACACTTGTTAAAAGCCTTTTGTATTTTTGCACATGCTCACCCAAAAACAGCTTTTTTTGCTGAATGTTGCCCAAACCTCCAACTCACCACGATTATTAGAAATTGAGCGAGCCGAAGGACTGTATCTGTACGACGGCGAAGGCAAAGCGTACATGGATTTGGTTTCAGGTTTTGCCGTAAGCAACACTGGCCACCGTCATCCGGAAGTGGTACAAGCCATTAAAAACCAGGTTGATTTGTATATGCATTTGAGTGTTTACGGCGAGTTTGTGCAAACGCCGCAGGTAAAGCTGGCGCAAAAAATCACCTCGCTCCTGCCGCAAACGCTCAACTCGGTTTACTTTGTTAACTCGGGCACGGAAGCAACCGAAGGCGCCATGAAATTAGCTAAACGTTTTACTGGCCGACACGAAATTATTGCCTATAAAAACAGCTATCACGGCAGTTCGCAAGGTGCGTTGAGTTTGATGGGAAATGAAGAATTTAAGCAAGCTTATCGCCCGTTACTTCCGGGAGTTAAATTCATCAACTTTAACCAACAACAAGATTTAGCACAAATTACAACGGAAACCGCGGCCGTCATTATAGAAACGATTCAGGGAGAAGCTGGAGTGCGCGTTCCTGATTTGGATTACATGCTTCTTTTACGGCATAAATGTTGGCAAACCGGCACGTTATTAATTATGGACGAGATACAAAGCGGTTTGGGCCGAACAGGGAAACTGTTTGCTTTTGAGCATTTCAACATCGTTCCTGATATTTTGCTGACTGCAAAAGCATTCGGTGGCGGTATGCCTTTGGGCGCTTTTATCGCACCAAAACACATCATGGATGCGTTGAAAGAAAACCCAATTTTAGGTCACATTACTACTTTTGGCGGCCATCCAGTTTGCTGCGCGGCTGGTTTAGCTTCGCTAGAAGTAATTTTGGAAGAAGATTTAATGAAAACCGTTCCGGAAAAAGAAAACTTGTTCCGAAAATTGCTTCAACATTACGAAATCAAAGAAATTAGAGGAAAAGGTTTAATGCTTTCCATTCAACTCAGCAGTTTTGCACAAGTAGAAAATGTCAGCAAACGGTGTATAGAAAACGGTGTGATTGTAGATTGGTTTTTACATTGCGAAACCGCTTTGCGCATTGCTCCGCCGCTGATTATTACTTTGGAAGAGATCGAAAAGGCTTGTAAAGTAATTTTGGAAGCAATTGAATTTTGCTCTTGATACTGTTTTTATGCCGATAAAAACAGTATCACGCCATTTTGTTCCTTTTGATTAAATATGCTTTTAAAACTTGATCATAACCGTCGTGCAAATTCGCATCCACCAAATCAATGTGATATTGCGCGCACTTCAACTCCAAATTATGGCGGTATTTATTTAAAGCTGAACGGTAACCTTCACGGATTTCGTTGGGATGAATTTTCATTTCAGCACCGCTTTCCAAATCCACAAAATGATACGGCCGGTTTTCAAAATTAAACTCCAACTCTTTTTGATGATCGGAAATGTTAAAGATCACGACCTCGTGTTTGCTGTGTTTTAAATGTTGCAAGGCTGCAAACAAGTTAGCCGATTTTTGTTCGTCCAACGCATTTTCCAGCATATCACTAAAAATAACAATCAACGAACGTTTGTGAACCTGACCGGCCAGTTGATGCAAAACGGTTGAAATTTCGGTAGCTTGTTTGCTCTTTTTATCCTGCAAAACTTTTTCCAATTGCGCAAAAAGGTAAAAAAGATGCGCCGAAGTTGATTTGGCCGGACTGATAAAATTGACTTCACCAGAAAACAAACACAAACCAAAAGCGTCGCGCTGTTTTTTAAACAGATACATTAAAGAAGCTGCAGCATAAACGCCAAATTCCAACTTGCTTAAACCTTTTTCTGGAAAGTTCATGCTGGAAGAAGTATCCAAAACTAAAAAACAGCGGAGGTTGGTTTCTTCTTCAAACTGTTTCACAAACAATTTATCGGTTCTGGCCATCAGTTTCCAATCCACATTGCGCACCGATTCGCCATTGTTATAAGCGCGATGCTCAGCAAATTCCACTGAGAACCCATGAAACGGACTTTGGTGCAAACCGGTTATAAAACCTTCTACCACTTGCTTGGCCAGCAGTTCGAGGTTGGCAAATTGTTGGATTTCCTGGTTGAGGCTTAAAGCGTTACTCATTGTATAAAGCTAACAATTTCAATTTGTCAATCTGAATTTAACCTAATAAAAAAGTATTCATTGTATAAAGCCTTGATCCCTTAACCTTTCAATTATCGCTTGCTCATCAAATGTTTCAAACTCGGATTTAAGGTATATCTCTGCTAAAAAACTATTTCCTTGGTATTATAAACATAAGTAACAACCCTTGCACCTCCACTTTTTCCTTTATTTGAACTTGAGATATTTAACCTGATTTTATACAAATTAGTTCGGACTTGAATGCCTGTTCGTGGCTCTCGTTCGAGCTGATTGATTAATTCTAAAATATCGTCCCGAATACCCTTATGCTTCTTAGCAATCCTTTTTAAAGAGTGATCAAAATCAAGCGTGTACTTTACTTCAAAGTTCATTTAAAAGGTCTCTTGCGTTCTTAAGTTCGATTTCACCTCTTTCCCATCTTTTAATGTCTGTAAGGGAACCTTTTAAAGACTCAAAAATTTGCTTTTCCTTTTTGTTCAATGGCCTTGGTTTACTTACAGCATCGCCCGAACTTTGAACATGGTAATCTATATCCAATGCTTTCAAAATTGCTTTCAGCGCTTTTTCAGATTTTTTATCTTCTGTGTTGATTGTGAACGTTGTCATAATCACAAATTTAATTAATTTTTCTGCTGAAATAGATATGCTAAAAGAAGCATCTTCAAAAATCAACCCCACAAAAAAACCCGGCTTATATAAGCCAGGTTTTTTATATGATAAAAGAAGTATTATACCAATTGTTTGTTCAGTTTGTCTGCTAAAACAGATTTTGGAACAGCACCAATTTGCTTGTCCACAATTTCGCCGTTCTTAAAAAACAACAAAGCCGGGATGTTACGAATGCCAAATTTCATGGAAATGCCCGGGTTGTTATCTACGTTTACTTTTCCAACTACGGCTTTATCGCCAAAGTCTTTTGAAATTTCTTCAACTACCGGTCCAACCATACGGCACGGTCCGCACCATTCTGCCCAAAAGTCAACCAAAACGGGTTTATCTGATTTTAACACAACTTCATCGAAGTTGGCATCTGTGATTTCTAAAGCCATAATATTTATGTTTAATAATGTTCTAACAAATATAGATAATCAATTTACTTGCCACGTTCCCGTTATGACAAGTTGACATTTTATAAACTATTAAATTGAAATGCTACTCCTCGTCAGGTAAAATTCCTAACTGAAAGCACAAAGCTTCAATAATTTCTTTTTGTTTTTCTTGATCGGTTATTTCACCATAAAATCCAGACAAACGCTTTTTATCTACGGCTCGAATCTGATGGCAAAGAACTATAGACTCATTAACTAAACCGTAATTACCACCAGCTAACGTTTGCTTCGTTAGGATAAATATTTCTGTTAGGTTTTCGGCTGGTTAAAGGAATGACGTTTACAATGTTTAGACCTTCATTTACCGAATTTTCACTAATAATCAAAACCGGCCTTGATTTTCCTTGCTCTGAGCCAACTACCGGATCGAGATTAGCTCTGTAAATAGACCAACGCTTAAACATTTATATTTCGAAATCTATTGCTTCAAAATCATCACTTATTTCTTTAACATCATTTAAATATAAAGGATCAGATGCCGCTTGTTTCATAAAATTAATTTTTTCAACCTTGGTCAATTTTTTCTCGTTTTTTTGATTTTGTTTTAACGCTGCTATGCACAATTCCGCAATCTCAATTAATTCAGGATTTGGAATATATCCATTTTTAACACTTTCCTTCACGATAACTTTAATATCCTCAATTGGAATTTCACTGGAACTACTTGGACTAAACCCACCATTTGAAGTTGGATAACTATTTTTTAACGAAACAGCATTTTCATTCCAAGTTGCTTTTCCAAACTCTATTTTATGTCCATTGCCTAATTCTATTGTTCTTTCAACTTTCATACAAACTATTTAAAAAACAATTACTAATTTAATTGAGGTTGATTTTTAGTCAATTCTTTAACACTATCAATAAATTCATCAGCAGGATTTACCTTAAAATTTCTTGAAGGCATTTCAATCGCAATTGCTTCTTCCTTATCTTTCACCTGAAAACGCAACATGCAATTTTTTACTGCATATTTTTGATTATTGGCTTCTACCAAACCTTGCAAATCGTTTAGCAATTGGTCAGACAGTTCGTTTAAATTTAGGCTAATCGTGATTGATTTGGTTAACTTGTCGCGCAATTCTGAAAGCAAAACCATCTGCGAAATCCGCAAATCCCAATTGTCTTTTTGCCTGAATTTCTCTTCAATGGTTCCTCTAATTTGCAAAAAATAACCGTCGAACATCAGGTTTTTAAACTTGATGTAATCCTCGCCAAACAAAGCAAACTCGTACGAATCGTTGTAATCTTCTAACACAAAAGTGCCGAAAGGATTTCCAGTTTTAGTCATTTTATGCTGAACGTTGGACAACAATCCGCCAACGCAAAGATCAGCTTTTCGTTTTAACTCGTTAAAAGCAGCAATAACTTCATCGCCGCCTTCGCGGTTCTTCATTTGCTGGATCAGCTTTAAATCCTTTACCGTAGCGTTGCAAAACTTCTCCAACTCGAACTTGTAATTATCCAGCGGATGGCCGGTTAAATAAATGCCGATCAAATCTTTTTCGTATTTCAACTTCTCAATCAGCGGATATTCCTCGCCGTCGGGCATCGAAGGTTCGGGTATAAAAGAAGCATTGGAGCCACCAAACAACGAAACCTGCGAACTGCTTTGCATGTTCTGGTAATCGTTGCCGTATTTGATCAGCCGTTCCAAACCCGTCAAAATGCCGTTTTCGGTCTTTAAAAAAAATTGGGAACGTTTTAAACCGAAACTATCAAAAGCCCCGCTGTAAACTAAATTTTCGCAAGATTTTTTGTTGACAGAACGCGTGTTAGAACGACGGGCAAAATCATAAATGGTTCGGTACGGGCCATTGGCATCACGTTCTTCAATGATACTTTCCACCGCTTTTTCGCCTACGCCTTTTATACCGGCCAACCCAAAACGGATTTCGCCTTTCTGGTTTACAGTGAAAGTATTGAAAGATTCGTTCACATCCGGACCCAAAACCGGAATACCCATTTGCCGGCATTCGTCCATAAAAAAGGTGATCTTTTCAATGTTGTTTTGGTTATTTAAAACCGCGGCCATGTATTCGGCTGGATAATGCGCCTTTAAATAAGCCGTTTGATAAGCCACAAAAGCGTAGCAGGTAGAATGCGATTTATTGAAAGCATACTGTGCAAATGCCTTCCAGTCGTTCCAGATTTTGGTGAGCTTATCTTTAGGATGACCTTTTGCCGTTGCACCTTCGGTAAATTGCGCTTCCATTTTGTTCAGGATCTCGATCTGCTTTTTGCCCATCGCTTTACGCAAAACGTCGGCATCGCCTTTGCTAAAACCGGCCAACTTTTGCGATAAAAGCATCACCTGTTCTTGGTAAACCGTGATGCCGTAAGTTTCAGCCAAATACTCTTCCATATCGGGCAAATCGTAACTGATTGGCTCCAAACCGTGCTTCCGTTTAATAAAATTCGGAATATATTCCATCGGTCCCGGACGGTAAAGCGCGTTCATGGCAATCAAATCCTCAAACTTATCGGGCTTCAGTTCTCGCATGTACATTTGCATCCCGTCGCTTTCAAACTGAAAAGTGCCGTTGGTTTTTCCTTCCTGATACAACTCGTAGGTTTTGGCATCATCCAAAGGAATCTCATCAATCGAAATATCAATGTGGTGGTTCAGTTTGATCATCCGCAGCGCATCTTTCAGGATCGTTAGTGTTTTTAGCCCTAAAAAATCCATTTTGATAACGCCTGCATCTTCCACCACTTTTCCGTCAAACTGTGTAACCAGCAAGGTTGATTCTTTGGAAGTGGCAACCGGCAAAATATTGGTCAGGTCTTCCGGCGCGATGATAATCCCTGCCGCATGAACGCCCGTGTTCCTGACCGAACCTTCCAGCTTCTCTGCTTCTTTTAGCACCTTAGATTTGAGGTCGTTCCCTCGAAGTATTTCCTGCAATTCTGGAACCTGTTCGATTGCTTTTTTAAGCGTGATGCCAAGTGTTTCGGGCACTAACTTTTTAATCGTATTTACTTCGGATAACGGCATGTTTAAAGCGCGCCCAACATCCTGAATGCTGGTTCGTGCCGCCATCGAGCCATAAGTGATAATTTGCGCAACCTGATTTTGTCCGTATTTATCAACCACATAATCAATCACTTTTTGGCGGCCTTCATCGTCAAAATCCGTATCAATATCGGGCATGGATTTACGGTCCGGGTTGAGGAAACGCTCGAACAACAGATTGTATTTAATCGGATCAATATTGGTAATACCGATGCAATAAGCCACCGCAGAACCGGCCGCCGAACCACGGCCCGGACCAACAAAAACGCCCAAATTCCGGCCAGCTTTGATAAAATCGGCCACGATTAAAAAGTATCCGGCAAAACCCATCGTTTTGATCGTGAACAACTCGAAATCCAACCGTTCCTGTACTTCTGTGCCGATTTCGTGGTAACGTTCTTTCGCGCCTTTAAAAGTTAAATCTTTCAGGTATTCCCACTGGTTTAACACATCCGCTTCTGCGCCATGATGGATTTTAAATTCCGGCGGAACCGGGAAATTCGGCAACAAAATATCACGCTTTAGTTTCAGCGTTTCTACTTTATCTACAATTTCGTTGGTGTTATCCAACGATTCGGGAACATCATGAAAAAGTTGTCCCATCTCCGCTTGGGATTTGAAATAAAACTGATCGTTGGGGAAACCAAAACGATAGCCTTTTCCGCCTTCTTCATCCGTGGCAATCGGCGTGCTTTGCATATCGCCGGTATTTACGCACAATAAAATATCATGTGCATTGGCATCCTGCTGATCCACATAATGCGAATCGTTGGAGCATATTACTTTTACCGCATGTTTTTTAGCGAAGGAAGTAAGTACGTTGTTGATCTTGATCTGTTCCGGAATGTCATGTCGCTGCAGTTCGATGTAATAATCCTCGCCAAATAAATCCAGCCACCATTTAAATTCGGCTTCTGCTTCGGCCTCGCTGTTTTTCAAAATCGCTTGCGGAACAGATGCACCGATACAACAAGTGGTGGCGATTAAACCTTTGTGGTATTTTAGGATCAATTCTTTATCAATGCGCGGCCACTTGCTGTACAAGCCTTCCATGTAGCCAAGGGAACACAATTTGATAAGGTTTTTGTAACCTTCGGCATTTTTGGCAAGTAATAACTGGTGGCAGCGTACGTCTTTTTTGTCTTTTGTAAATTGTTTTTTATGGCGGTCATCCACAACATAGAACTCGCAGCCCACAATAGGTTTAACATTGTGTTTGGCAGCTTCGGCAACAAATTTGAAAACGCCGAACATATTTCCATGATCGGTTATCGCCATGGCTTTCATGCCATCGGCAGCAGCTTTTTTAAAAAGTTTGGTAACATCCGCGGCGCCATCCAGCAAAGAAAACTGGGTGTGAACGTGTAAATGAGAAAAATCAGGCATAAAAGAAGTATCTAATGCAAATTTACAAAAACTATATTTGCGATAATAAAATGTGGAAAAGCGACCCAAAAAATGACAATTATGTTCAGGGCCCGTTTAGGTTTATACCAGAAGAAATGTTAATGCTTCTTTTACCCTATAAAAATTGGTGCAGGCACCAGCCTAAACAAACCAGAAACTGGACGCTCACCAATTTTTAGCCGATAAAAGAAGCATGGAAACTTCAACAAGTAAATTATAAACAGGCAATTGTTTTTTTAGAAAAATAATTTTGGGTACTTTGGTAAGGTTTCTCACGGGTACGTTTACGCTTGATAGGACAATGTTTAATCAACAATAAAAATTTTGGAAAAATACGGACGCATATTTCTTAAGGTTGTACTCTGGCTGATAGTAAGTGTGATTGCGCTTATATTATTGGTGGTGGTTTTGATACAAGTTCCTGCCGTTCAAAACTTTGCAAAAGATAAAGCCGTTAGCTTTTTGGAAGGGAAAATCCACACACCGGTACGCATCGGCCACATTTCTTTGGGTTTGCCCAAGTTGCTGGTTTTAGAAGATGTTTATTTTGAAGACCAGAAAAAAGACACGCTGCTGGCCGGCGAAAAGCTAAAGGTTGACATCAGTTTGTTAAAAATTTTGAACAACCAGATCGAGATAAACGAAGTTAATTTACAAGGCATCACGTCGCACATCAACCGAACGATGCCGGACAGTGCTTTTAACTTTACTTATATCATCAAAGCTTTTGCAAGCGACCAGAAGAAGCCAAAATCAACCGATACGGCTTCGATGAAGTTTTCGATCAGCAAAATCAACCTCGACCGTATCCATATTAAATACAACGATGCCGTTTCGGGCAATGATGTTGCTTTTAATTTAGGCCATTTTGATACCAACATCAAAGATTTTGATTTGGATAAGATGAAATTTACCGTTCCGAAAATTACGCTTTCGGATGTAAATGCACGCGTCATCCAACACCAAATTGCGGCGGCGGCCACTGCGGCTGCAACGGATACGGCTGCTTCCAAACCATTAAATTACGATTTGAAGTTGGGCGAAATTGATTTAAACCGGATTAAGGTTGATTATCAAAACGAATCCAACGCTTTAAAAACCAAAGTTGATTTGGGCAAACTTTTGGTTGATTTGGACAGCATTGATATGAAAAACCAGCGCGTGGTGATCCGAAATATCGAATTGAACCAAACCAAAGCCGCCATGGCAACCGGCCGGCCTGCAACAGCGGCCACCATAAAAACCACGGTAAAAGAAGCATCGAAAAAAGCAGTTGACAAAGACACGACCACAAAAACCGCTGCCGAAGAAAAAGGCTGGACGGTTAAATTAGGGAAAGTAGCTTTTGCCAATAACGATATCCAGTTTGACAACAACGCCTCAAAACCGATTGCCCGCGGTATTGATTACATGCACCTGAATTTAAAAGGCTTGAACGTTGATGCAGATGATATTTTGTACAGTCCGACTACGATTTCCGGCAAGATCAACCAATTTGCTTTTAGCGAGAAAAGCGGCGTGCAGGTTAGAAATTTTCACACCACATTTTTATACGGACAAAAACAGTCTTTCCTGAAAAACCTGTATCTGGAAACTCCCGGAACGGTTATCCGTGATTTTATTGATGTGAAATATCCTTCTATTTCCAGCCTCAGCAACAATTTGGGCGAGCTGCAGTTGAGCGCTAATTTTGCAAACAGCAAACTGGCTTTTAAAGATGTACTGGCTTTTGTGCCAACTTTGGCCACTACGCCGCCATTTAAAGGAAATGCAAATGCGAGTTTAAACGTAAACGGAAAGGTCAGCGGCAAGGTAAACGATTTGACGATTCAAAACCTAAGCGTTTCGGGATTAGGGCAAACTAAAATTGCAGCTTCGGCACATTTAAAAGGTTTGCCGGATGTGGACAAAGCTTTTTTTGACCTCGACATCAAAGATTTTACTACAACTGGCCGCGATATTGCCAAGCTGGCACCGGCAGGTTCTATCCCAACCAGCGTACGACTTCCTGAGTCTTTAGGCCTAAAAGGCACCTTTAAAGGAAGCATCAAAAACTTTACGACCAACATGGCTTTGCGTTCCAGTTATGGCAATATCCATGCAATTGCCGGGATGAAAAGCGGCAGCAAAAAAGGCAGCGAAGTTTATAACGCCGATGTGAAAATGGACAATTTTAATGTTGGGCGGTTGATCAAACAGGAAAAGACTGTTGGACGCTTAACCTTGAATGCCAAAGTAAAAGGTTCTGGCACGAGTGTAAAAAATGCCAATGCAACTTTATCAGCAAATTTAATCCGTGCTGATGTGAAAGGTTATGTTTACCGGAATTTGATTTTAACAGGCAATGCACACAATGGCTTAATCAATACTGTAGCCAGGATGAAAGACCCGAACATCAACTTTGCGCTGAATGCCAAAGTGAACATGGCCAACAAATATCCTGCGGTAAATGCCACTTTGAATTTAGACAGCATCAATTTGCAGCGACTGCATTTCTCAAGCACACCGCTTCGTTTACATGGTAAAATTGTGGCTGATGTCCCTACCGCTGACCCGGATTATCTGAATGGAAATATCCAATTGACCAACTTGCTGATCGTACAGGGAACGCAGCGCATTCAATTAGATTCGGTTGGTATTATTTCGACTGCCAATGCCGATAGTTCTTCGTTAAGGATCAAATCTCAGATACTAACTGCCCGAATGAGCGGCAAGTATAAGCTGACCGAAGTTGGAACGGCTTTGCAGGCAACTATCAACAAATACTATAATACTGGTGCTTCTTTTACCAAGGTAAAATTTGCGCCAGAAAACTTTACATTCCAAGCTGTTATCACCAAAACACCTTTGTTAACGCAGTTTGTACCTGATCTGAAACAATTAGACCCAGTTAAATTAACAGGGCGTTTTAACAGTGATGCCGGGGATTTGGTAATAAATGGTGCAGTGCCAAATACGGTTTATGGCACTAACCAGATCAGCAATTTAAAGCTGGCGATCAACACAGGCAATAATGCTTTGAACTATAGTTTTGGTGTAGATAAAATTGCAACTTCGTCTATCCAATTGTTAAATACCAGCATCAGCGGCAACGCACAAAACAACCTGCTTTCTGTAAATGTCAGCATAAAAGATAAGGGCTTAAAAGAGCAATACCGCATTGCAGGCGTGTTGAAAGCTTTGACAAACCAGTACGAATTTAGCCTGTTGCAAAACGGATTGGTGTTGGATTATGACCCTTGGACGGTGAACGCCGGTAATGCACTACAATTTGGCGGAAAAGGTATTTTGGCCCGAAACTTTAACATCACCAGCAATAACCAAACTTTAAGCGTAAATACAACAAACCAGAAACTAAACGGCCCGCTTGCCATTACTTTCCAAAACTTTAAAATAGAAACCTTAACCCAAATTGCAGAAAAAGATTCATTGAAAGTTGGCGGAAGAATAAACGGAAATGCACTGGTGAGCAATTTTGCAGCAAGCCCGGTTTTCACTTCTGATCTGAACATCCGCGATTTCAATTTTAAAGCAGATACCCTGGGCGACATTGCCATCAAAGTAAACAACCAGCAAGCCAATACTTATGCTGCAAATGTGTCCATTACCGGGAAAGGCAATGAAGTAAGGCTCGCCGGTTTGTACCATACCAACCAGCCGGACAACAACATTGACTTGAACCTCGATATTGTAAAGCTAAACATGAAGAGTATTGAAGGCTATACATTAGGGTATTTGCGCAATACAACGGGGGCTATCAATGGCCAGGTTAAAATTGCTGGTTCGTCTTCCGCCCCAAATGTCAACGGCGATATCAACTTTAATAAAGTTGGTTTTAATGTAGCCATGCTCAACTCGTATTTTAGCTTGGATAATGAAAAGATCAATTTCAACCGGGACGGTATAACTTTTAATGATTTTACCCTGGTTGATTCTACCGGAAATAAAGCAACTATCAACGGCTCTGTTTACACCAAAACTTTTACCGATTTTAAATTTGGCCTCGATATCAACACGGATAATTTCAGGCTGATCAATTCTACTCGCGAAGACAATCAATTGTATTACGGCAGACTTTTCTTAAACAGCCGCATCAAAATACGCGGCGATATGAGCAAACCGGTAGTTGATGCCAATTTAACGGTGAACGACCAGACGAACCTGACTGTTGTATTGCCGCAAAGCGACCCGGGAGTGGAAGACCGGAAAGGCGTGGTAGAGTTTGTAAACAAAAATGCACCAAAATTAGATTCAATTTTGCTGGCCAAACAACGCGACTCTGTCAGCAAGTCCGATATTACTGGAATGGATGTTTCTGCCAATGTTACGATTAATAAAAATGCCAACTTCAACATCGTTATTGATGAAAGCAACGGTGATATTGTGCACATAAAAGGGGCAGCACAACTGAATGCAGGTATTGACCCAAGTGGTAAAATTAATTTAACCGGTACTTATATTGTTAATACAGGTTCGTACAACTTATCGTATGCAACAGTACAACGAAACTTCACTTTTAAACAAGGCAGCACCATTACCTGGACGGGCGACCCGACCAGTGCCAACATTGATTTAACTGCGGTAAACGTGGCCAATGTACCACCGATTGATTTGGTGGAGGACCAGTTGAGTTCTGAAACCGAAAAAACAATGTACAAACAAAAATTGCCATTCAATGTAAACCTGAATTTGAAAGACGAGTTGATGAAACCAACCATCAGCTTTGATATTGTACTGCCCGACAGCAGCTACAGCGTGTCTTCTGATGTTATCAATACGGTGGATGCGCGTTTGGCACAAATCAGACAAGACCCGAACGAGTTGAACAAGCAGGTTTTGGGCGTGCTTGTTTTAGGACACTTTATTGGTGATAACCCATTGCAAAGTTCGGGCGGAAGCAGTGGTGTGGAAGGTATTGTGCGGAACAGTGTCAGCGGTTTGTTGTCAGATCAGTTGAACAAGCTGGTTGGAAACTCAATAGCCGGTGTTGATTTAAACTTTGGCCTGACTTCCGGAGAAGATTACTCAACCGGAACTGCACAGAACCGTACCGATTTAAACGTTGCTTTATCCAAACGCTTTTTGAATGACCGCCTGTCTGTTTCTGTTGGCAATAATTTTAATTTGGAAGGGCAAAACCAGCCCGGACAAAAAGCCAGTACCATCGCTGGTAACGTAAATGTAGGCTACAAACTAACCAAAGACGGCCGCTTCTCTTTAAGAGCTTACCGCCGAGACGAATACATTGTAATACAAGGCCAAGTGGTAGAAACAGGCGTTGGTTTTTCCTTTACCGTTGATTACAACCAGTTTAAAAACATCTTTAAAACTTCAGAACAGCTTAAAGAAATGCGCCGCCAGCAAAAACAGGACAAGAAGGACAAGAAAGCACAAACTTCAAAATAAACCTATGACCAGAGCTCTAATATATTTATTGTTAATTTCTATTTTTCTAAGTGCCTGCAGCAATACCAAATACTTAACCGGTGCGCAAAAGCTGTATGTGGGCGGCAAAGTAAATATCACTAACAAAGACTTAAAGAAAAATGACAAAAAAGCTTTGGCCGGAGAATTAACAGGTTTGCTTCGCCCAAAACCTAATTCAACAATTTTCGGTTTAAGGCCGAAATTATACATCTACAACATTACCAGAACAACTAAGAAAAAAGGGCTGAAACATTATTTAAACACAAAATTTGGCGAGCCGCCTATTTTGGCAAGTGCAGTTGACCTTACCAAAAACACCAATATTATTGTTAACCGTTTACAGAACGAAGGTTATTTCCAGGCTCAGGCCACAGGCGATACTATCAGTAAAGCAAAAAAAACCACTGCGGTTTATACCGTAAACACTGGCCCGGCCTATACCATCAAAACCCTTAGTTTTCCAACAGAAAAAGACAATTTGGATACCGCCATTGCAGGAATAGCAAAGCAGTCTTTGTTAAAAGTTGGCGATAAGTATAACCTGGATGTGATCAAAGCCGAACGGGAAAGAATTGATGCCAATTTGAAAGAAAAAGGCTTCTATTATTTTGCCCCGGAGGACCTGAAAGCAAGAGTTGACAGCACTGATGTAGGCAACCATCAGGTTGATATGTCGATCATTGTTATAAATACAACACCTGGCAAAGCGCGCAATATTTATAAAATCAACAACATTTACGTTTATCCAAACTATTCTTTACGAGACACATCTTTAATGCTCGACCAAGCGGTTAAGTACAACAATTATTATGTGATACAAAAAAAGCAAACCATTAAACCTTTTGTATTCAAAAATACCGTACAATTGCTGCCGGGTGGAGTTTACAACCGTGCGGACCATAACAAATCTTTAAGCCGTTTTATCAATTTAGGCCCTTTTAAATATGTAAAAAACAGGTTTGAAGATGTCTCCACTGATTCGCCGAGGTTAAATGTTTATTATTTCCTGACCCAGTTTCCGCGTAAATCTTTATCAGTTGATGTTTTGGCCCGAACTACATCCGCCAATTATAACGGCACGCAACTCAACTTAAACTTCCGCAACAGAAATACTTTCAGAGGGGCAGAACTGTTAACATTGACCCTTTTTGGAAGTACCGATGCACAAGTTTCCGGGCAATATGGCGGCGGCCATCCCCTGTCCCAGGTTGGTTTTCAAGCCTCTTTGTCCTGGCCGCGTTTCATCAGCCCTTTCAATTTCAAAAACGACAATGCCTATATTCCCCGCACCAACTTTTCCGTGGGCTACTCCATTGTAAACCGCAGCGGCTTGTACAATTTAAATTCCTTTAACGGTTCTTTTGGCTACCAATGGCGAGAAAGTACACATCGCTCGCACGAGTTAAATTTAATTACAGTTACTTATGTAAAACCAGCCAAAGTAGATACCGCTTATACCAACAATATTGCAGTTACCGGCAACCCGGCTTTAAGACACGTTATTGACCCGCAGTTTACTTTCGGCCCGTCTTACAGTTATACGTACACCAACACCACCGAAACTTATCGTACCAATACCGTTTATTATAACAGCCGCATCAGCTTTTCCGGAAATATTATTGGCTTGGCAAGCGGAGCGGATACGCTGGGCGGAAAAATAAAAAGGATATTTAATACGCCTTACAATCAATACATTAAGCTGGAAAACGAGATCAGGTTTTTTCATAAAGTAAGCACAAACAGCCAGATTGCAGCACGCTTAATAGCAAGTGCCGGTTTGCCTTATGGCAACTCCACCATTTTGCCTTACAGCCAGCAATTTTTTATTGGCGGTCCAAATAGTTTGCGCGGGTTTAGGGCGAGGTCTATTGGTCCGGGAAATGTTGACCCAGGGCAGTATATTCAAAATGTAGGCAACAACAATACATTTTTAGCCGATCAATCAGGCGATATAAAGCTGGAAGGGAACTTAGAATACCGGCCAAAACTATTCAGCATTGTTTATGGTGCCTTGTTTGCCGATGCCGGTAATGTTTGGAATACAAAACCGCATTATCCGGGCGGAAGTTTTGGCAAAAATTTTCTAAATCAATTGGCTGCCGATGTTGGCTTCGGTTTACGGTTTGATGCCAGCGTTTTGGTGTTGCGTACCGATTTAGGTTTCCCAGTAATGAGACCTTATACTTCAATAAACAGTAGTTTAAATACCAACAAACCAGTTTTCAACCTGGCTATCGGTTATCCGTTTTAATCTAAACTGAATTTTACCCGATAAAAAAAGCATGGCCAATTAAATTAAGCCATGCTTCTTTTATCGGTACTTTTTTGGTGAATATTAGGCAATAAAATCTACCAAGTCAGCCGTAAGTTTTTCTTTTTCGGTGATAAACAAACCATGCGGTGCGCCTTTATAAATTATAAATTTTGCATCCGGTAATAATTTTGAAGCTTGCTCTCCGGAAGTTTTAATCGGAACAGTTTGATCATCATCACCATGAATAATCAGCGTTGGCACTTTAACAGTGCTCACCTCCGCACGAAAATCTGTTGAAGAAAAAGCTTTCATACAATCAATCGTTGCTTTTCCGCTTCCCGTTAAAGCCAGCATTTGTGTCCAGTCCAGCATTTCCGAACTTACCACGGGTTTCAATAAACTGTCGTTGTAAAACTGTTTTCCAAACGCTGCCAAAAACTTCGGACGGTCATCGCGCAACTGTGTTTCAAACTCGTCAAACATTTTTTGCGGAACGCCTTCCGGGTTGTCATCCGTTTTCAGCAAATACGGAATGATCGAACTTACCAAAACAATTTTTGCAATCCGTTCGCTTCCATACAAACTTAAATAACGGATTACTTCTCCCCCGCCCATTGAAAAACCAACTAAAGTTACTTCGTTTAGGTCAAGCTCGTCCAGCAAAGCTTTTAAATCACTGGCCAACGTGCTGTAATCGTAATTTCCCCAGGGTTTGTCAGATTTTCCAAAACCACGGCGGTCATAAGCAATCACCCGAAAGCCATGTGCAGGCAACTCGTTCAATTGATATTCCCAGGAATCGCTTGTTAATGGCCAGCCATGGATCAGCACAACTGGTTTTCCCTGGCCTAAATCCTGATAAAAAATTTTAACAGGAGTTTCATTATTGTTTTTTGATTCTAGAAACGGCATTTTAATTTGATTTAATTGTTTGTTATAACTTGAATTTTAAAACTGTTGTTTTTAACAAGCATGAAATAATTTTATGCCGGTAAAAGAAGCATTGCCAATATTGGTTTAACCCTCAAATTAAAATTCTAAGTATTAGTTTTGGCAGATACTAATTTTACATGCCTAAAAAAAGCATCCCCCTGGAATTGATTGATCTGAACGGAAACGGTTTTCACGCACTAGTAAATGTAACCGTGTTTAACAAAACTTTTAAATTGGTTTTAGATACTGGCGCATCAAAAACAGCTTTTGATAAAACACTGCTCCTGGAACAAATACATGAAAAAGAGCTGATTAATTCCGGCCATTTAACCACTGGTTTAGGCACCAACAACATGGAATCTTTTATGACTACGATTACTGATTTCTACATTGGCAAGTTTCACATTCCTGAAATTGAAGTTGCTGTTTTGGATCTTTCCGCCATTAATATCGCTTACGAAAAGTTAGCCGTCGGGCCGGTGTTAGGTGTTTTAGGAGGCGATGTATTGGTGGAATTTAGGGCTGTGATTGATTATGAGAAGGGGAAGTTGAGTTTGAAAAGTGAGTAGTTTTTAGGTGATAAAAGAAGTATAATGGATTTAGAAGTTCTAAACGCTGAAAACGTTGTTTACAACTTCCAGTCAAATAATCAGTCATTATAATGCCCTTTTAAAGATAAGATACTTAAAATAGAAAGTTCCCGCTTGGTAATATTTCATAAATTAATCAGTGTTCATTATTTATTCGCCTCGACCATTTTCCTGATAGCTCATACTTTAGTGCTTCTGGCTTACCGATTCCTATGAAAGGATTTTTAATTATATCAGCAATCAGTTCGTGAATCTTTTTTTGAATTTGTTTATTGCCGGATTTATTCCAAAAATCTAAATCTTTAATTGCCCTGCTGGAATAAATTATTTCCATAAATCTTCCAGCGCAATCTTGGTTCCTTTACCTTCTGCTATTTCTTTGCTGCCTTCTAATATTTTGGCAACAAATTCAGGGTTATATTTAGTTTTTTCTTCTTTTTGAAAAGCAACATTTAAAGCCTTTAAAACAGCTTCAACTGTAGCCATTTGCTTTTGATTTTTTGGACGGACAATTAAAGTTTCCATAACACAAATTTAAGATAATTCTATTTCTTTTATTACAATTAGCAAGGCGATATTTTACGCAATACAAAGCAGTAGTTAATTACGAAAAATGTAGACTTGTTTTGAAAAGTATGGAATGCCTTACAGTCAATTCACTTTATGTAAATTTCACTAAAATAACTATTCACGATTGGCAAATTCGTCTTTTTAAACTAAAAATTTTTAACTCATTTAATGCTTCTTTTACCACCTAAATTTCAACATCAAACAAAAAAACCCTGCTCCAATTAAGGAACAGGGTTTCATACTTCTTTTACCACTATAATTTACACATCAATCTTCGCATACTTCGCATTTTTCTCGATAAACTCGCGTCGTGGCGCAACTTCATCGCCCATCAGCATTGAGAAAGTATGATCGCAGGCTGCAGCGTTATCAATGGTAACTTGGCGCAAGGTGCGTGTGTCTGGGTTCATGGTGGTGTCCCACAATTGTACGTCGTTCATTTCGCCCAAACCTTTGTAACGCTGCACGTGTACGCTGTCTTCCTTGCCGCCGCCTTTTAAACGTTGGATGGCCGCATCGCGTTGCGTATCGTTCCAGCAATATTGCGCTTCTTTGCCTTTTTTAACCTGGTATAATGGCGGCGTGGCAATGTAAATGTAACCGGCTTCCACCAATTCTTTCATGTAACGGAAAAAGAAAGTGAGGATTAAGGTAGTGATATGCGAACCGTCCACATCGGCATCCGTCATGATTACAATTTTATGGTAACGCAACTTAACAATGTTCAACGCTTTGTCATCTTCCGGCGTACCGATGCTTACACCAAGCGCGGTAAACATGTTCTTGATCTCTTCGTTTTCGTAGATCTTGTATTCCATCGCTTTCTCCACGTTCAGGATTTTGCCCCGTAAAGGAAGTATGGCCTGGTATTCGCGGTTGCGGCCTTGCTTGGCTGTTCCGCCTGCCGAATCGCCCTCCACCAAAAACAACTCGCACTTTCCCGGATCACTATCGGCACAATCGGCCAGTTTTCCCGGCAAACCAGTCCCGCTCATCACGTTTTTACGCTGCACCATTTCGCGTGCTTTTCGGGCAGCAGAACGGGCCGTAGCAGCCATGATTACTTTGTTCACAATTAAACGTGCTTCCCTCGGGTTTTCTTCCAAATAATTTCCCAGGATTTCGCCAACAGCCTGGTTTACTGCACCGCTAACTTCATTATTGCCTAACTTGGTTTTGGTTTGTCCTTCAAATTGCGGCTCCTGCACTTTTACCGAAATTACGGCCGTTAATCCTTCACGAAAATCATCACCGGTAATATCAATTTTTACATTTTTTAATAAGCCGGATTTATCCGCATACGATTTTAAAGTCCTGGTCAAACCCATCCTAAATCCCGCAACGTGTGTTCCGCCTTCAATGGTGTTGATGTTGTTGACGTAAGAGTGTACATTTTCCGAATACGTATCATTGTATTGCAGTGCCAACTCTATCGGGATTCCCTGCTTGTTGCCATCTACATAAATGGGTTCGGGAATGATGGAATTTCGCGTTCCGTCTAAATATTTAACAAACTCTTTTAAGCCGCCTTCTGAATAAAACTCTTCGTAAGGGTGCAAACCGGTTTCATCAGTTTCCCGTTCATCGGTAATCGAAAGCCGGATTCCTTTATTCAAATAAGCCAGTTCGCGTAAACGGCCGGCAATCGTTTCGTATTTGTATTCTGTGGATAAAGTAAAAATCTCGGGATCGGGCGTAAAAATAATTGTTGTTCCGCGGTTCTCCGTTTCGCCAATTTCCTTTACGGGATACATCGGTTTGCCGCGCTCGTATTCCTGGGTAAAAACTTTTCCTTCGCGATAAACCAAGGCTTTTAAATGGGTAGAAAGTGCATTTACGCAACTTACACCTACACCATGCAAGCCACCCGAAACTTTATAAGTGTCTTTGTCAAATTTACCGCCGGCGTGCAGAACCGTCATCACTACTTCGAGTGCCGAGCGTTGTTCTTTTTGGTGAAAACCGGTTGGGATACCTCGGCCGTTATCACTTACCAAAATAGAATTTCCTTCCTGGATCACTACTTTTATCGTATCGCAATGGCCGGCCAGTGCTTCGTCAATCGAATTGTCAACCACTTCATAAACCAAATGGTGCAAACCTTTTACGCCGGTATCGCCGATATACATGGAAGGCCGTTTCCGTACTGCTTCCAAACCTTCCAAAACCTGGATGTTATCTGCTGAATAATTGGACCGGTCTTCTACTAATTCTTTTATTTCACTCATAAATTTGGATCAAACATTAACCTTCAAAGATACGATTTTTAGCCTATATAAATGCTCTTTTTGCCAACAAAAGCAGTACTTGGAAAGCTGGTTTTTAAAAGATTAGGATACTTGCAGCGAAAGATTATCTTTGTCAAAATTTTTTAAAAAACCATGAAAATAACGGTATCCCGGTTGATATTAGGAATAGCAGTATCCGCAATGGCAGCAGCCTGTAACCAAACGCCAAAAACCAATAGCAGCACTGTTTCTGCCGAGAAAAACACCACTTCGGTTTCATCGGCAAAACAAGAGATTGTGTATGTAAATTCTGATTCGTTGCTGAACAAATACGATTATTTTAAAGATATGAGCAACCGCCTGGAAGACAAAGGCAAAAAAGCGCAGGTTGATGTTTCTTCTAAAGGGCAGGCGTTTCAGCGTGAAGTGGCCGAATATCAAAAAGGCGCTGCTACTTTAAGTGCCGACCAACGTGCCGCAACCGAACAACGTTTAGCGCGTAAACAGCAGGAACTGCAAACGTATAACCAAAATGCAAGCGCACAAATCCAGCAGGAACAAGCGGCAGAAAATGCAAAATTGTACGATAAAATTGCCGACTTTTTAAAAGGTTACGCCAAAGACAAAGGCTATAAACTGATTTTAACTTATTCTAAAGCCAACCCAACTGTTTTGTTTGGCGATGAAAGCTTAAACGTAACTAATGATGTTGTGAAAATTTTGAACGAGAACTACAAAAAAGACAAAAAGTAATTATACCAATCAAAAAATTTAAGTACAAAAACCCCGGCCAAACCGGGGTTTTTTAATGTGTAAAAATAGTGGACGGGCAACAAAACCATGAAAAGTTTATGCGGATGGCCATTCAGCTTTCCGAGCAAAACGTAGAACAGCGGCAAGGCGGCCCGTTTGGTGCCGTGATTGTGAAAGACGGAATGGTGGTTGCGCGAAGTGCGAACAAAGTAGTTCCGCAAAAAGACCCAACGGCACATGCCGAAGTTTCGGCCATTCGTTTGGCTTGCAAAGAGTTGGACACGCACAATCTGGAAGGCTGCGTTATTTATACCAGTTGTGAGCCTTGCCCGATGTGCCTTGGCGCCATTTATTGGGCACATTTAGATGCCATTTATTACGCCAATACCAAAGCAGATGCAGCAGCAATAGCATTTGATGACCAGTTTATTTACGATGAAATTGACCGGCCATTATCCGAACGGAAACTTCCGGCGGTACAATTGCTTCGAGACGAAGCTTTGGGCGCTTTTAAAAAATGGACAGCATCAGATTTGAATATCCATTATTAATACTTCTTTTACCGGCATAAAATCATTCATCAATTTTTATACGATAAAAGAAGCATTGGTTAAAATCAAGGTTTATCAAAAAAACCATCCTGAAGGTCGTCAATATCGCGGCGGTCTTTTTTTGTGGGCCGGCCTGCGCCTTGGTCGCGCCGAATCATTGGCGATTGAAAAACAGATTTATAGCCATACGTTTGTTCTACCGGCGTTTGGTCTTCATAAAACTGAACAGCGGTTTTCGCGTCTGAACGGTTTTCCAGCAAACCAGTAACTTTTAAAACTTTCTTTTCTATGCCTTTACTTACCTGGTAGGTTTCTCCAACCTTCACTTCGTGCGATGGTTTTATATTTTGACCATCCAGCTTTACTTTGCCGGCTTTACACGCATCTGCGGCCATGGTTCGTGTTTTAAATATCCGGATGGCCCATAAATATTTATCAATCCGTAACTTCTCTTTTTCTGCCATACTTCAAGATTAACAATGCTAAAACTGATTTATTGTTTAGATCAGTTTAGAATTAGCTGCCTTCATACGCATTAATACAATTTCCGTAGAAACGAACAACATTTAAAGACGCGATCGGAAGCATTGATAAAGATAAATTTTATTAAATGTGTAATTTAGCGCAACATTTCTTTTACAGTTTTAATAAACTTTTAAAATAAAAGCGTGTTTGATACTTTTATACCAAATTATACGCCTTTATTTTCTACCGAAACCAATTATACGTAAAACCGCATTTACTTTTTTATTTTATGAAAAATTCTGTTTTTACCTACAATGACGAACTGATTAAAATATCAGTTTTAAACGAAGTTGAAAAAGATGACATGAGCATTGAAGCTGATGTATTGATTGATGACGAAGACAATTACAAAATCTATAAAAAGAACGGGGTTAGTGTACCGGCGGAGAAAAGCTCGCGTTTAGATCCGTCGCTTTTGTCATTAATTAATAAATGTATTTAGCGCACGAAAGTTTTTTGGCCTTAGAGCCTGTTTAAATTTATATCATAAAATTTTACAATGCTTCTTTTATGCCTATAAATTTGGTGTGCCCGAATATTTTAAGGGTACAAAAACCACAAAAAGACAATGAATTTTATGTGGTAAAAGAAGCATGGCAAATAAAATAAGGTTAACAAAATTTAAACAAGCTCTTAGTTTATTTCTAAAAACAACCTGTTCCAAACACAAGGCCATCGCCATTTCAGTTTAAACAGATTGTGCCTGCTTGCCGGTTTTAAAACCTCAATTTTTGTTATGTTTGCCAAAGCGCAACTTATGCTGCTTGTGCCATTGGTAAAATTAAACTCAAAATTCTACAACAAAAATTAAGCTTGATACCGAGATGTATAATGATGTAAAGAAACTGATCGAAGATGCCTGGATTGACCGTACTTTACTGGAATCCAAAGAACATATTACGGCTATTGAAGATGTGATTGACGATTTGGACAAAGGAAAACTGCGCGTAGCCGAAATGATAACCGGCCGCTGGCACATCAATGATTGGATCAAAAAAGCAGTGATCCTATATTTTCCGATCCGCGATATGGCCGAAATAAAAGTTGGACCGTTTGTGTTCCACGATAAAATGAAACTTAAAACCAATTACAAAGAAACTGGTGTCCGTGTCGTTCCGCATGGCATTGCCCGTTATGGCGCTTACTTGGCCAAAGGTGTTATTATGATGCCTTCTTACGTCAACATTGGCGCTTATGTGGATGAAGGTACGATGGTAGATACCTGGGCAACCGTTGGTTCTTGCGCTCAAATTGGCAAAAACGTGCATTTAAGCGGCGGCGTTGGCATTGGCGGCGTGCTGGAACCGGTTCAGGCAGCGCCGGTAATTATCGAAGACAATTGTTTCATCGGTTCGCGCGCCATTGTAGTGGAAGGCGTACATCTGGAACACGAAGTTGTTTTAGGCGCCAACGTGGTTTTAACAGCTTCCACCAAAATTATTGATGTAACCAAAGAAACACCGACAGAATATAAAAGCTTTGTGCCGGCACGTTCGGTTGTGATCCCTGGTTCTTACACTAAAAAATTTCCTGCGGGAGAATACCAGGTTCCTTGTGCGTTGATTATTGGCCGCAGAAAAGAATCAACCGACAAAAAAACATCGTTAAACAATGCTTTAAGAGAGCATAATGTAGCCGTTTAGTTTTTTAGGTTCATGGATAATAGTTAATAGATAGTAAAAGCGGACAGGTCAGCAATAATTTATCAACCATGAGCCCATGAACTATTATCCATGAACAATCAACTTCTTAAAATCGCTTTCGATGCCAAACGTGCTTTTTTAAATAAAACCGGATTGGGCAACTACAGCCGGACAACAATTCGGGCTTTGGCAAGGCATGTTCTGCAAAACGAATATTTTTTATACACGCCAACAGTTGGGGAAGAAACAAGGCCGTTATTTTTGTTTAGCTTAAATAACATACAAGTTAAAACGCCTGCTATCGCAATTTTTAAATCTTTTTGGCGAAGTAAAGGCATTATCAAAGATTTAAAGCGCGATAAAATTCAGCTTTACCACGGTTTGAGCCAGGAGCTGCCGATCGGTATCAAAAAAAGTGGTATAAAAACAGTAGTTACCATCCACGATTTGATCTATCTGAAATATCCAAAATACTTTGACTGGATTGACCGGAAAATTTATGAATGGAAAGCCAGGAATGCCTGTGAAAATGCGGATTTGGTGATTGCCGTAAGCGAACAAACCAAAGCAGATTTAATCAGTTTTTTCAACATCAACCCTGAAAAAATAAAAGTTGTTTATCAAGGATGGAATTCAGATTTCACGCTAAAAGAAGTTGATGCGCTAAAACAATCAGTCCAAAAACGGTATCAGCTTCCGCAAAAATTTATATTGAACGTTGGCACGATAGAAACCCGAAAAAACCTGCTGCTGGTGGTAAAAGCTTTAAAAAATATTCCGGCTGATGTTTCTTTGGTTGTTATCGGGCGCGAAACCGAATATGCCGAAAAGGTCAAAAAACTGGTGGTAAAAGAAGCATTGCAAAAGCGCGTCATTTTTTTAAAAAACATTTCTTTTTACGATTTGCCATCTATCTATCATCTCGCACAGGTTTTTGTTTATCCCTCACGTTACGAAGGTTTTGGTATCCCGGTTTTGGAAGCTTTAACTTCGGGCACACCAGTTGTTGCGGCAACAGGTTCTTGTTTGGAAGAAGCCGGCGGGCCAGATAGCTTTTATGTTGATCCGGACGACGCAGTTGGCCTTGCAGAAAAAGTAAATTTGATTTTGCAAAACGATCAGCTTAGATTAAAAATGAAAGCACAAGGTTTTGAATATGCAAAACGTTTTCGGGAAGAAAACATTGCAAAAAATTTGATGGACGTGTATCTGCAAGTATTAAATAATGCTTAGGGACGAAGTTGCCAAAGCACTAAAAATAGTACAGGAAGGCGGCATCATCCTCTATCCGACCGACACGATTTGGGGAATTGGCTGCGATGCGACCAATACCGAAGCCGTCAAAAAAATTTACCAATTGAAGCAGCGCGAAGAAAGCAAAAGTATGATCATTTTGCTGGACAACGACAACAAGCTTTTGAGTTATGTACGCGAAGTGCCGGATATTGCTTATGATTTGATCGAATTTGCCGAAAATCCGCTCACGTTAATCCTTTCTGGTGCCAAAAATATTTCTCCGGCTTTAATCAATGCCGATGGCAGCATTGGCATCCGCGTAGTAAAGCACGAACTTTGCCAGCAATTGATCCAGCGTTTGCGCAAACCGCTGGTTTCTACTTCAGCCAATATCAGCGGCAAACCATCGCCAAAAAACTTTAGTGAAGTTTCTCCCGAAATTATTGAAGGTGTGGATTATGTGGTTGATTTAGAACAGCACGACTTGCAGCAAAAAAAACCATCCACCATTATGAAACTGGAAGCCGACGGTCGTTTTAGCTTTATCAGAAAGTAATAATCACTATTTTTGCACGCTAAAAGAAGCATCTGCAAAACTATTGATGCTTCTTTTATCCATATAAAATTGGTACGCAAAATTGATGAAACAACATCTGCAGCATCCGGTATTTCAAATTATTTCGAACGTTGCTTCCGGCAAACAAGTTCAAGCATTTGTGATCGGCGGCTACGTGCGAGATTTGTTTTTGAAACGCCTTTCTGCTGATATTGACGTTGTTGTTTTAGGAAACGGAATCGCTTTTGCCGAAGAAGTTGCGCAAAAACTCAAGGTAAAAGTTTCGGTTTTTAAAAATTTTGGCACGGCAAGTTTGAAATACAAAAACTTAGATTTAGAGTTTGTTGGCGCGCGAAAAGAATCATATCGGGCAGAATCACGCAAACCAATTGTAGAAGACGGCACTTTGGAAGACGACCAAAACCGCCGCGATTTTACCATCAACGCTTTGGCCATTGCTTTAAATGAAGAAGATTTTGGCGAGCTGATTGATCCTTTTCAAGGTGTAAATGATTTGGAAAACAAGCTGATCCGTACGCCTTTAGATGCTGAAATCACTTTTTCTGATGACCCGCTGCGGATGATGCGTGCCGTCCGTTTTGCTGCCCAGTTAAGTTTTACCATTGATCCGGCAGCGTTGGAAGCGATCAAAACAAACCGCGAACGGATTAAAATTGTATCGCAGGAACGGATTACAGACGAACTGAACAAAATCATTGCTTCGCCAAAACCTTCTGTTGGTTTCAACTATCTTTTTGATACCGGATTGCTGCAACTCATCTTCCCGCAAATGGTGGTATTGCAAGGCGTAGAAATTGTGAACGGACAAGGCCATAAAGACAATTTTTACCACACCTTGCAAGTGCTGGATAATATTTCGGAAAACACAACTGATTTGTGGTTGCGTTGGGCTGCAATTTTGCACGATATTGCCAAACCAGCAACCAAACGTTTTGAGCCTGGCCACGGCTGGACTTTTCACGGCCACGAAGATAAAGGTGCGCGGATGGTGCCAAAAATATTTGCCCAGTTAAAACTTCCGCTCAACGAAAAGTTAAAATTAGTGCAGAAATTAGTACAGTTGCACATGCGCCCCATTGTTTTGGCGCAAGAAATTGTAACGGATTCGGCGGTGCGGCGTTTACTTTTTGATGCAGGCGATGACATTGAAGGCTTGATGCTGCTTTGCAACGCCGATGTTACCACTAAAAATGAGTATAAAGTAAAAAAATACCGCAACAATTTTGAACGCGTTAAGCAGAAATTGAAAGATGTGGAAGAGCGCGATCGCATCCGCAACTGGCAACCGCCTGTTAGCGGCGAAGATATTATGGAAACCTTTGGCATTAAGGCCGGAAGGGAAGTTGGCATCATTAAAAGCAGCATACGCGATGCGATTTTGGAAGGCGAAATTTTTAACTCCCGGCCCGAAGCTTTAAAACTGATGATTAAAAAAGGGGAAGATATTGGCTTAAAAGTTGTAGCAAAAATTTTAAATTAACGAACGATTAATCATTATAAAAAATATCAGGAATGGCAGTTTACAGGTTTAAAGTGAGTTTTGAAGATTACGATGACGTTGTCAGAGAAGTTGAAATTCAATCTAAACAAACATTTGAAGATTTACACCGCATTATCCAGCAGTCAACCGGTTACAACCCCGAGGCTTCTTCCTCTTTCTACGTTAGCAACGATCATTGGATCAAAAGCGATGAGATTGCGTTTATGCCTTCTGCCAAAAAAATTGACCGCGGTGTTGCTTTGATGGAAAACTCTAAACTAAGCAGCTTTATTGATGACCCTCACCAAAAATTTTACTACACCTACAATTTCGATCGGCCGTATGATTTTCATGTCGAGTTGATAAAAATACTGTTGGATGATACGACCGGAAAAGTTTACCCGCAAATTGTGCGTTCTGCGGGCGATGCGCCAAAACCATTTGGCGCCGTAGCTGCCGTTCCGGTTGCTGATGGCGATGCCGAGGATTTCGACTTTTTGCATGAAGAAGGTTTAAACCCGGAAGACGGCCACGATTTTACCGAACTGGACGAAGTGGACGATGTGCCGGCTGTAGACGAGGAAGAAGCGGAAGACGAGTTTGCCGATGACGAATTTGCTGACAATGGACACATTGAAGACGAAGAACACGGTGCAAAAGAAGATTATTAAACCTGATGCTTCTTTTACTGTGCAAAAATTGGTAAACAAAAAGCCTTGGTAAAGGCAAAATACATTTTAATTTCAGTTTGCGGGCCAACGGCAGCCGGAAAAACTACTTTGGCAATCGAGTTGGCAAAGTATTTTCAAACAGAAATTATTTCAGCGGATTCGAGGCAATTTTATCGCGAAACGGAAATCGGAACAGCAAAACCATCCACCGAAGAATTGGCTGCGGTTCCGCATCATTTTATTAATTCGCATTCCATCACCGAAAATTTTTCTGTTGCCGATTTTGAAAAAGCAGCGTTAACAAAGCTGGAAGAACTATTTCAGCAACACAAAATTGTGCTGATGGTTGGTGGTTCCGGTTTGTATTTGCAGGCCATTTATCAGGGTTTTGATGATTTGCCCAATGCCGAACCGCAGGAAAGGGAACATTGGAACCAAGCTTATCAGGAGTTTGGTTTGGAATATTTGCAAAACCAGTTGAAAATTCTCGATCCCGAATATTATGAACAAGTTGACCTGCAAAACCCACAGCGCATCATCCGTGCTTTGGAAATTTCTGCTTCCACCGGAAAACCATTTTCTTCTTTCCTTACCAAAACCAAGAAGGAACGAGATTTTAAAATTATCAAAATAGGTATCAACCCGGAAAGAGCGATTTTATATGAGCGCATTAATAACCGTGTTGATGAAATGGTTAAAAACGGCTTGGTAAAAGAAGCATCGGATTTGTTACCGCAGCAACATTTAAATGCTTTAAATACGGTTGGTTACAAAGAAATTTTTGATGCTTTTAATAAAAAAACACCGGTAAAAGAAGCATTGACATTGATCAAACAAAACACGCGGCATTTTGCAAAAAGGCAAATCACCTGGTTTAAAAAAGATCAGGAGATTTTATGGTTTGATTCGCCGGACTTGCAAGCAGTTCTTTCCGTTTTACTTCCTTTAATTGGTTAATTTTCGTTTTCCAATTCCTGATAAAGCAATTCGTATTGCGCCGCAACTTTTACTTTTGAGAAACGCTTTGCATTTTCAAAGCCTTTTTTAACGAGTTCATTTCTTAAATCTTCATTACCAATTAACGTTAGGATTCCATTTTTAATTGAATCAACATCAAAAGGATCAACCAACAAAGCAGCGTTTCCGGCAACTTCCGGCATGGATGAACAATTAGCAGTAACCACCGCCAAACCGCAAGCATTGGCTTCAATAATTGGCAACCCAAAACCTTCTACGGTTGAAACGAAAGTTAACAAATCAGCATTTTGATATTCCAAATATAATTCCTGCTCAGTTAAATCCAGCTTGTTTATAACTTGTATTTGATACTTGTTAAGTATTTCTTTTTGCCGTTTATCCAACTTTCCGATAATAGTTAAAGTACAAGGAATTCCAAAAAGCGCTTCTGCCAAACATTCTATATTTTTGTTGAACGCTGTGCCAACTTGTAAAAGTTTAAGTTTGAATTGATTAAACTTTAGGTTTTGAATTGGACGAAAAGTATCCGAAATAAAGTTTGGAATTACTTTGATTTTAGTTGGATCAACTTGCACATATTTTAAAACTTCAGCCTTAGTTGCTTCCGAAATTACCGTAACCCGATGTGCAAACTTTACCGGCAATACAATCCAAAACCATTTTAAGATGCTTCTTTTAATGCCATTATTTTGGTGCAGAAAGGCCAGATCGTGGATCGTTAAAACACGATGACTAAACCAAGCACCTAAAATAGCGTAATGTACATCGCCGGTTACATGAACAATTTTGTTTCGAAATGAAAGCAGCGAACAGATATTGACAACGCGGTTTAGAATTGAATTGCTAAACCGGGAAAGAACATATTTATCAATGCTGCGCGAAGTTTGTAAGGCTGTTTTAAGTTGATCG
>NZ_CALMAT010000004.1:0-7183 GCF_937859865.1 uncultured Mucilaginibacter sp.
ACTAATAATTTCCAACCATTCTATCAACAAAAGTTAAAACACCAATTTTTACCCGATAAAAGAAGCATCAGCATTTAATTATAAATTTAACTTTGGTTTTGGCTGACGGGTTTCAAATTCCAGTTTTTCGCCAAGCCTTGAACGTTAACTGTAATTGCGACTGAAAGCTTAAACACGAAATGAAAAATGTCGGTAAGAAAAGCTTAGAGAAAGCTTTTAGTTTGTTTGATACGGGTGCTATAGACCAAATAGATATAGGAACAAGCAAAGGATTACAGCAAATACACAAATATTTGTTTGACGGACTTTATGATTTTGCCGGAAAGGTCCGTACTCAAAATATCTCAAAAGACGGTTTCAGATTTGCAACAGCATTGTATTTGAAGGAAATTTTGCAAAAAGTGGAACAAATGCCAGAAAACACTTTTGAAGAAATTATTGAAAAGTATGTGGAAATGAATATAGTTCATCCTTTTATGGAAGGCAACGGCAGGACAATGCGAATATGGCTGGATATGCTTTTGAAAAAGAGGCTTAAAAAAGTAGTGAACTGGCAGTTTGTAGATAAAACGCTTTATTTACAGGCAATGGAACGCAGCCCAATTAACGACCTGGAGTTAAGAATGTTACTTGTTGCCAACTTAACAGAAGATATAAACAACCGGGAAATTATTTTTAAGGGGATTGAACAATCTTACTATTATGAAGGATATGAGAAAGAAAATGATGATGAAAAAAGTTGATACTTCAATATTTTTAGCTAATAAAAGGGCTGTCCATAACATTGGCTTGGCAAAAACTGGCTGATGAATTAAATATCAACTTTGATTTTGCTATTTTGCTTTAGTACCGGCTGACGAAATAAAATTTAGCCGGTAAAAGAAGCATCAACATTTAAACAAAAAAGCTTAAGAATTGCGTGTTATTCAACTTCGGTAGAAGTTTTTTATAAAGACGCTCAAGATCATTAAATTTTCCCTGATGTTAAACCTAATAATCCCGCTGCTTTAAACAGAAGCTTTGAAGCAATCAGCTAAGTAAACAACCGCAAAGCACAAACCTCAAATTGCTTACCCGCATTCTCCAATAGAAAGGCCGGGAACCTTAAAGGAAACCGTAAAATACTTAAAGGAAACAACAGAAACATTAAAGGAAAAGCCAGAATACTTAAAGGAAACACCAAAATACTTGAAGGAAACAACAGAAACCTTAAAGGAAAAGCCAAAATACTTAAAGGAAACAGCGAAATACTTAAAGGAAACGCCGCATTCGTTAAAGGAAAAGGCTGTTTACTTAAAGGAAAAAGCTATTTTACCTACGCAATTTTGCAGTTTTTGATAGTAATTCCGACTGGCGTTTAACAATTAGCAGCACGTAGTAAAAAGTTTGATAAAAGCCTAAAGCATAGTATTTGTTGATAAATATGCCGTAAAAGAAGTACTCCGAGGTTTTTTGCTTTGGGTTTATAAGTATTTGACAGTCCCATTGTTAATTCTTTACCGGTAAAAAAAGCAGCAGGGCCGCACTTCAAATTTTAAAAGTTTTTTAACTTGTATTTACAGCAATGTCCCTTTCAGCATAATTGCGGCAATGCTAAAATAAATGATCAGCCCGGTTACATCCACCAAAGTAGCTACAAATGGTGCGGATGAAGTAGCAGGATCGAGTTTGCACCTTTTTAAAACAATGGGGATCATCGAACCGCTTAAAGTCCCCCACAAAACAATACCGATCAAAGAGAAAAATATGGTGATGGCCATTAAAACCCAGTGGGCACCATAATCATACCAGTGCAAATACTGCCACAAAGTAATCCTTAAAAAACCGATGGTGCCGAGGATAGAACCCAAACAAGCGCCCGAAAGTATTTCCCGCTTCATTACGTACCACCAGTCTTTTACGCTCAGTTCTTTTACGGCCATAGCGCGAATAATTAAAGTTGCCGCCTGCGAACCGCTGTTGCCGCCGCTCGAAATCACCAGCGGAACAAACAGCGCCAGCACTACAGCTTTGGCAATTTCGCCTTCAAAATAACCCATCGCCGTGGCTGTAAGCATCTCGCTCAAAAACAAAATGATGAGCCAGCCGGCACGTTTTTTTATCAGCGATACTACGGGCGTGTTGACGTATGGATATTCCAACGATTCTACCCCGCCAAACTTTTGCATTTCCCGGGTATTGCGCTGCTCGGCCACATCAATTACATCATCAACGGTGATAACGCCCAACAGCAAATCATCTGCATTAACAACAGGCAGCACCGTGCGGTCGTATTCTTTAAATTTGGCTATTGCTTCGTCTGTGCTTTCTTCGATGTTCAGTTTGATGCAAACGCCGTCCATAATATCATGGATCTTTTTTGAAGGTTCGTTCAGCACCAACCGCCGCACCGGTATATCGTCCAGCAGCTTCCCCTGATTATCTACCACATAAATAACGTTGGCAATATCCGAGTCAGCATGGTTTTTGCGCAGATGCTCGTTGGCATCGGCAATGGTCATTTCTTCTTTGATGGTTGCAAATTGAGTATTGACCAGCCTGGCAACGCTTTGGCGCGGATAGCCCAGCATGTCCAGTGTGGCTTTTTTATTGTTATCGTTTAGATAGTCGAGGTATTTAGAACGCTCAAAAGCGGTTAACGAGGTAAAAAACGAATACCGGTCGGTCGAACTTAAATGGTCAAGGATGCGGGAAGCTTTTTCTTTGGGAAGCGATTCGATGATCTTTTTTTGCAGAAAATGGCCGACGTAAGCAAATAAGATAATTTTCTTTTTCTCGGGAAAAGTGCCAAATGACTGGATAGCCGTATCGGCAGGAAGCGTATTGAGTATGCGGGCAACGTCTGAAGGATGAATATCCGTTTTGTTGCCCGAACTTACAAACGATTTTAAATCGCCATTGATAATTCTGTCTGTTATTTCCCTTAAATCCATAAAACTAAATAGTTACGGCTAATTAAAACGTAAACGGCACCGATGAAGGTACAAGGAAAACCACAACATCAAAAATAATTGTTGAGGTGGTCAACTGGCCGAAAAAACAAGCTGCTCAAGCCGCCCGATACTGTTTTTACCAGGCAAATTTATCCTTGATCTCTATCGTTTTTCCCTGATCGCTGCCGCCGCTGTAACTGCCCTGGCCGCCGCGCATACCACCACCGCCCTGGCCACCGCCTCTCCGGCCGCCGCCGCCCATTCCTCCCATGCCGCCACGCATTCCGCCGCCGCCCATGCCGCCCATCCCTCCTGCATTTCCGGCCGGTGTTAAGCCATCATGGCTGCCTTTAGCCGCCGTAAAACTGTTGATCTTGATGTCAAACGTCCAGGGCTTGTTGTTGCTGTTGTCGGTATGCAGCATTTTTATCGGGATAGCTGCTTCGTAAATCAGCGCGCCTTGTTCGTCAAAATTCAATACTGTTTTTATGCCATAAGTATTGGCCGTGCTGATATGGTCGGTCTCGATATCCTTAAAACCTTTTACATCAATGTCGCGCAGCTTTAGCAGCTCGGCTTTGCGGCGTTCTTCCTGGTCTTCCTGCTTCAACTGTTGCTGGGTAACGGCATTGTCTGCTTTTGGCATGATAAAAATGCTGTTCTCGTCCTGGTCTGGCGAAGGGAAAGTCAGGCTGTACGTTTCCTTTTTCTTGCCTTCGGGGTTAAAGGAAAGCGTAATGCCGTTGCGCATGGCCTGGCCTTGCTGCGCGCGGTCTTGTATGCGGATGGCAAAATACAAATTTTCCTTATCGCTTGCCAAACCGTAATTGATGTGCTTGGCTTCGCTGGTATAGTTCAGGCTGTCGCCCCAATCTTTCAAACTGCCATCAACCGTAATGGGGTGCGGCGGTACTTTGAGTGTTTTTAAGTTGGATTTGGATTGTGCGCAAACCTGCAAGCCCAGCAATGATAACAAAGCAGACGACAGGAAATAAGGAAATGTTTTCATGGGCCGTAAAATAAGAAGTTTTTCGTTAGAACGTTTTTTTAACAAACGGTTTAGCTGCCCACCTAATTTATACGGATAAAAGAAGCATCTGAAAAAATCTTTCAACAGCAAAGATAAAGATATCGTTGGATGTTCCAAAGCGGCAGGTCTCCGCCCAGGCGCGGAAAGGCCCGACAAAACGCCCGGAGGGATCGGGTTTGTCTTGAATTTTTGGTTCTTTTTGTTCAAGCAAAAAGAACGTTAAATACAAGTAAACAAAGGTTTGTTTGAATGATGTGTAACGGGTCTTTGCCCTATTTTTACGTTCTTTTGTCTTGACACAAAAGAACCAAAAAGTCAAGAATGCCGGATCGCCTCCGGGCGGCATTCAGCCCTACGCTCCTGGGCGCATACCTTGCAGACGCCCCTGCCACCGAAAGAAAAACAAAACTTGTCTTTTTACTACAACTAATTTATACTGGTAAAAGAAGCATCTACTTTTCTTCCGGTATAAATTTAAGCAGGCCCAGGTTTTAACGTGATTTTAAATTTCAATTTTAAAGCCCAGCTTCCTGATCGTTTCATTAAATTTGCTTTTATGTCAACAGAGGTTAAAGAAGAAAGCTTCACACTGGAAGAAGTATTGGCGGGCTTGAAAGAAAGCCACCGTTTGATATTGTGGAACGATGAGGTAAACTCCTTTGAACACGTCATTTACTGCCTGATGAAATACTTGGACTATACCGACGGCCAGGCAGAAAAAATTGCCTGGGAAGTGCATACCAAAGGCAAATGCGCCATTTTGGAAGGCTCGTTTACGGAAGTAGAAGTGTACCGCAAAATTTTGCAACAGGAAGGGCTAACGGTTTCGGTAGATTAATTACAAAGCGCAATGCTTCTTTTACCGGCATAAAACTTAAACCTTATACAGCTATTTGGGTTAAGGATTTGATTGGATTTCGATAACAACCACCATCAATTGCTGTTTCTAACCAAACGCGCTGAGGTGACAACCTGAATTTATGCTCTTAAAACAATACCCATTTTACCTTAAAGCAACCGTCATCCTGTTTGGCATCTCGCTGGTTGTACTGGTGCTTTATATGCTGGCCGATTTCCTGGTGCCCATGGGCTTTTCCGTTTTACTGGCCATTCTGCTTAATCCGTTTTACACAAAATTAAGGATATGGAAAGTGCCAAAAGTACTTGCCGTCAGCTTAACGCTGCTTGCCATGATCGTTTTGCTGTTTGCCGTGCTTTATTTCCTTTCCTCGCAGATGATCCAGTTTGGCGATACTTTTCCTGCTTTAAAAGCAAAAGGCGCACAAATTGTGGTTGAAGTAGAAGCTTGGGTGCAACATACTTTCGGCCTCAGCATCCAAAAACAGATGGAAATGCTAAACGAAGCGGCCAACAACAGCAAAGGCTTGGTTGGCCAAACCATCGGCAGTTTGTTTGGCCTGTTTAGCGTGCTTTTTTTAATACCGGTTTATATTTTTTTACTGCTGCTGTACAAAGAGCTGATCCTGAATTTTTTGTACGAGGTTTTCTCCGAAGAAAATTCAGAACGTGTAGCTGCAATTTTAAACCAGACTAAAATGGCTATCCAGAGTTATATTGTTGGCTTGTTGATCGAAGCGGCCATTGTAGCCGTTCTTAATTCCGCTGCTTTGTTTATTTTGGGCGTAAAATATGCTTTGCTGATTGGCGTTATCGGTGCGATTTTAAATATGGTGCCTTTTATTGGCGGCATCATCGCCATCATACTTCCGCTGTTGATTGCAACGGTAACAAAAGATGGCTACAGCACACAAATAGGCATTATTATCGCTTACTCCGTTATCCAGTTTATTGATAACAATATTTTGGTGCCCAGGATTGTATCTTCCAAAGTACAGATCAATGCCCTGGTTTCCATTATTGTAGTATTGCTGGTTGGCGCATTGTGGGGCGTTGCCGGCATGTTCCTTTCCATCCCGATGGTGGCCGTTTTAAAAATTGTTTTCGACCGGATTGACGACCTGAAGCCCTGGGGGAAATTACTGGGCGATGAAATCCCGACACAATCCATCCTGCATATCTGGAACCGGCGCAGAAGAAAAGCTGCTGCTTAGCCATGCTTCTTTTATGCACATAAATTTTACATGGTTTCCTGGTATTCCTTTTTAAATTTAGACCGAAAAAAATACACCATGACCGAGAAGAAGTTTAAATACCTGGATTCGCAGCACCGGCAATACATTGCACTGGCGGTTGCTTTGCTTACTTATTTTTTAACGCGGAAACAACCTTTGTCCATTAACATCATGCTTACTTGGATCAACTATGCTTCCAGTATTTTGGTGATGAGCTGGATTTCCATCCTTTCAATGCACCCCAGCCTTGTGCGCAAAGTAGCCAGCCTGGAAGATTCCAGTGTAACTTTTATCTTTCTTTTTATCATTGGTTCTGCGTTTGCCAGCCTGTTTGCCGTAGTTTTTCTTTTACAATCTTTAAAAGGGCTGTCCAAAGAACAAACAATAACCCATGTCCTCCTTTCTATTACTTCGGTAGCTATTTCCTGGTGGCTTACGCATACCATTTTTACCATGCGGTATGCCCATATTTTTTATTCTACCAAAAACGAAGAAGGCGAATATGGCTACGGCCTGGAATTTCCGAAAGAACCCCACCCTGATTTTATGGATTTTGTTTATTTCTCCTTTGTGATCGGCATGACTTTCCAAGTGTCTGATGTCGAGATCAGTTCGCGCAAAATCCGCCGGTTGGCATGGCTGCAGGGCATTTTGTCTTTTGTTTTTAACACCGCAATTGTAGCTTTAAGCATCAACATTATTTCGGGCATGTTTGGCCATTAAAACAAAATTTGCAGCAGTTGTTAAAATTCGGTTTAATTTATTTTTATGGATTTAGGGTTAAGCAATAAAGTAGCCGTTGTTTTGGCAGCCAGCAAAGGTTTGGGCCGCGCAGCCGCAGAAGCATTGGCAGCAGAAGGCGCAAAGGTTGTTATTGGCTCGCGCGATGAAAAAGAGCTGGTAAAAACAGCATCACAAATCAGCCAAAAAACAGGATCGGAAGTAATTGCCGTTCCGGTTGATGTAACTAATGTGCAACAATGCGAAAACTTTATTGCAGAAACCATCCAACATTTTGGGCAAATTGATATTTTGGTGAACAATGCCGGCGGCCCGCCTTTTGGCCCTTTCGAAAGTTTTGATGAAAGCCACTGGCAAGCCGCTTTTGAACTGAATTTATTAAGTAC
>NZ_CALMAT010000004.1:7193-11374 GCF_937859865.1 uncultured Mucilaginibacter sp.
AAGCGGGCGGATCATCAATATTACCAGTCTTTCTGTTAAATCTGTTCTGGAAAATTCGGTCCTTTCAACCAGCATCCGAATGGGCGTTATCGGCATGGCCAAAATGCTGGCCGACGAAGCTGGACCGGACCAGATTACGGTGAACAATGTTTGCCCGGGCTTGATTTTGACCGACCGCGTTCGAACAACCAGCATTACACAACAGTTAGCTGCGGGAATGGCCGAGGAAGAAGCGTTAAAAGAAAGGGCGAAAAATATCCCGTTGCGGCGCATCGGCAAACCGGAAGAACTGGCCGCATTGATTACTTTTTTAGCTTCCGAAAAAGCATCGTACATTACCGGGACTACCATTCAGGTTGATGGCGGCGCGGTGAGAAGTATTTTTTAGCAGGAAATTTATTGATTTTTAATGAAGAGAGTAGATAATGACAAGAAGCCAATTCATCCCCCTAACCCCCTTCAAAGGGGGAAACAGGGCGTATATCTTTCTGGCGTGTACTTTTCAAATGTTTAGTAAGGTCGGCGATAGGCTTCCCCCTTTGAAGGGGGTTAGGGGGATGACCTTAAATTTTATACCATAAAAGAAGTATTCAATAAAAAACAAGTTTATTAAAATGGACCAACCCATAAAAACCGGCTTACTGGCTTTCGGCATGTCTGGTAGAATATTTCATGCACCTTTTTTAAATGCAAATCCGGCTTTTAGCCTGGATGCCATTGTAGAAAGAAACACCAAAAAAGCACGGCAATTTTACCCGGAAATTAAAAGCTACGATACAATTGACGAACTGATCAATGATCCAACTTTAGAATTGATTGTGGTAAATACACCCAACTTCGCCCATTTTGACCATGCAAAAGCAGCATTGCAAGCCGGCAAACATGTATTGATTGAAAAACCAATTGCACCAACATCCGCAGAAGCCAAAGTTTTGTTTGATTTAGGCCGGGAAGTAAACCGGGAAGTTTTAGTTTACCAAAACCGCCGCTGGGACAGCGATGTGATGGCCGTAAAACAAGTGCTTGAAACCGGAAAATTAGGCAAAATAGTGGAAGTACATTTTCGGTACGACCGCTGGCGGCCAGAAATCGGGCCAAAAGTATTTAAAGAAACACCGATGCCAGCCAGCGGATTGTTGTATGATTTAGGCCCGCATTTAATTGACCAAACGCTCGATTTGTTTGGCAAACCGCTAAGCTTCACCAAAACGCTGGGCAACTTCCGGCTGAAAACAGAAGTACCCGATTATGCCTTTCTCCACCTAAAATATGCAGAAGGCATGAACGTATTTTTATACGCCAGCATGTTGGTGGCCAAAGCTTTGCCCGGTTTTGTGCTGCACGGTTCGCGCGGCAGTTTTATTAAACAACGGTCGGACACGCAGGAAGCGCAGTTAGACCAAGGCATGTCTCCGCTGGCTGTTGGTTTTGGTGTGGAGGAAGAAGGCATGCAAGGCGAGCTGACCTACATTAACCCTGAAACCGAAAAAATGGAAACCGAATGGGTTCCTTCGCTGAAAGGTAATTTTATGGGTATTTTTGATGCCGTGCACCAAACGATCCGCCACAAAAAACCGTTTCCAATTACCGAAGATGACATCATCACCCAATTAAGTATTATTGAATAATTTTATTGCCCTAAAAGAAGCATCCGCATGAAACCCTTGTACCTGTTTTTATTGTTTATTGGCATTACTTTTTCCGCTTGTTCGCAAGATGGCCCGGCCAATAAAAACATCCCGCCTTATAAAATTTTAACAACCGACAGCACTTACGCTACACCGGCAAACCTCAAAAAAAATATTCCGGTGATGCTGATTTATTTTGCGCCTGATTGTCCGCATTGCCAGCACTTAACAGAACAACTGACCAAGCATATCAAAGAGTTTGGCAACACACAAATTGTAATGATCACGTTTGTTGACCCGCAACGCCAGTTTAAAGCGATGACCAAATTTGTAAAGGATTACGGGCTGAAAAAATATCCAAACATTACCATCGGAACAGAAGGTTATACCTATTTAGTGCAAAGGTTTTATCAGGTATCTACCACGCCTTACGAAGCTATTTATGATAAAAGCCACCAGTTGGTTAAAGTTTTCCCGAAAATACCGGAAGTGGAAGATTTGGTAAAAGCCATCAAAAAGTAAATACTTCTTTTAGCACCTATTTTTAAGCGTGGTTTTAAAGTTGATGCAAATCTTTTAACGTTGGATTTTGTTCCTAGTTTCAACGGTATTACTGTTTTTACCGATAAAAATTTTGGATTAATGGATTTTCAACTGAAAGATAAAACTGCCTTGATAACCGGCTCGACCGCCGGGATTGGTTATGCCATTGCCAAAACTTTGGCTACAGAAGGTGTGCATGTTTATTTGAACGGCCGCACGACAGAACGTGTAAACGAAGCTGTTAAAAAATTAAAGGAGGAAACCGGCAGCACAAATATTAAAGGTGTTGCAGCCGATTTTTCTAAACCGGAAGAAGTAGAAAACCTGATTGCGGCAATCCCTGAAATTGATATTTTGATAAATAATGTAGGGATTTTTGAACCAAAACATTTTGATGAAATTGCAGATGAAGACTGGCTGCAATTTTTTGAAGTGAACGTGATGAGCGGCATCCGTTTATCGCGCGCTTACCTTAAAAAAATGCTGGATAAAAACTGGGGACGTATTATTTTTATTTCGAGCGAATCTGCCATCAACATTCCGGAAGAAATGATTCATTACGGCATGACCAAAACTGCACAATTAGCTGTTTCGCGCGGTTTGGCCGAATTAACCAAACATACCAACGTTACCGTTAATTCCGTTCTTCCAGGCCCAACTTTATCAGAAGGCGTTGGCAGTTTTATTGAGGGTTTGGCTGCGAAACAAAACAAAAGCAAGGACCAGGTAGAAGATGAGTTTTTTAAGGAAATGCGCCCAAGCTCTATCCTGCAACGCTTTATTTCTCCGCAGGAAATTGCCAATATGGTTTGTTACATCGCCAGTCCGCTGGCTGCCGGAACCAATGGTTCGGCCATTCGCGTTGATGGCGGCGTGGTAAAAAGCATTATCTAAAATATAGGGGTAAAAGAAGCATTGCCAAGCTTTTTGGAAAAACAAAAAGATTGGCTGCCGCTTATTGAGTAAACAATTTCAAGATGAAAAAGATAAGTTTTATGATTGCCATTTTTGCCGGACTGGCTTTATCTGCCTGCAACAGCAATACTGCAAAAACAGGCAATGCCGTGGCAGATTCCGGTTCGGCAGGCAGTTCTGGCGCTGGCGATACTACGCAAGCGATCAAAGGCTCCTCAGGCACAACGGGCACAAGTGCCGCGGGAAATTCTTCCGGCAGCGATACCACCAAAACCAGCCATTAAGCTGAAAGATTTAATTTTGCGGTAAAGGCATCAATGGCTTTTACTGCATTTTGAAAACGCGCTTCCCCAATCCCGGAAACTACTTTATAATTGGCATTCAACGCTTTTAATTCCTGGTGCCAAACCTGCATAAAATGTTCGCGCTGCGTTGGGAAGTTGCGCAACGGATCATCCTGCCAGGGCATATCAATATCCAGCAATAAATAAAAATCGTACTGGTGTTTGGGCAATTCGTCCAGCACTTCCTGCGGCGTACCATCAAACAAGGCATCGCTCCAAATTTTTATGGTGATAAAAGTAGTGTCGCAAATGAGCAGTCGGTTGGCTTTTGGCAGCAGTTCTTTCTCCAGCGCCAACTGTCCGTAAAACATGTTGATTTCATCCTGCAAAGTGCAATCTCCCGTTAAGTTTTCGCAGTAGCCGCGTGCAAATTCGGGTACCCAAATGGTTTGGTAATAATCGGCCAGGTATTTAGACATTGTAGATTTTCCGGTGGATTCCGGGCCGACGATTGCTATTTTGATGATTTTTGGGTTCATTGTTAAGGTTGAAATTCTGTCATTCCGATAAAATTGTAGAGACGTTGCATGCAACGTCTCTATGGCAACCGGTAATCTCGCCGCCAATCCCGGTAACCTAACGCCGCAATAATTAAATACAACGCGTACATGCCGGCGGTTAAATGCAGATTTTTAGCCGTATAAACGATCACATAAATCACATCAACAAAAACCCATATCAACCAGTTTTCCAATACTTTTCGAGCGAGGAAAACCTGGGCAATCAAACTGCAGGCCGTACAAAAACTATC
>NZ_CALMAT010000005.1:0-5526 GCF_937859865.1 uncultured Mucilaginibacter sp.
ATCCATTCGATACAAGCTACAGTTGGCTTTTGGTTGATAAATTTGAGCTTGTGCCTAATCAGTTCCATCCTTTCCTGCATCCGTTCCGCAAGATATTCACCCCTTTCCGGCACGCCCAAAACCTGGGACACTAATTTTATATCGGTAAAAACAGCATCCAAATTATTGGGTTCCAACGAGATAATTTGCACGGGGTGATCCAACAAGTTTTCCAATGCTTTTTTTACATCGTTAAAACTTACCGCACAAACTTCACATTGTGTTTGGGTGATGATAACGTCCGGTTTGAGTTGCTTCATCAACTCGCGGTCAAGCTGATAAAAAGAAAGCGCATCTGTTAAGCTGCCTTTTACCTGTTTGTCTATTTCCAGGCTGTTTGCATCCGGGTCAAGCATCGCCGAAGAACAAACTGGCACATTTAAAATACTTTCGGGATAATCACACTCGTGCGAGCGGCCAACCAATTGCGCTTCCAAACCCAGCTCGCACACAATTTCGGTTCCGGCAGCCAGCAGGGATATGATTCTTTTTTGATTCACGGACGATTAAATTATAACTTCGATTTTTGTCAACGATTGCAAGATCAACGCCCTGGTCCTCTTCCCCCTTCGAAGGGGGCAAGGGGGATGACCCTTCAAACCAATAAAAATATTTTGAACAATCATTACAACAAGCAAAATAAAGGATTAGCCCGCAATCTTCGCAATAATTCTACACCGGCAGAAATCAGGCTTTGGAGCAATTTACTTCGGGCTAAAGGACTTTGTGGTTATTCATTTTTACGACAAAGACCAATTGGTAATTACGTTGCTGATTTTTTTTGCAAAGAATTGCAATTGGTAATTGAATTGGACGGCCGAAGCCATCAAAATGAAGAACAGGCGCAACGGGATGTTATTCGTGATGATAAATTAAAGGAGTTAGGTTATACCGTTATCCGGTTTGAAGATGATGAGGTTTTGTATGGTTTTTTAAATGTGGTGAGGACTTTAGAAATTTTTGTGGAGGAATTTGAGGAGAGAAAAAGTGCAGGTCATCCCCCTAACCCCCTTCAAAAGGGGGAAGAGGGCCAGGGCGTAGATTTAAAAAACAGTAGAAACTTATTATCAATACTTCTTTTAGCACTGTTTTTTTTGTGCGGCTGTTTTTCAAAAGATCAATCCAACAAAACCGTTTTTAACATCAACCTGGACGATGCGCTTACCTCGCTTGACCCGGCTTTTGCACGAAACCAAAATGCGATTTGGTGCGACAACCAGTTGTACAACGGTTTGGTGCAGCTAAACGATAGCTTAAAAACCAAACCAAGTATCGCCAAAAGCTGGGAAGTTTCTGCGGATGGTTTGCATTACACCTTCCATTTGCGTAATGATGTTTTTTTTCATGATGCCGCGCAGTTTAAAAACGGAAAAGGCCGAAAAGCAGTGGCTGCTGATTTTGTGTACAGCTTTTATCGTTTGATAGACGCAAAAGTTGGCTCTACCGGTTCCTGGATTTTCAGCGATAAAGTAGCGGTAAAAGAAGCATTCCAAGCACCAAACGATTCTACTTTTATCATCAACCTGCGAAAGCCTTTTCCGCCGATGATGAGTTTGCTTACCGCACAATATTGCGCTGTTGTGCCGCATGAAGTAGTTGATTTTTATGGAAAAGATTTCCGCAGCCACCCGATTGGTACCGGCCCGTTTCAATTTAAGTATTGGAAAGAAGGTGAAGTGTTGGTCTTCCTTAAAAACGAAAATTATTGGGAAACGGAAAACGGCCGCCGTTTGCCTTATCTCGATGCCGTGCGTGCTTCTTTTATCACCAATAAACAAACGGCTTTTATGGAGTTTGTAAAGCACAACCTCGATTTTTTTAACGACATTGACGGCAGTTACCGCGATGATATTTTAACCAAATCCGGCCACATTACTAAAAAATACCAAGGCAAATTTCAGCTTAAAATACGGCCGTATTTAAATACCGAATATTTAGGAATGCTTGTAGATACCAATCTGGCTATCGTTAAAACTTCGCCTTTGCGGTTTAAAAAAGTCCGCCAAGCCATTAATTATGCCATTGATCGCGAAAAAATGGTGAAGTACCTGCGCAACAATGTGGCTACGCCCGGCCACGCTGGTTTTGTTCCGGTTGGGATGCCGGGTTTTGAGCAGATGCAGGTGAAAGGTTACCGTTACGATCCGGAAAAGGCACGACAATTGCTGGCCGAAGCTGGTTTCTACCAAACACATCCCGTTCCGGAAATTTTGTTAAATACCACCACCACTTACCGGGATTTAATTGAATTTGTGCAAGGACAACTCAACGCGGTCGGCATTCCAACGCGGGTAGAAGTTAGTCAGGGCGCTGCATTGCGGGAAAGGATTGCTAAAAACAGCGTTAACTTTTTCCGCGCTAACTGGATGGCCGATTATCCGGATGCCGAAAACTATCTTTCCGTTTTTTACTCGCACAACAAAGTGCCTTTCGGCCCCAATTATACTGCATTTTATAATAAAGATTTTGACCAATTGTTCGAGGCAAGTTATCAGGCCAAAACCGAGCAGGAACGTTTTAAACTGTACCGGCAAATGGATAATTTGGTGATGGAACAGGCACCGGTCGTGATTTTGTATTATTACCGGTTGGTTAACTTGTACCAAAACAACATCAGCGGCATCAGCACCAACGCACAAAACTTATTGGTTTTGAAAAGGGTGAGGAAGGGAAAAGGTTGATGGTTTATAGTTCATAGTTCATAGTTCATAGTTCATAGTTGATGGTTCATAGTTGATGGTTCATAGTTGATGGTTCATAGTTCATAGTTCATAGTTCATAGTTTATAGTTTATAGTTTAAAACAAAAAAATCCGGCTATTTATGGCCGGATTTTGAATGCTTCTTTTATCGGATAAAATTTATTGTGGCCTACCACCGCCGCCAGATGGAACGCCGCCACCGTTACCGGTATCCCCAGGCATAATATCATCGTTGTTAACACCTTTTTTCTTGGCTTGCTGTCCGTAAGTGATTTTACCAAAGTTGTAGCTAAACGAAATACCAAACGAGCGCAACGGGTAAGAAATGGTTTGGTGTTGCGTAATACCGTTGCCGTTGATATTGGTGTTGAGGTGCAGGTATTTTTGAAACGGCGACAAGGCATTCAATCCCAGGGTGAACTTTTTGGCGATGATGTCTTTTTTCAAACCTAATCCATACAAATTAAATGCCGGGCCAGTACCCTGGATATTACGCCGTGCCGAATTAAAGATACCAAAGACTTCGGCTGCAAAACCTTTTTTAAGCGCCAGTGATGCACCCGTAAAAATATTATACTGAATATAAGTATTGTTACTGCTTTGCTGCGCTAACAAAGCAGAATTTGCAGAAGCATCATAAGTGTAAACGCTCGCACTTCCCCTGATGGTCAGCGGTTTTACCGGGTTGACGGAGCCGGACGCGCTTACCCCTATCGAATTATTTTTGCCGATATTTAAAAAGTTGGTCCGGGTAATGGTTCGGCCCAAATCAGTATCATATACGGAATTGGCAATACCTTCAATCAAGTTGTTGGTGTGTTTGTAGTAGGTAGATAGAATAACCACCGAACTTTTGATGAAAGCCGTATAACCCAATTCTACCGTTTGCGAAACCTCCGGCGATAAAGTTGGGCTGCCCTGCGTTTGGTTATCGGCGTTAGCCTTGTTAATAAATGGGTTGATCTGGGTTAAACTTGGGCGCGTTATCCGTTTGGTGTAATTCAATTTTACACTGTTGCCGCCTTTTAATGCCCTGGATACTGCTATCGTTGGCACAAAAGTAGTGTACGAGTTAGAAAACGGCGATAAGCTGGGCTGCGTACTGTTGGACGGCGTGCCATCAATTTGTGTATTTTCTACACGTGCGCCAACTTGCAAACTATAGCTTTTAGGCAAAGTAAAAGTTGCAACCGTATAACCTGCATAAACGTTTTGATTGTATTTGTAGAGGTTAGATGCCGTATCGTTCAGCAAATAAGGCCCGGTGTTATTGTTCTGCTGAAAAACCTCAAAATCACTGTTGATACGACGGAAAATTGATTTACCGCCTGCTTCCAGCTTAATCTTTTTGCCGATGGGCAAACTGTAATCAGCCTGCGCGGTGTATTCATTGTTTGTACCATCATTCGTACCGTTTTGGTTTGGTGTAAAGCGGATGAAGGCAGCCGGAACGCCAAAGTATTCGGTAGCGTAATCATTTGTTGCCGCGGTATGGCTCCACTGGCCGGCAATGGTCAGTTCTTCGCCTTGTTTTTTAAACTTGTGGGTATAATCGGCACTCCAGTCAAAACCGCCCAAACTGGTTTTGTTATAGTTGTCGCTGGTGTAACCGCCGTTGCCTGCAAACAAACTGTTGGTGTTAAAACCCATACCATTATTTTTCATGGCTATGCTGTTGATCGTAACGTTTGTGGTGATCGAGTTAAAATCATTAAAATCATAACTTCCGTTGATGGAACCACGAACACCCTGGCGCGTAGTTCTGGATTGTGCAGTCTGAGTGCGTGTAACCGGACCGGTAACACTACTAAAATCAACCAAAGAAGTTTGCGGCCATGCGCCGTTGCCGCCAATGTTTGCTCCCAGGCTAAACCGGTTGTGTTTATAATTCAAATTAACGTTGCCGTTATTTTGGCGCGTGCCTACACCACCGCTTACCGAACCACTGATGCCTGATGCTTTGCTGCTTTTGGTAATGATATTGATGATACCGCCAGAACCTTCAGCATCGTACTTTGCTGATGGCGAAGTAATTACTTCAATACTTTTAATTTGATCGGCAGGAATGGTACGCAGCACATCTGCCAAACTGGTAGACAAAGCGCCGGAAGGCTTACCGTTGATTAAAACACGCACGTTCTGATCGCCGCGCAGCGATACGTTGCCGTCTAAATCCACTGATAAAAGAGGCACTTTGCGCAATACGTCTGTTGCGTTTCCGCCGGAAGTCGTTAAGTCCTTTTCAGCATTGTAAACCAATTTGTCAATATGGTTTTCAACAAGTGCTTGCTGGCCTACTACATCAACACCTTTTAGCATACGGCCGGTTGGCGAAAGGCGAACCGTACCCACATTTGCATCCGGTTTTGCTGGTGTTGTGGTAACCGGGTCGAAGGTTTTGGTAGGATAACCAATAAAGCTGATGGTTACTTTATACTTGCCCGGATTAAGGTTATCAATGCGGAAATTCCCTTTGCTATCGGTAACCACACCGTTCAAAGGCGCTTTTCCGCCGCTACGGTACAGTGTGATAGTTGCATAATCAATCCCTTTTTTTGAAATTGAATCAACCACCAATCCGGAAATACGGCCGGTGACCGATGAGCCACCACCGCCACCAGGAAACTGTGCCTGCGCCGAAAAACCAAGTATAAAAAGAGCAAAAAGTAGAAGTAAGGATTTCATTCGGATAAGATTTTTGATTAGGAGGTGCAAAAGTGGGAATTGTTACAGCGTTAATGAAAAAAACCTTTGTAAAAGAAGCATTACTTGGAAGGTTGTAAGGT
>NZ_CALMAT010000005.1:5626-50176 GCF_937859865.1 uncultured Mucilaginibacter sp.
CCTTTAACCTTTCTCAAACAACCATATTTACAATGCGGCCTTTTACGACGATCACTTTTTTAGGTTTTTGCCCGGCCAGGTATTTTTGTACGCTTTCATCGGCCAGAACCATTTCTTCCACTTCTTTCTGGTCTAAACTAAGCGGAATATTCAAGTTAGTTTTTGTTTTTCCGTTGATAGAAATAGGGTACGAAAAAGCATCTTCTACCAAATATTCAGGATTAAATTTCGGATAAGTTGCATAAGATAAAGTTCCGGCCTGGTTGCCCAACAGCTTCCATAATTCTTCGCAAATGTGCGGTGCATAAGGCGATAAAATAATTACCATATCCTGCAGAATGCTTCTTTTAGCACACTTGAGTTCGGTTAGTTCATTCACTGCGATCATAAAGCTGGAAACGGAAGTATTGAAGGAGAAACGCTCTACATCGTCTTCCACTTTTTTAATGATTTTATGTAAGGCTTTCAGTTCGGCTTTTGTTGGTGCTTCGTTTATCACCCTAAAATTGAAAGCATCATCATGAAACAATTTCCAAAACTTCCGCAGAAATTTAAAAACGCCTTCAATGCCGTTGGTGTTCCAGGGTTTGGATTGTTCCAGCGGACCTAAAAACATTTCGTACATCCGCAATGTATCCGCGCCATAACGTTCAATCATTTCATCAGGATTGACTACGTTAAACTTGGATTTGGACATTTTTTCTACTTCTGGTTTAGTATAGAAAAATTTATCTTCACCATCATTATTATCAAATGGATGAAACAGGCCTTTGTGCCAACATCCAGCTTCGCAAAGAAAAATGGCACTTTTGTATTCTGAGCCAGAATTATCCTCGATAAATTTTTGAATATTTAATTGATTGGTTTTCGTATCTACACAATTTATATTTACATTGATTTCATAACTATAATACAAATTATTAAAACCATCTTCCTCTCGTTCACTTTCCTTTTTATCTAAGTATATCCTTACATTATTACTGATAACTAATTTTGCGCCTTCTTTAGCCTCAATTTTCACACCACGGATATCAAAATAATGCCATTTGTTTATAGTAACATGAGTTTTTTCCGAAACTCCTTGAATCATTCCCTGATTAATCAATTTTTTAAAAGGCTCTTCGGCTTCCACTAAACCCAAATCTTTCAAAAACTTGTTCCAGAAACGGCTGTATAATAAATGTCCCGTTGCATGTTCACTTCCACCGATGTACAAATCCACATCTTTCCAGTATTCTATCGCTTCTTTTGAGGCAAACTCTTGGTCATTCTGCGAATCCATATAACGATACCAGTACCAGCTGCTTCCCGCCCAACCTGGCATGGTGCTTAATTCGTAAGGGTAAGAATTAACATTACCTTCTTTAAAACTCCCCTCTTGAATAGTTCCATCTTCATTAAACCGTGCAAGACGTATTTCAAAATCTGTTCTTTCAACATATTTCCAATTCTCAGCCCTGGCTAATGGAGGTTCACCACTTTCAGTTGGCAAATATTTATTAACTGCAGGTAAAATTAGCGGTAGTCTATTTTTGCTAACTAATTGCGGCAAACCATCTTTAAAATAAACCGGAACAGGTTCGCCCCAGTAACGCTGCCGGCCAAAAATAGCATCGCGCATCCGAAAGTTAACTTTAGCTTTTCCAGCACCGAGTTCTTCCAGTTTGGCAATCACGGCGGCAGTTGCTTCCTTGTAAGTCATGCCGTTAATGAAATCGGAATTGATGTAACGGCCTTCTTTGGTTGCATCTGCTTCTTTTAGCACCTCTTTTTGGGTATCTAAAATGGCAACAATCGGCAAATTAAAATGCGTTGCAAAACGATGATCGCGCGCATCGCCGGAAGGAACGCCCATCACCGCGCCGGTTCCGTATCCGGCCAAAACATAATCGGCAATCCAAACCGGAATTTTCTCATCGTTCAGCGGGTTAATTACATAACTGCGTGTAAAAGCGCCCGAAACAGTTTTGGTATTGGCCATGCGGTCCAGCTCCGATTTCTTTTTCGCCTGATCAATGTAAGCATCAATATCGGCCTGCTGGTCTGGCGTGGTTAAATCTTTCACCAGTTCATGTTCTGGTGCCAAAACCACGAAAGTTACGCCAAAAATCGTATCAACGCGTGTGGTAAAAACAGCAATTTTTGCCGGTTCCAGCGGACTATCCTGCGATAATTTAAAGTTGCCCACAACCGGTTCCACTTCAAATTCGACCATTGCCCCAACACTTTTGCCAATCCAATTGCGCTGCATTTCTTTCAGCGGTTCCGGCCAGTCAATCGTATCCAAACCTTTCAGCAAACGTTCGGCGTAAGCGGTGATGCGCATGCTCCACTGCATCATTTTTTTCTGTTCCACAGGATAACCGCCGCGTTCAGAAAAACCGTCTTTCACTTCATCATTGGCCAAAACGGTCCCTAATGCTGCGCACCAGTTTACGGTGCTTTCGCGGAGATAAGTCAAACGGTATTTCAGTAGTTCTTCCTGTTTTTCGATTTCGGAAAAGACAGCCCATTCTTCTGCAGAAAAACTGCGCACATCTTCATCCGATACTGCTTTTACCGATGTATTTCCTTCAGCCTCAAACTTTTGAATTAAGGTAGAAATGGATTCTGCTTTATCCGTTTCCAGGTTGTACCAGGAATTGAACAGTTGCATAAAAATCCACTGCGTCCATTTATAATAATCCGGCGAGCTGGTTCGTACTTCGCGGCTCCAATCAAAAGAAAAACCAATTTGGTCTAACTGACGACGATATGTGGCAATATTTTGTTCGGTGGTGATGGCCGGATGTTGTCCGGTTTGTATCGCATATTGTTCTGCCGGCAAACCGAAAGAATCATAACCCATCGGATGCAGCACGTTAAAACCTTTTAAGCGTTTGTATCGCGCAAAAATATCTGAAGCGATATAACCCAGCGGATGGCCAACATGCAAACCCGCGCCCGAAGGATACGGAAACATGTCCATCACATAATATTTAGGTTTTGGAGAGTTATTATGAGCTTCAAAAGTATTTTTTTCGGCCCAAAACTTTTGCCATTCGCTTTCTATTTTTTTAAACTGATAATCCATTTTCGCTTGTCCAGGAGAATTGAACCGCGAAAATAAAAAAATTGGGTGGTTAAAAATTGATTATTCGGAAGTATCAATTTTAGGGTGGTAAAAGAAGTACGGAAGAAGTTTGGAAAGACTGAAAGCCAAGGTTTATTGGTTAATTACTTTTTGTAGTTTTGTTAGTGTTTACAGTTAAAAGTATTACCGATAAAACAATCAGACTAACCGATGAACGTTGGTTGCATATTGTAGAAGGTCATCCTGAAATGGCCGGACATTTAAACGACGTTTTATTGGCAGTAGCAGCACCGGAAATGATTTTGCAAGGAGGAACGGATGAACTGCTTGCAACTGTTTCTACATATAAAAACAAATGGCTGGTCGTAGTTTATAAGGAATATGAAACGGATGGCTTTATTTTAACAGCTTATTTTACCTTAAAAACCAACAAACTTTTAAAAAGAAAGATTTTATGGCAGAAGTAATTATTAACGACATTATGCAGGCACTTAAAGCGGTAAGCCACAGCAATGCAGATAATTTGCATATCCGTTTTGATAAAGAAGCCGATGTAATGTATGTCAGTTTCGGCCCTCCGGTTCCTGCAGATGACAGTGAGTTAGGCGAAGACAATATTTTATACCGCTATAAAAACGGAGAAATTATTGGGCTTACTGTAACCCATTTTAGTAAATGGTAAAAGCAAAAGCCTAAGAAGCTGTTTAAATTCATACACCAAAAATGCCCATGCTTCTTTTACCCTATAAAAATTGGTGTATGCATCAACCCAAACCAATCAAAAAATAGGTACTTCCTATTTTTTAGGTGATAAAAGAAGCATAAAAAATAAATTCCTAAACAGCTTCTAAGCGTATGTTTAAATTAATATCAGGCACATTGATTTGCCAGGATTGATCATAATGCTTCTTTTACCCTATAAAAATTAGTGTTTACACCAATTTCAATAAACTAAAGCCCATTTTTTAACTTAGCTTCGGCAATGGAAGAAAAAAATTTCAGAGAAACAGCTTATCTATTGCCATTGGCAAATACAGGGGCAGTTTATCCGGAGCACTTTGGCGCATTGGGCGATGGCATCACTGATGATAGTTTAGCTTTGCAAGCTGCAATAGATTCAATTGCCAATGCTGGTTCTGGTTATGTTTCTTTAAAGGGCGGAAAAGTTTATAACCTGTCTAAACCTATCCATATCATTAATAAATCAATCCTTTTTGACGGTGCAAATGCTACGCTAAATTTGACCGCTGATGCTGCTTCTATATTAAATATCAATAGTTCAAAATGTGAAATCAGAAACCTGAGCTTTGTTAAACAAAAAAATGTCAAGGCTACTACGGCAATATTTGTTACCGGACTGGAAAATGTATTCAACAATATTTCTTCAAGAGACCAAAAGTTTGAAAACTTCTTTCTGGCACAAAATCTAAAAGAATCGCACTTTAGAAACATCAGGGTTGACTTGGATATTGCTAACCATACCGGCAATATTTTTAAATTAGAACATTGTGTAAACAACACATTTTCTGATTCAATGATTGGTTATTGCAACAAAGCTTTTTACGGTTCAAGTTCTGCCCATCCTACTTTTGGTTATAAAAACGAAGGGGTGCTCATTGCCAATGTTATTGTTGTTTATGCTGCAGCCGCCTGCAATTTTGATTTTGTAACCTTTCTATCCATCACAAATTCAATCTTTGATTTCTGTTTAACGTATGGCGTATACTGCAGCAACGGGCAGGATTTAAAAATAGCAAATACATGGATTGCATCTGATACGGCAAATAATTTTTTGGCGGTTGGCACAACTCCAAATTTTGATGATGCTGCCGTAATGAATTGTACGTTAACAAAAACAATAAACAGCACAACAGCAAATGCGTTTGGGCTATCGGGCACAAATTCAAAAGTTATCGGAAATGTTGTTAAAAATGGAATGGATGGCGGTGCGGTTACACGTGGCGCCGTAATTGGAAATTCTTATGTTGGCAATGGTTCGCCAATTGCATTTGGCGGTTTACAAACTTTTATAGAAGGCAATTTAACAGTAAACACCATAACGGTTACGAATGAAACCCTGCTTAAAGCTAAAGGCTTGGCCGAAAATGCCACTGCTGGTTTGCATGGTACAGTGCCATTAAAAGTAGCCGGTTTTATTATTGTTAATATCGCCGGCAATGACCAAAAGATCCCTTATTTTAACCTTTAAAAATAATTTGCTTCCTTAACTAATTTTTGAAAACGCAACACAGGACAAAATTTATAATTCATTAAAAATTGTTCAACACCAAATTTATACCGGTAAAAGAAGCATCGCCCTAATCCTCCTTCGGCGCATCCGTAACCGATTGCACCGGCTGTTCCTCGTTTTGGTAATACTCGGCCGGGTTTTCGGTTTTGGCTTTGGCATCATCGTCGTGGTAAGTTTCATCTTCTTTGCGCAGCTTGCTTTGGTGGCCTTCATCTACTTTTTCAAAAGTTTTATCGTCCGAAGGGGAAGGCTTGTTGTGGTCGTTTGCTTTTTCCATGATGCTGTTTTTATCTACCTAAAACTGTTATGGCGGCAAATAGTTCTGCAAAAAATTTGGCCTAAAGCAAGCTGTTAATATTTGTTAAACTTTTAGGCATCAATTTCAGTATGCTAAAATTAAAGTCAATATTGTTTTACCTTTGAACAGGCTTTTTCTATTTTCGCAAAAAGGTTTGGGCTATGTTAGAAGAATTTGAAGCAAGCGCTTCGGCAAAAAAAACAAAAACAATCTATATTTCTACCGTCATCAGCATTGCTATAGTTTTGTTGATGGTGGGTTTGTTGGGTTTGATTTTGGTACATGCACACAATTTATCGCGTTATGTAAAAGAAAACATCGTGCTGAACATAATTGTGGACGATGCCGCCCGCGAAACCGACATTTTACAGTTGCAAAAACAGTTAGACGTAAACCCGCAGGTAAAACAAACGCAATACATTACCAAAGAACTGGCCGCACGCAACCTGCAAAAAGACATGGGCGAAGATTTTATCAAGTTTTTGGGCTACAACCCGCTGCTTTCGTCCATTGATGTTTACCTCAAGGCCGATTATGCCAACAACGCCAACATCACCAAATTTAAAGCTGAACTCACTAAAAACCCATTGGTAAAAGAAGTAATCTACCAGCAATCGTTGGTTGATTTGATGAACCAAAAAATTTATTCCATCAGTTTGGTGATCCTGGCTTTTGCCGGCATTTTCCTGATCGTTTCCATCGCTTTGATCAACAATACCATCAGCCTGGCCATTTATTCGCAACGCTTTCTCATCAAATCCATGCAATTGGTAGGCGCAACCAAAGGCTTTATCCGCTGGCCTTTTGTCGGTTTTGCTTTGTTGCACGGCTTGTTGGGCGGCTTTATTGCAATTATCCTGCTGGTTGGCCTATTGTATTTAGGTTACAGCGAAATCCCGGATTTGGTTTTATTGAAAAACTACTACGAGTTCGGCATTATCTTCCTGGCAATCATTGGCCTCGGCATGTTCATTTCCGGCTTCAGCACTTTCCTGGCCGTCAACAAATTCCTCCGTTTAAAACTTTACGATTTATATAGATAAAAATGGCACTTAAACACACCGAAAAAGAGGTAAAACCAATACCTTTTGTATTTAACCAAAGCAATTACCGCTGGATGCTCATCAGCATGGCCATCGTTGTTGTTGGTTTTCTATTGATGACCGGCGATACCGACATTTACGATTTCCGCAAAATTGTATTGGCGCCGGTACTTGTATTAGCTGGTTTTGGTTTAGGTTTTTATGCGATTTTAAAAAAACCTGAAACAAAAGCATGAATTTGATCCACGTTATTATTCTGGCCATTATTGAAGGCATAACCGAATTTTTGCCCATCTCTTCTACCGGCCACATGGTTATTGCCAGCGCTTTTATGGGCATCGGGAAAAACGATTTTGTAAAGTTGTTTGAGGTTTGCATCCAATTGGGCGCCATACTTTCGGTGGTGGTGCTTTATTACAAACGCTTTTTTCGCTCCATTGATTTTTATTTAAAGTTGGTTGTTGGCGTTATCCCGGCTGTTATCGTTGGTGTTTTATTTAAAAAGAAGATTGATGTGCTGCTCGAAAGTCCGCTTGTGGTAGCTGCCATGCTGCTGATTGGCGGTATTGTTTTGCTTTTTGTGGACGACTGGTTTAACAAACCTGTTGTGGATAAAGAAAAGGAAATTGATTATCGAACTGCTTTTAAAGTGGGTTTGTTTCAATGTCTGGCTGTCATTCCGGGCGTTTCCCGTTCGGCTGCAACCATTGTCGGCGGGATGAGCCAAAAACTTTCGCGCAAAGCAGCAGCCGAATTTTCTTTTTTCCTGGCCGTTCCAACTATGTTTGGCGCAACGGTAAAAGAATTGTGGGATTACCATAAACACCATGCGCAAATGTTCGACGGCGATCAGATCAAGTTCCTGCCGATTGGCAATGTTATTGCTTGTGTGGGTGCCTTGCTCGCCATTAAAACTTTTATCACCTACTTAGAAAAACACGGTTTTAAACTTTTTGGCTGGTACCGTATTATTGTTGGAATTGTATTGATCGCTTTATATTTTGCAGGGCATTTATCTGCATGAGACTAAAAAATAGGTGGTAAAAGAAGTATCTTTAGAACATGAACGAAATATTTTTTTTGATTAAGGAAGCAGTAGAAGGCGGTTATACCGCACATGCTTTAAGTGAAGCCATTTTTACAGAAGCAGAAACATTGGATGAACTCAGATCAGAAATTGAGGAAGCCGTATTTTGTCATTTTGATAGAAACCCTTTACCAAAAATCATACTAAGTACTTAATTTTCCAAATTTTGCCCGATAAAAACAGCATCCACAAAGAGTTCAACTTCTCTGAAGGAGAACTCCTTTTAATCAACAAACCGTACAATTGGACAAGTTTTGATGTCGTCGGCAAAATCCGCAATGCTTTCAAACCATTGAAGCTGAAAGTTGGCCATGCCGGAACTTTAGATCCGCTGGCAACCGGCCTGTTAATTATTTGCACCGGAAAACTAACCAAACAAATTGACACTTTCCAGGCTGAAGAAAAAGAATACACCGGAACGATGGTTCTCGGTGCCACTACGCCTTCTTACGATCTGGAAACTGCGGTTGATCAAAGTTTTCCTTTAGATGGAATTACGGAAGATCAAATCCGGGCAAACTGTGAAACTTTTTTGGGCGAAATCAACCAATTTCCGCCAGCACATTCGGCCATCAAAATTAACGGCGAACGTTTGTATGAAAAAGCGCGCCGCGGCGAAGAAGTAGAACGCCGGACACGAAAAGTAACCGTCAACGAATTTGAAATCACCAGAACCGAACTGCCCGAAATTGATTTCCGCGTAGTTTGCAGCAAAGGCACGTACATCCGTTCTTTGGTACATGATTTTGGTGCGGCTTTAAACAACGGCGCTTATCTTTCCAAACTTACCCGCACCCGCAGCGGCAACTTTAACTTAACCGATGCGTACGAGGTGATGGAACTGGTGAACCATATCCGTTCACTCAAAACTGAAATTGCCACTGTTGGTTAATACTTCTTTTATCACCCAAAAACCAGTGCTAAAAACAGCATGCAAGTTTACCACAACATCCAGGAATTTAAGCCGCTGCAAAACGCTGTTGTTACCATCGGCACTTTTGATGGCGTACATCTTGGCCATCGTAAAATTATTGCCCGATTGCAGGAAGTGGCCAGGCAGATAGGCGGCGAAACCGTTATTTTAACATTTTTTCCGCACCCGCGGATGATTTTGCATCCGGAAGACCAGAACCTGAAACTGATTACTACCATCGAGGAAAAAGCGGAACTGTTGGCGGGTTTGGGCATTGACCATCTCATTATCACGCCTTTTTCCCGCGATTTCTCCAATCTTTCTGCCGAAGAATATATCCGGGAAATATTGGTAAACCGCATCGGCACCAAAAAAATTGTGATTGGCTACGACCACCGTTTTGGCAAAGACCGCAGCGGCGGATTGGCCGAACTGCTGCAGTTTGCACCGATTTATAATTACCAGGTCGAAGAAATTACAGAACAGGACGTAAACGAAGTTGCGGTAAGTTCCAGCCGGATCCGTAAAGCCGTATTAAATGGCGAAGTTGGTTTGGCCAACCAATATCTGGGCTATGCTTTTTTTATCACCGGAAAAGTAATCCGCGGCGATCAAATCGGCCGCACTTTGGGTTATCCAACCGCCAATTTGTTCATCGAAGAAAGCTATAAATTAATTCCTGCCGATGGGATTTATGCGGTAGAAATAAGAGCGGTGAGCGAAGAGCGAGGAGCGGAAAATCAAAAAGGAGACAGGACGCTTCCTAATCCTAATTCCCCGCTCCCCGCTCCTCACACCTCACACCTAAAAGGCATGGCTTACATCGGTCATCGCCCAACCATCAACGGCATGACGCGGAATATTGAAGTGAACATTTTTGATTTTAACCAGGATATTTACAACCAAACGTTGCAGATGAGTTTCCACAGCTTCATCCGCCACGACATTAAATTTGCTGGCCTGGAAGAACTGACCGAACAATTAGGCCGCGATAAAGAAAGCGTGCTGGCCTACTTTTCTTCCTGAAAAACCTTTACCTTTCCGTTCAAATTTCGGCTTTGGAAAAATTAGACCTCGATAAAAACGAAAGCGAATTTCTGGACGAAACCATCGGTTTTTGGCAAAAACAAGGTTTGCTCGACGAACCAACCGCCAAAAACCTGCAAAACAGTTATGCGGTAAAAGGGTTCGATTGGAAACGCCTGGCGCAATACTCTTTTTGGGTGGCTTTATTTTGCGGTTTGATTGCCATTGCTTCCCTCATTATTGATGACAAAGTATTGAACTGGCTGAAGCAATTGTACAACACGCCAGATATTTTGATCAGTGCATTCTCTGGGATATTGGCTGCCTTTCTTTTTCTGCGCGGACGAAGGCTCAAAAAAATCGCGCCGCAAAAAGTGTTCAGCAATGAAGCCGTTATTTTCCTTGGAATTTTGTTTACCGCCAACTGCATTGCTTACCTCGGCAAAACTTTCGACAACGGTTCCGGCCATTATTCAATACTGTTTTTACTATCGGTTTTTGTGTATGGTTTTATTGCCTACAAACTCAATTCGCATTTGATCTGGCTTTTCGCGCTCATTTCTTTGGGAAGCTGGTTTGGCACCGAAACCGGTTACCAAACTGATTGGCGACACTACTTTTTGGGCATGAACTATCCGTTGCGTTTTGTGGTTTTTGGGGCGATCTTGGTTGCATTTTGTTTTGTGCTGCGGAAGAAAAAATGGTTAGAATATTTCCGAGAGTTCACTTACATTGTGGGCATGGCTTACCTTTTTTGCTCGTTGTGGTTGCTTTCCATTTTCGGCAATTTTGGCACGATAAACGATTGGCTTCGCGTAAAGCAAATCACACTGTTTTATTGGGCCTTAATTTCGATTGCGGCTTCCGTCGCTTTTATGTTTTATGGTTTGAAAAAGAAAGACGAAGTGGCCCGCGAGTTTGGCATCACTTTTTTGCTCATCAATATTTACACCCGCTACACCGAATACTTGTGGGATAATATCAACAAAACCTTGTTCTTTGCCATTTTGGGATTATCGTTTTGGCTGATCGGAAGAAAAGCGGAAAAGATTTGGAACCTGGATAGTTTGAAAGGGAAAGAAGCGTGAGGAAGTTTTCAAAATCCAATCAATAACTGCCGAGATACAAAGCTTTGTAGGAATTATTTTGATAAAAAACATCATATCGCCAGCCATGCTTGAGGGTACAGCCAGCCGGGCAATCACCAGATTTAACGGCAAAATCAATATGTGCAACTGAACTGTTTGTGGTATTTATGGTGTAAGTTATATCGTTACCGTCTCCAAGAGTATTATTGTTTTGTGCATCAATAACAAATGAAAACTTTTTAAAGGCTTCCAACAAAGGAACCAGGTTATAAGAACGAGGAGTTTTTATCGCAACAAAACCATAATTGGGCAGGTTAACTGTGTTTCCATAAAAAGTAAAACTATACTGCGACATCAGGTTATCAAAAGCAGTATTTCCGCTTGTCTGATAATTCATTAATCTTTTCCCTTCTAAAGTTGATTGGTTTACTTGCAAGATAACAGATTGTAAACTTACATAAGGAAAAACATGAACTTTAGAAATGAAGAAAATACTGTCTGTTTGCCTTGTTTTTAAATTGTAAACGGCTTGCAGGCTGTGTAAAATTTTATCCAATTCGGTTTGGTTAAATTCGGGTTTGTTTTTATCGGCAACAACGCTGCCGTTTTGCAACATCCTGAAAAGTAATTGGCGGGCATCTTCAGTATAATTATCGGCAATAAACGGATCTATATTTTGATTGGCCGTAGTGTTATCTTTTTTACAAGAGACAAGCAACAACAATAGCACCGCAATCAGTAACAACTTTTTCATGATCAAATGTTTAATAATGATTACGAACAAAAGGTAATCAATGCTACATTTAAGCAGGATAATTTCTTTTGTTAAATATTGAAAGCTGTTTTAATTTTTATACAAGAAAAAATGCCATGCTTCTTTTACCCCATAAAAATTGGTAAACATTTGGTTTTTGATTTTATTTAAATTGATGCGAACACCAATTTTTATGGGATAAAAGAAGCATTGCTATTTTATTTGGTAAATTTTAAACAGGCTTTAAAATACTTTACAATCTCAATTCACCTTAAACTGATAAACTTCCGATTCGGAAGAATTGCCTTGCGCATCTTTGGTAACTACTTTCCAATAGTAAATGGTATTTGATGTTACCGCAACCGAGAGGCTTTGATTGTAGGGTTTGGTAGTTCCGGCCAAAGCAAGCGTACTGTTTTTACCGATGTAAATTTCATAACCGGCAATATCGCCATCCACATCACTTCCATTCCAGGTCAGGGCAATTGTGTTTCCTGTTAAATCAACCGCCTGGCCCATAGCCGGGAATGTAAGTGTTGCCGGAAATGGTGCATAAGAAAGCTGCCCAACGCCGGAATTGTAGAATTTCCAGGTATCGCTAACGGCAGTAACCGTAGTTTTGGAAGACACCGAAGTTACCGTCCACGAAAAAGGCGTTGCCCGCGGAAGCGTTAGTTTAACGTCGGATGTTTTACTGGTTGCTTCTGTTATGGCGCCAGTTTTTAGATTTTTAAGCGATAACAGATAACCATCAGCATTGGCAGCATCGGCCCAATCAAAATGAATGGTGTTTTCTGTTGGCGTTGGGTTTTCACCTGCCGCACAAACTTCATTTTTAAAAGGAAACGTTAGTATGGGTTTGGCTGGTGGCAGTGCGGGTTCTTTGCCTTTGATGCAACCCAAAACCAGCGTTGCCAACAAACCCAATAGGGTGAAATTAAACTTTTTTAACCGATGCTTGCTCATTTTTTGATGATCTTAATACGTGTTTCAGTATGGTCTAACACAAGTTTTAGTACGTAATTTCCCGGTAAAAGTCCGGGTACATCAAAAGCACAATTTCCCTGGTTTACACCTGTTTTGCCACGGTAAACCATTTTGCCCTGCATGTTATAAACTTCGGCTGTTGCCGCTACAGATTTGTTGTTACCGATATTTAAAGATAAAGTTTGTTCAACCGGGTTCGGATAAACTACAATTCCGGCTGGCAGTTCAATCGTTTTAGCATAAACCCCTTGGCAAATACTGCTTGTGCTTACCTGTAAACTATTTTTTCCGGCCGCAAGCGGAAGGGAAACAGAACTTTGCGTAGTGGTGTAAGTTGCACCGTTCAGGCTGATGTTGTAAGAACTGGCGCCTGCCAAACTCAAACTTAATGTACTTGATGTTGGGTTGATGACAGCGGAAACCGCAAGGTCTTGAGGTTGAGTTACGGTAACATTAAAACACTGGCTATAATCAGGATAACCCGCAACCGTGATGCAAACCGGGTAAATACCGGCAGGCAGGTTTTTAACGGACAGTTGATTGGTAAAAGGATAAGCAGTGCTTGTACCTGCCACCACAATGGTTGCTGTATAGTTTTGGCTGCTGGCGGCCGTAATATTGATTTCCCCGTTTTTGCTGTTTTTGCAGCTTTCGCCGGTTGCACTAACTGTAAAATTCTTTGCCGGAAGCGAAAAAACAATTGCTAAAGTCTGGCTAACGGATTCGGCAGCAAGGTAATTGGTATTTCCGCTTTGTGTGGCCGTTATAGTTGCGGTTCCGGGCGCAACCAAGTGTAATTGTCCGTTTACGATTGTTACAACTGCCGGGTTGCTGCTGGCAAAACTAACCGGCAAACCTGAAGATGCTGTTGCAGCAGGCGTAAAATCGGGATTGCCAAAAGCCTTGGCGGCCAAAGTGCCAAACGTAATGGTTTGGGCAGCTTGTGTTACCGTTAAAGTTCCGGGAATATAGGTAATGGCGTAGTTATCACTTGCAGCACCGCTTATGGCAATTGGGTAAGTACCGGCAGCAGATGTGGAGGTTGCGGTCGTACTTGCCTTTGGTAAAGCGTTTAAATTTGTTTGGGTTTCAGCATTCACAAAACCGCTGTATGTAATGGTCAAGGCCGGGTTAGCCGATCCGAAAGCGCGTGTCTGGTCATCTGCTTTAATGGTCAATGCTGCTTTTAGCACGGTTAAATTTTGTGTCGCATTGGTTGCTGCAAAGTTTGCATTACCAGCTTGCGAAGCGGTGATGGTGGTTGTACCGGCCATCAGTACATGCACCTTACCATCAGTAGTTACCGTTGCAACAGCCGTATTGCTGCTGGCATAAGTAAATAACAGGCCGGAAGACGAGGTTGCATTCAAATTAAAATCGGCATCGCCATAATAAGTATTAGTTGGAAGCGAAGCAAAAGTGATCGTCTGGCTTGCTTGTTTTACCATTAAAGTTTGGGCAACCGGAGTAGCTGCGTTGTAATTGTTGTCTCCGACTTGTTGTGCGGTTATGGTTACCGTTCCTGCGGAAAGAAGATGAACATTTCCGTTAGCATCAACACTTGCAACCGAAGGATCACTGCTGGAATAAGCAACGGCAAGGCCGGAAGAAGCTGTAGCACCGAGCGTAAAATCGGTATCGCCATAAGTTTTATCCGGAATCGAAGCAAAAGTGATAACTTGAGAAGCTTTCTTTATGGTTAAAGTTCCGGGTAAGTAAGTAAAGGTATAATTGTTGCCTGCCGCGCCAGTAGCGGTTATCGGATAATCGCCGGCAGGCGAAGTTGCAGTAGCTGTGGTAGCGGCAGTTGGCAAGGCGGTTAAAGCAGTTTCCTTGGTATCACCATTTACAAAACCACTGTAAGTAAGGGTTAACTCAGGATTAGCTTCATTATACGTTTTGCTTTTGTTTTCGGCGGTAATCGTCAATACTGTTTTTACCACTATAAAATTCTGACTAACTGGTGTAGCTGCATTGTGGGTTGAATCTGCTGCTTGGTTTGCCGTAATGGTTGCTGTTCCGGCACCTACAATGTGTATTTTACCATCCACAATGGTTGCAACGGCAGGGCTACTGCTGGTATAAGTAAGCGCAGCAATAGCGTTGTTGGTGGAAGTTGCACTGGGCGCGAAATCTGCATCACCATAAGTTTTTGTGGGAAACGCAGCAAAGGTGATGGTTTGGGCAGCCTGGGCACGGTTTACGGTTAAAGTATAAGTTTGGGTGGTGGTGCTATCTTGGGCGGTAACAACAGTTTTAATGGTATTGCTGCCGATATTTAGAGGGATCGCAGCAGAGGCACTTCCTGCTATTACGGCTACACCATTGACTTTTACGCTTGCGGTTGCATCTGCCAATGTTGGGGTTAAGGTGATGCTGGTAGTAGAATTAGAAACCGAAGCCGTATAAGCAATTGTGCCGGCAGCAAACGCAGGAGTTAAGCTGCCCGAACTTAAAGCAAGGTTGGAAAGCTGGGCATTGGTTGATACCGGAAGATCATAATATTTAACATAAACCCCATCGGAGGAATAAGCCAGGTACAGTTTATTGTTATTAACCAAAAGACTGGTAGAATTGACTGCACCAGCACTAACAAAAGGTTGGCCAACTGTAATCCAGTTACTACCATCAAACCTGCTAACGGTAGCCCTACTACCGTATGCTGCATAAGGCGTATCTCCTACCAAAGCAAATGAAACAGGCGCCGTTGAAACAAACCCAGAGGTACTGACGGTTACCCATTTAATGCCGTCAAATTTCTGAATGGTTTCTACCCCATCAAGATAGTTAGTATAAGATACGTAAGGCGTGTTACCATTGAAAACAATAGAGGGATACACGATTCGATCTGATGAAAACCTTGCACCTCCTACCGTTACCCAATTTGTACCATCAAATTTTTTGACTGTTGCCCTGGCCTGACTGGCAAAATTGGCACTGGGAGGCCCATCCGAGTAAATTACATAAGGTGTGTCGCCATTAAAAGCAAGCGAAGGATAATTACTGTTAAATGCAATACTGGAGCCGACGGTAATCCAATCTGTGCCATTAAACTTTTGCACAACAATTGTCCCTCCGTTTACAATACCTGTTTGATAAACAACATAAGGTACACCATTATTAATTTTTATGGAGGGATAAGTAACCGTAGTTTGTTTGAAGCCTGATGCACCTACAATTACCCAATTGCTGCCATCAAATTTCATTACTGCACCCGTACCAAAATTGCCTCCTAAATCCCCGTAAAAAATATAAGGTGTCCCATTGCTTACGGTGAGAGAAACCTGATCTACGTAACGTGTAGTAAAACCTTCCATCCCAACTGCTACCCAATTACTGCCATCAAATTTCTTCACTGTAACTTTACCGCCATTGTTATTATCAGAATAAGCAATATAAGCCGTAATACCACTAAAAGCTAAGGAAGGTGAACCAGTCGGGCCTCCGGAGATACCTGAACCTACCGTAACCCAACTACTACCGTCAAATTTCTTTACGATTGCTTTGCTACTATTGCCATCATCCCTGTAAATTAAATATGGTATATTGCCGCTAAACGCAAGAGATGTGTAAGTTGCAACGCCTGTTGAAAAACTCACTGTGCCTACCGTTACCCAACTATTGCCATCAAACTTCTTAACAGTAGCTTTACCTGCGTCTCCGTCTTGATAAGCGATGTATGGTGTATTTCCACTAAAAGTAAGGGAAGCATAATTGGCTGGCCCCGTGGAAAAGCCTAAAGCGCCTACTGTTGCCCAATTGCTACCATTAAGCTTTTTTAAAGTTGCTTTACGGCCATTGCCACCATCAGCGTAAGCAACATACGCAGTACCACTGTTAAAAGCAAGTGAGAGGTATAGTGCCGCGCCTGTTGTAAACCCGGGTGTTCCTACTGTTGTCCAACTACTACCGTTGAAATTTTTTAAAGTTGCTTTGCCATTATAATCGTTATCGCCATAAACCACATAGGGTATAGTTCCATCAAACGCAAGTGAAAGAGAGGGGTCGAAATTACTTGAAAAAAAGCCCACAGTACCTAACGTAGCCCAATTTGTGCCATCAAATTTCATAACTGTGGCTCTTTTCGTATTGTTTACAAGCTCAGCATAAGATATATATGGCATATTTCCGTTAAAAGTAAGTGTGGGATTAGTAATTTGACCATCTGAAAACCCTGCTGTACCTACTGTTGTCCAGTTACTCCCATCAAACATCATAACGGTAATTTTTTGGCTATTGGAAAAATCCCTATAAGCAACATAGGGTATACTTCCATTTAGGGCAAGCGATAGGTAATTGGCTGTACCTGCCGAAAAACCTGCCGTACCTACAGTTACCCAATTACTACCTTGAAATTTCTTAACCGTTACCTTACCGCCGTTACCTACATCAGAAAAAGCGATATATGGTATACCGCTTGGGTCTGTTACAATATTTGTAAAATTAGCGATCCCAGCAGAAAGTCCGGGAAGGTCATCCGGCCCCAAAGGTTTCCAAGTTAGTACCTGCCCTGGGTTTTGTGGTTGCCCTACCGTTAGGGTTTGTACCACATCAGGTGCTGCTAAATAATCGGTGCTTCCTACCTGCGAAGCCGTAATATTTGCTGTACCGGCCGAAACAAGATGAATTAAACCATTGGCCGTAACAATAGCCACAGCCGGATTGCTGGTGGTGTAAGATATAGGAAGCCCCGAAGAAGCAGTTGCACCGGGCACAAAATCCGCATCGCCATAAGTTTTGGCAGGAAGCGCAGCAAAGGTGATGGTTTGGGCAGCTTGGGCGCGGTTTACGGTTAGCGTATAAGTTTGGGTGGTGATGCCGTCCTGTGCGGTAACAACCGTGGCAATGGTATTATTGCCAACAATAAGCGGAGTGGCAGCCGATGCAATTCCTGATGCTACGGCTACGCCGTTTACGGTTACGCTTGCGGTTGCATCTGCCAATGTTGGTGTTAGGGTGATGCTACTGGTAGTATTAGGGACCGAAGCCGTATAAGAACTTATACCCGCAGCAAACGCAGGGGCTAAAGTGCCCAAACTTAAAGCAAGATTGGAAAGCTGGGCATTACTTGATGCAGGGTTAGCAAAAGATTTAACATAGGCACCGTCTAGATCATAAGCCAAATAAACTTTATTATTATTTACCAATAATGAGGTACTGTTTATCCCACTTATCCCGCCAGCAGAAATGCCAGGCGTTCCTACAGTTATCCAATTATTGCCATCAAATTGTTTAACCGTCATTTTATTGCCAAAAGAAGCATCAGCATAACCAACATAAGGTGTGTTGCCGTTAAAAGCAAACGTTACATAACTGGCCCCGCTTGCTGATAAGCCTGCAGCACCTACATTTACCCAATTACTGCCATCGAATTTTTTGACCGTCAATTTGTTACTTGCGTTTGGGTCATTATAAGCAGCATAAAAAGTAGTACCATCAAAAGCAAGCGGAGGATAAGCGCCTGCCGAAAAGTTAGGTGTCCCTACCAATACCCAACTTGTTCCGTTAAACTTCATCACGGTTAATTTCCCACCATTGCTGTTATCGGCATAAGCCACATAAGGAACTGTACTATTAATCCCGAATGCAAGCGAGTTGACTGCACCTGCCGAAAATTCTGCTGCACCTACTGTTTGCCAACTGCTGCCATCAAATTTTTTGACCGTGACTTTGCCGGAATTACCATAATCTCCATAAGCTACATAAGGGGTAGTGCCGTTAAAAGCAAGCGAAATGTAAGGAGCTGCACCGGATGAAAAGCCGGCTACACCTACAGCAACCCAATTACTGCCGTCAAACTTCATCACGGTAGCTTTACTACTATTTGCGTTATCACTGTATGATAAGTATGGCGTACCTCCATTAAAAACCAATGAATTTTTGAGAGTTTGGCCTGTTGAAAACCCTGCTGCACCTACTGTTGTCCAATTGCCCCCGTCATATTTTTTAACGGTTGCTTTATTGCTGTTGCTGCCATCAGAATAAGCCAGGTAGGGTACATCGTTATTAAATGCAAGGGAAGTAAAAGTAGCAGCCCCGATAGAAATACTTCCCGTCGAACCGGCCACAACCCAGTTGCTGCCATCAAACAACATGGCCGTACCTTTTTTAGTATCGGCATTTTTGAAGGTTACAAAAGGTATGCTTCCAGCCAAAGCAATGGAGGTATTTTCTGCATAACCTGCCGAAAAGCCTTCTACACCTACCGTTACCCAGCTTTGTCCGTTATACTTTTTTACGGTTGCTTTGCCGTTTAAGCCGCCATCTTCGTAAGCTACATAAGGCGTACCGTTTGAGGCAATCGAGATATAAGCGGCAGTATTGGTCGAAACATTTGTATTGCCTACTTGCACCCAGTTACTGCCATCAAATCTTTTGACAGAGAGTTTATAATTATTGTTAGCATCGGTGTAAGCCACAAAAGGTATATTACCATAAAAAACGAAAGCAAAAAAACTAACCTGCCCTGCTAAAGTTGAAGGTGTACCCACAGTTACCCAACTGCTGCCCACAAACTTTTTCACGGTAGCTTTAGGAGCAGCACTGGTTCCGTAATCTAAATAAGCGACGTAAGGAATATTATTACTATCAAACGACATGACCGTACTTGATGCTGATGTTGAAAAACCTGTTGCACCTACCATCACCCAATTGTTGCCATCAAACCGTTGCACTGTTCCTCCGTAAGCAACATAAGGTGTATTACCATTAAAAGAAATCGAAATATTACCTGCACTACCCGTAGAAAAACCTGCCGCACCTACCGTTACCCAGCTATTGCCATCAAATTTCATTACCGTAGCTTTACCACTGTTGGCGGCATCAGAAAATGCTACATAAGGTGTAACTCCGTTGATAGCCAAAGAAATTAAACCGGTAGTACCGCCCGAAAAGCCTGCTGCCCCTACCATTATCCAGTTACTGCCGTCAAACTTTTTGACCGTGAGTTTGCTAGAGTTATTGGCATCCGAAGAAACAACATAAGGAACACCATCCGGAGAGGTAACAATATTATTGTACTTGATAAGGCCCGAAAAAGCTTCGTTGTTATCATCCGGCCCAACCGGCTTCCAGGTTTGTGCCTGGCCGGTAAACCTTCCAAGCAACAAAAACAATAAAACAACAATGAGTTTAGGTAAAGTTTTATCCATAGTATTCAGGCTTAATCCAAAAATTATTTGGGTTTTATAGGTTTTAAAAACAAGGGAAACGGCTATCACGAAACGTTTTTTTGCTTAAAAAAAGAAAGGTTAACTTCTTTTCTTCTTGAAAATAAAACAAATAAGGCTTCGGTTATTAATATTAATCAGCGGCTAATGTTACAGATGTAAACATACTTAAATAAATAACAAAACCTAATTTAATGTCGAGATTTTCAAGCCCTCGTTTGAGATTTGATGGGTAAACTTTGATCAAAAAACCGCTATAAAAACAGCATTGTTGTTGATGCTTCTTTTAGGCACATTTAATTATACTTGTATCCGCCAAAACCAATAAAACCAACATGAAAATTTATACCTTATTTTTAACATCCTGTTTGGCCATTGCAAACGCATCGGCACAAACAAAACCGGCCAAAATAGATACTTTGTTTTTTGAAGATTTTAACGGCAAAACGCTCGACCGCAGCCGCTGGAACATAGAAATAACCGGAAACACGGCAAACAATGAGCAACAGGCTTATGTAGATGCCGCTTCAACGCTTTATTTAGTGCACAACAAAAAAGCGGAAGGTGCCAAAAAAGGTGCTTTGGTGATCAAACCGCTTTACCAGCCGGGCTATACCAGCAAAGAGCAAAAACATTATGATTTTTTGTCCGCACGGATCAATACCAGGGCCAAATTTGAGTTTACTTACGGCACTGCTTCTGTCCGCATGAAAATGTCATCCGGTGCAGGTTTATGGCCTGCTTTTTGGGCTTTGGGCGAAGGGAAATGGCCGGATTGCGGCGAAATTGACGTGATGGAAACCGTGGGCGATTCTTCCTGGGTGAGCCACGCGCTGCACGGCCCGGGCTATTTCGGCAACACGCCGTTGGCTTACCGCGCTTTTTTTGATAAAGGAACGGATGTTTCCCAATGGCATGTTTATGCTGTTGACTGGACGCCCAACTCGCTTGTTTTTAAGGTAGATGATAAAGTTACGTACACGGTAACCAAGGAAATGGCAGAAAAATATGGCCGCTGGGCTTTTGACAACCCGAAGTTCATTATCGTAAATTTTGCTTTGGGCGGCGGTTATCCAAATGGTGTCAATAAAATCACTTTCCCATACTTTGGCCTTTCGCAACATAGTGTTGACCTGATTAAAGCCCGAAAAGCAAAAACCCTGGTAGATTGGGTTTTGGTAACGAAAAGCAAACCCTAAAAAGTCGATCCTGAAAATATACCGGTAAAAGAAGCATCAAGAAGTTTTGGTTTGATGCTTCTTTTACCCTATAAATTTTGGTACCAAACGAAAGCGCTTTTTAAATTTAGACAAGAAAAAATACCAATGCTTCTTTTATGCCTATAAAATTGGTGTTGGATATGGTATGGGTTCAGAAACTGCAAAAAAAACAATGATTTTTATATGGTAAAAGAAGCATGGGAAATAAGCTGGACAAAACTTAAACAAGCCCTTAATCTGCCAACGGCAGGCTGAAATAAAAGGCAGAGCCTTTTCCCACTTCGCTTTCTACCCAAATTTTGCCACTATGGCGATGGACAATTTCCGAGCATAAATATAAACCGATCCCAAAACCCGAAATGGTTTGGGTATGTGTTCCTTCTACCCGGTAATAACGGTTAAAAAGTTGTTGAATATCTGTTTCATCAATGCCTATGCCTTCGTCTTTTACGCTTACCTGTGTCTGCCCGTCAAAAGAAATGCAAGCTATATTGATTGTGCTTCCCGGGGCAGAATATTTAACCGCATTGCTGATGAAATTGTTGATCACCTGGCCAATTTTGTCCCTATCGGCAACTACAAAAGTTGGTTCGACGGGGGCAAATATAATTTGGTGGGAAGAAATCATGGTTGCGGTTTCTGCCTCGGTTTCTTTAACCAGGTTGGCCATGTCAAACCGTTGTTTATCAATATAAATTTTGCCCGATTCTAAACGCGAAACGTTTAAAAACCCGTTGATGATGGTGGTCATCTTTTTAACCTGGGTTACAGATTTGTCCAGGGCAGTCAGGATAAACGGGTCTTGAGTTTTCCTTGCTTTGCCTTGCAATACTTGTAGATAAGCATAAATTGTGGTTACCGGGGTTTTTAGTTCGTGGCTTACGATCCCGATAAAATCGTTTTTGCGCTGCTCGTCTAATTTTTGCTCGGTAACATCAATAGACGAGCTGGTGTAGCCGGCAAAAGTTCCGTTGGGATGGAAACGCGGCGAGCCTTTGGCCAGCAGCCAGCGATAGGCTCCTTGCGGGCCCAAAATCCTGAATTCTGCTGTAAAAGGTAGTTTTTCTTTAAAAGCCGTTAAATAAGTGTTAAGATAATGCTCCTTATCTTCCGGGTGGACCAAATCAAACCAGCCATGTTTCAGCAATTCTGAGGTTGGCCTGCCCGTCAAATCTGTCCAGGCCTTATTAAAATAAGTGGAGTTGCTTGCTTCATCGCTTACAGCAATCAAAACATGCGTACTTTCGGCCATTGTACGAAAGCGCTCTTCGCTTTCCACTATAGTCTGATGTGCCTTTACCTGCCCTGTTACTTCCACTGCGGCTTGTATAATACCCACAACCTTACTTCCTTCGTAAAGTGCCCTGTAATTCAAATTAAAGTAACAAATTTCGTCTTTGCCGTTCCTTTTTAAGGTAACTTGTGCTGCCGTTGTACTATAAGGTTCGCCTGTATGATAAACTTGGTATAAAACATCAACAATCGGCTGGCCCCTTAGTTCCGGCAATGCGGCAATAAGCGGCTGCCCGATAACAGCCGTACTTTTACCAAGCATTTGCAGCATTGCTTCGTTTACCATCTCAAATACCATGTCTTCCCCTTTACAAACCAGGATAGGCAAAGGCGCATATTCAATCAGCGAGCGAAACCTTTGTTCACTTTCGTACAAATTGGTGTTCAGGTTGTACAAATCCTCCTGTATGGCCAAAAGTTCTTCATTGGTTGCCGCCAGTTCTTCGTTTGAAGCCGCCAATTCTTCGACGGTAGCTGCCAGTTCTGCCGTACGATCGTTTACCAGTGCCTCCAGGTTTTGGTTGGAAAATTTTAAGGTATCCACCGCTCTGTTCAGTTCCTGATTGGCCGATACGACTTTCCGGTTTGCGTCGTCCAATTGATCGTTCAACCAGTGCAACTGCCCCGAACTTGCTGCCAATGCTTCTTTTGTCAGTACTTTTTCGGTAACGTCATTGGCCAGTTGGATGATGTACTGGATTTCTCCTGCTTCATCCAAAACCGGTGTATGGCTCGGGTCCCAATAACGCTGAATAAACTGGCCGAGGTTGTTTACATTGGGCACATCGTACCGCTGGATTTGCATATAATGCGGTTTCTTGGTCCGCAACACCTCTTGCAAAGAAGCATTGATGTTTTGCATACCATCTGCATCGGGCAAATCGGGGTTATCCGGAAAAGCTTCAAAAATATGTTTGCCAACAATTTTTTCCCTACTGGTTTCTATGGCTGCTAAATAAATATTGCTGGCTGTCAAAATGTACAAATCCGGCGAAAGGATGAGGTACATATTGGGCACCGTTTCCAGTGCTTTAAGCGTTTCGGCAGAAGGAAGTGCAGGTTGAAGCATCAAAAATTATATTAAACGGTAGCTTTGATCGTAAAGTTAGCGGTTTCGGCTATTTCAAACAGAATCCGGCAATTAGCAATAAGCTTATAATCGGAAGAAATGTTAGGATCGAAGTCAAAAAAATTGCCCATAAAAAAAAGCACAACAGCTTGATATGGCTGCCATGCTTCTTTTATGCCTATAAAATTGGTGCGCCGGGTTAAACCGTTTCCGGTATGGTTAGGCCTAAAACTTTGCTGGTTTCTTCGCGGATTTTTCCGGCCAGTTCAGGCTCTTTGCCTAACTTTTTTCCGTAAGAAGGCATCATTTCTTTCATTTTGCTTTGCCAGGCTTCGGATTGCATTTGTGTTTTAAAACATCTTCCAATCAAATCTACCATAATCGAAACGGCAGTTGATGCGCCCGGCGATGCGCCCAGCAAAGCAGCAATACTGCCATCGGCTGCGCTTACCACTTCGGTGCCAAATTCTAAAACGCCTCCTTTTACCGGGTCTTTTTTGATCACTTGCACACGCTGGCCTGCCGTTTCCAGTTCCCAGTCTTCCATTCGGGCAGTCGGCAAATATTCTTTTAAAGCTTCCAAACGGTCTTCCGGCGATTGTCGCACCTGGTCAATCAAATATTTGGTGAGCGGGATATTTTTAATCCCGGCCGACATCATCGGGAAAATATTGTCTGGTTTGATGGACAAAGGCAAATCCAAATAAGAACCGTTTTTGAGGAATTTGGTGGAAAAGCCTGCATACGGGCCAAAAAGCAGTTCGCGCTTGCCTTCGATCATTCGTGTATCCAAATGCGGGACAGACATCGGCGGCGAACCAACCGCAGCTTTGCCGTAAACTTTGGCCTGGTGGCGTTTGATGACCGCCGGGTTGATGCAACGCAGCCATTGCCCGCTCACCGGAAATCCGCCAAAACCTTTTCCTTCTTTGATATTTGATTTTTCCAGCAAAGGCAAAGAACCGCCGCCAGCACCGATAAACACAAATTTAGCCGTCAGTTTTCGGCTTTCGCCGGTGCCCAGGTTTTTTACTTTCACCGTCCAGGAAGCGTCTTTGTTTTGTTCCAAGTCGCGTATTTCGTGGCCATATTCCAAATCAACGCCCTCCATAGTTTTTAGTTTGGCAAACATGGCTTTGGTCAAAGCACCGAAATTAACATCCGTGCCCAGTTCCATCCGCGTAGCGGCCACTTTTTCGTTCGGGTCGCGGCCGTCCATCACTAAAGGCATCCATTCGGCCAACTGCTTTTTGTCTTCCGAATACACCATCTCCTTAAACAAGTGGTGTTTTTTTAAGGCTTCGTACCGTTTGCGCAGGTATTCTACGTGTTTTTCGCCCCAAACAAAGCTCATGTGCGGGATGCTTTTGATAAAATTTGGCGCATCCGACAGGAATTGCTGTTGCAGCAAGAAGCTCCAAAACTGTTTGGATTCCTCAAAAGATTCGGCAATTTTTACCGCTTTTACCGTTTCGATTGATCCGTCAGGCAATTCCGGCGTGTAGTTCAGTTCGCAAAAGGCCGAATGACCAGTTCCGGCATTGTTCCAGGCATCCGAACTTTCGGCGGCGGCGCCATCCAAACGTTCAAATATTTTGATGGTTAATTTTGGCTCCAGTTCTTTCAGCATTACGCCAAGTGTGGCACTCATGATACCGGCACCGATTAAAATGACATCTGTATTTTCAGAAATATTTCCTGATTGATCCATAGTATTTTTTGAAGAATAACGAAGAAAAACAAAGATACATGCAAATTTAAAAAGCAAAGTTTGGAAAGGTAAGCGATTGAAATTTGATCTGCAAATGACAAGCTGTTTTACCTGCTTTTCTGGATGGTTAACAACAAATTTTTGGTTTTGATTGATGCTGTTTTTATGAGGTAAAATTCATTGTGCGATGCAATACACAGATTTTACCTTCGCATAAAACATCCTTTAAAATAAACTCAGGATTTGTAAAGCTAATGTGTCTTTCGGCCTTCCTAAACTTTCGGACTTTACCGACTTCCCAACTTCATCAATACTTCTTTTACCACCTAAAAATCATCAACTATTTTTGGCTGCGCTTGAAGTCCGGCTTTTGATGGCTGCAAAAATAGGCGGGATAATAGAAACCAAAATGATCAGCACTACAACAATCGTAAAGTTCCTTTTCACCACCGGAATCCCTCCAAAGAAATAGCCGAGAAACAAAAATAAAGCAATCCAGGAAGCGCCGCCAATAAAATTGTACAAAGTGTACTTGCCCAGCGGCATTTTCCCAACGCCTGCCACAAAAGGCGCAACCGTTCTAAAAATCGGTAAAAAACGGCTGAAAATTACCGCTTTGCCGCCGTGCGTATCAAAAAAGGCTTTGGTTTTGAGGTAATAATCCAACTTCAATATCTTGTTTTCCGGCTTAAAAACCTTTACCCCAAAATATTTCCCCAGCTCGTAATTGGTTGTGTTTCCGGCAACGGCTGCGGCAATCAAAATCAGCAACAATAAAAATAAATTTAAGCCCGAATTGCCGTGCGCAACCAAAGCACCGGCAGCAAAAAGCAACGAATCGCCGGGCAAAAAAGGTGTAACCACAAAACCGGTTTCGGCAAAAATGATAAAGAAAAGGATCAAATAAGTCCAGCCCTGGTACTGTTGGGTAATATCAATCAGGTGTTTATCAATGTGAAGGATAAAATCAATCAGGTTTTTAATCAGTTCCAAAGTGCGCGGTTTTGTATTTTCAAAAGTAAAAATATTTGGATAAAAGAAGCAGGGTTGCAAATTTACTTTGTTGCCGGTGGCAAATTGTTAAGCAAACTTAGCGCGAAAGCAGAAGTTGTGGTGGTATTGCCGCTGGTGCCGCTGGCATAAAGTGTATAAATTTTGCCGTCGGCCAGCATTTGGTTGGATAAAGCACCCAAACTGCTGCTGCGCACACCGGACATGAAAGCCCGGAATTCGTAAATCCCGACCGGCACTTCGATAAACGAACCAACTTTGGTGTATTTGATTTTGGTAAAAGCATCGGTTCCGTTTAGTTGGATGTCCAGCATCGGGCTGCTGCCGGAAGCATTTACAAACCTGATCCTTGCCCTGCCGGCAGCCGGAAGCTTGCTTAGCGTATCATCAATAAAAATGGTTTTGATGGTGTCTGCTTTTGAAGAAAAAAACAAGGTGTAGCTTTGGTTATTTTCTAAAAGTACGTTTACCGTATCTGTTGCCAGCGCAGTTGGCGTGGCGGTTGGCACGATAGAAACGTTTTTTGTACCGGGCACCGTGCTGATGTAACCACTTGCATTGGGAAAAGCAATTGTTGTCGTGTTGATTTTGGTTCCGTTTAGCCTACAATCAAAAGATAAACTGCCCGGGATAGCGTTGACAACCTGCAAACGGGAATAATTGGTTGGGCTGACCGCCGTATTGCTGCACGAAAAAATAAAAAGGCAAAATACAAGGAGCATCAGGCCTTTTAACAAAAATTTCAAATCACACATGCTGCAAAATTACGTTTTAATACGATGCAACGTTGTACTGCCGCGGTTTAGTATGCTTCTTTTACCGGGCAAAAGTTTGTGTGGACAAAGCTAAAGAACCTGTTCCGTTTACCGTTCCGGCGCTCCAAATGGTGTAGATTTTACTGTTGTCTACCCGAACATTTGGGATGTTGAGCATTGTTTTATTGGTACCGTGTTCGCGCAAAACCAAGTTGTACGTCCCGGCTTTCAATTCGGTATAATTGCCAATCATACCAAAACTTACACTGGAGGCAATTACCGGCCCGTTTATGATGGCCAAATCTGCGGCAGACAGACCGGAAGACATATTGGCAAATTTGATTTTGGCGTTTCCAAAAGATGGCATGCTCAAATCATCTTCCGCAATGGCCGTGGTGGCAACGCCGTTTGCATCAAACACAAAAAAAGTATAGCTCGAATCGCGGACTACTTTTATCGTGTTGGTTGCCAAAAGCGTGTTGGTCAGGTTGGCTTTGATTTGGATGTTCCGCGTGCCGGAAGTAACCGTTTGATAACCGGTAGTGGTGCCAAAAGCCAGCGGAATAACATTGAGTTTGTTTCCCGTCCAGTAAAAATCAATGGCCGGAGTGGTTTTTGTGCTGTTGATCACGATCAGATGCGCATTACCAAGATCGGTGTCGGTTGAAGTGTCTTCTTTGGTGCAGGAAGAAAAGACCAGCAAAAATGCACTGATCAAAACGAAGGCAGTTGCTTTAAGATACGGTTTTGGAGCTTTCATAAACTAAAGTTTGGCCTTGTTAAATACGGCAAGGCCAGGCTTTAGTTACATCAGTTTTCAACAATTTTAGGCATAGCTGTTCAGCATTACCGGCATCACCAGCATCAAAACATCTTCGTTTTCGTCTCCGCCTTGCGGCAATAATAAACCGGCGCGGTTTGGGGTTGACATTTCTAAAGAAACTTCTTCGCAGTTTAAATTTCTCAGCATTTCGATCAAAAAACGGGCGTTAAAACCAATTTCCAAATTTTCGCCTTCGTACTGGCAGGCCAGTTTTTCGTGGGCTTCGTTGGAGAAATCCAAATCTTCCGAAGAAATATTCAACTCGTTTCCTTCCACTTTCAGCCTCACTTGGTGCGTGGTTTTGTTGGCGTAAATGGCTACACGACTTAACGAACCGAGGAAAGACAAACGGTCAATCGTTAGTTTATTTGGGTTGTTGGTTGGGATAACCGCATCGTAATCCGGATAACGTTCGTCAATCAAACGGCAAACCAGATTGATGTTGCCAAATTTAAAGAAAGCGCTCGTGCTGTTGTATTCTACCGAAACAGCTACATCTTCTGATGGCAGCGAAGACTTCAACAAATTCAATGCTTTTTTTGGCATGATAAAAGAAGTACTCGTTGCCGAATATGCATCTTTCCTTCGGTAACGGACTAATTTATGCGCATCCGTGGCCACAAAAGTAAAATGCTGCGGCGTAAGCTGACAGTAAACGCCCGTCATGGCTGGCCGCAACTCATCATTACTTACCGCGAAAATGGTTTTATTGATGGCTTCTGCCAAAACCGAAGCTGGCAAACTAACCGAAGAAGCGTTTTCAACCACCGGGATTTTCGGGAAATCTTCCCCGTTTTCCCCACTTAATTTATAACTGCCGTCGCCTGCTTTAATTTCTACCGCAAAGCTTTTATCATCCACCAAAAACGTAACCGGCTGTTCTGGCAGCGATTTTAAAGTGTCCAGCAAAATACGCGACGGAATGCAAATCCTTCCATCTTCGTTGGTTTCAACAGATAAAGAAGTGGTCATGCTAGTTTGCAAATCGGTTGCCGAAATGGTCAAATTTCCGTCTTTAATCTGGAACAAAAAGTTTTCTAATATCGGTAAAACCGTACTACTGCTCAGCGCACCGCTTACGGCCTGCAACTGTTTAAGTAAGGTTGAAGTAGAAACAATAAATCTCATATAAATCTAAATCTTGTACCAAAAGTAGAAAATTTAAGCCGCATACTTTCTTCTGCGGAAATATTGTTGAAAAATACCGAATAAAAGAAGTATGCCTAGCGGCAGCGCGTTGTTAAGGATTTGCCAGTACAGTTTTCGGGATTTGATTTGCGCACGGTTTAACAATCGGATCTTGATTTCCTTGTTTCTAAGGTTGATCAAGCCGGAATCGTCCGTCATGTAATCGGCAATATTCAGCAAAAAGTTTTTGTTGCCGTAAGTTTGCTGTGTGTACCGGTCAAAACCCAAAGGAAACGGGGAACCATCGGCCTCGTTGATTTGGTTTTTAAAAATATCGCCGTCGCTAATGACGATCATTTTAGTGGGTTTGCTTTGTTGCAGCACATCAATTTTTTCTGTAAATCCTTCGGGGATTGGCCGGTTTTTGAAATCCGATTTAAAACTTCCTTCCAGCAAAACGCCAACTGTTTTTGGCGGGCTTTGAAAAGTTTTCGGGTCAATGTCCTGCTCCACCATTTGCAGCGAAATCAAATGTGGCGTGTTCAGTTTTTCGTTGAACGGGGAAGAAGCCAATAACACTGTTTTTTTAACGCCCGGAACCGCAATCGTATCAATCGTGCTGATAAATTCCGTCCGGATGCCATCCAAATTTTTAACCAAAGGATGCTTGGAAACCGGCATCAGGATTGGATAAAAAAGCCAAGGCAGCATTTGGATTTGCCCTTGCCCGGCCACATTGCCCACGTTTATCGGAATTTGTGCACTACTCATATCGGCAACCAAATCAAAATTTAAGCGGATGCCGTAGCTAAAAAGTTGGTCGTCCAGGTTCAGTTGTTTGTTAAAAGCCAGTTGCTCGCCGCCGTGTCCGCGCATACTGTCCAGTTCGGCCGTAACTGGGTCAATGGTCCATAAAATTCTTCCGCCGTGCATCAGGAATTGATCAATTCTGAATTTCTCCAATTCGGTAAAAGGCTGGTCGGGTTTTGGAACAACTAACAACTTCAACTTTTCCAAACCCGAAAACGGAATGGTTTTGAGGTCAACGCGCCCAACTTCAAAACCATCGGAAAGCGAACGCATGGCATCGTTCAGTTGCAGATCGCTCAATTCGTGGTGGCCTTCGGTAAAACCAATGCGTGGTTTGCCGCCGCTGTTTACTTTTTTTATCGCCGAAGTAAAAGCATATTCCAGGTTTTGGATAGAATTGTTCAGCACTTCTTCCGGCGATAAACCAATGCGCGTTTGCAGCAGTTTCACCGGAATTTGCCTTTCGCCGCTTTTTACTATCGCTGCCGGAAATATAATTTTTTGGGTTAAACCGCTTTCAGTTTTTACGCTGAGGTTGGTAGGTTCAATGCCCTGGTTTTGCAAATCCTGCAAAATTTGTGTTTGCTGTTCTGTATTTGCGCCGGCAAGCGGGTCAACAAAAGTTACTTTTAAACGGTTGTGTCCGAAAGCGTTGTAATCGTCCAGCAAATCCCGAGTGGCGCGTTGCAAACGTTTAAACCCAGAAGGAAAATCGCCCTGCAAAAAAACGGTAACCTCCACCGGCTTTTGCAAACTGTCCATCAAATTGCGTGTAATGGGCGAAAGTGTAAAACGTTTTTCGGAAGTAAAATCAAATCGTGTAAAAAAATAATTCGAAAAAATGTTGAGTAAAAGAAGTATCACCAACACCAGGCCGACTTGCAGCAAATCTTTTTTCTTGCGGAAGCTTACCATTTTCTTCCTCCCAAAACCGTTTTGGTTAACAGTAAAAACAGGCCGATCATGCTTAAAAAGTAAACCAGATCGCGCGTATCCAAAACGCCGCGACTGATGGCCTGATAATGTTCGTTGATACCAAAATTCTGGATTTCGGCATTTTGAAAAGACAGCAAACCACTGAGCGAATCAAAACCACTGAACATAAAAAAGCACATAAAAACAGCAATGGCAAAAGCAATAATCTGGTTTTTGGTGATGGAAGAGGCGAAAATACCGATGGCCACAAAAATTGCGCCCAGCAAAAACAAACCGCTGTAAGAACCGATCACGGCACCAGTATCTAAGTTTCCAACCGGGTTTCCTAACTGGTAAATAGAATAAACATAAACCAAAGTCGGAATCAGTGCCAGCAAAACCAGCAGCAAACAGGCTAAGTATTTGCCCAATACAATCTGCCAATCGGTAATGGGCCGTGTGGCCAGCAGTTCAAAAGTGCCTTCTTTTCTTTCTTCGGCCAAAGAACGCATGGTGATGGCCGGGATCAGGAACATAAACAAATAAGGCGTGGTGTTGAAAAGGCTGCCCAGATCGGCATAGCCATAATCTAAAATGCTGCTATCTGGGAAAATCCACAGAAACAATCCCAGCACCAACAAAAACAAACCGATGGTTATGTAGGCAACCAGCGAGCTGAGGTAAGCAGTAATTTCTTTTTGAAGGATTGTAAGCACCAGACTTTTGTGTGAAAGCCAAAATTATACAAAAACCGGCAAAGCAAAAAGGTTCTGCACGCAAGCACAGAACCTTTTTTTAGGTGGTATATATTAACACCTATTCATTCAGTAAGATCAATTGTCTGATAATTTCAGAAACTAAAAAACTTTTTTAGGTTCGATACTCATACTTAGTAAGTTTCCAGTTGTTATTTCTCTGGTTGTGTAGCTACCATTATTATTAGAAATAATTATAGGTTGATCGAAAGACAAAGTTGCTTCACCAATGAAATCGGAATTTAAAGTAGTTTTAACACTGTAAGTACGTTTCTCAGTTGTAGTAGCACTAGCACCAAATTTTGTACCTACTTTGTTAAATGGGGCAGTTAATTCAAAATTGGTTGCATATGTGGTAGTATTCTCATATGATTGAGTAACTTCTTGAGCGTTATCATTTTCATATACAACAAATTTCCAAGCTGTACCATAATTTTGTAAATCCCAAGGCACTAATTCAACATTTGGGTGATATTCTTTTGGAGTAATTGAAGTAACTTGATAAAAATAGTAAGCGAATTCTTGCCTTAATTTACCTTGTACATCATATAAATCAGTAGGCTTAACACTTATCACTTTACTTAAATCATTTCCGATACCATTTTTCGAATTTATCAAGACAGTTATTGTAAATTCATAATTTCCCTCTGTCCAAAAATAACCATTGCTGCTAGGTCTTCCAATCATTTGACCATCTGTTGATCTTGGATCACCATCTTGATCTGACATTTTTGATATTGCATTAGTCGAAAATTTCATCGATGTAATAAATTCACTATAATTGTTTTTGAATTGACCAACAGGTTGACTGGGGGTTATACCATAATACACATAATCTCTTTGCCAATCTGTTCCAGAATTATATGCGTTGATATTAACTGCGTCAATACCACTTGCATCAGTAACTCTGCTTGGTTTTACTTTATCTGTAATTACTTTTGAATTAATGTTATCGAAAGCTTCATCAGCAAAACTTAAAACTAAACTACCGTCGTTATACACTATAGGTGATTTTGAATTTGTTGAACTTGAAGCTTTGCTTGTTGAAGTTGTATTTGAACCCACAACTACTCTTTCGTTCAGCTTTATTAAGACTAAAGGAAAAGCAGGAATCTCATTTGGCGCAATTGCTACTTCTTTACCTTGGTTATCATAAAATGAAAAACCTTTATTCAAAGCGTTTGTAGCGGCTACCACAGGAACTTCTGTATCTGCGTTCCAACTTTCAGGAGAAAAATTAACTAACGTTGGAACAAATATTGTTAACAAGGGAAGCTTTTGTTCAATTGTTTCCAATTCTGCTTTTGATGAGGCAAAACGAATTAATTTTTCATGAAGTGTTTCCAAATTATTTATTTTTTTGTCTTTTACCATTTGATATAAAATATCATGGTCATTATCAAATTGTTTCAAGCTCTCTTCTTTTAAGAATGATCGTAAAGGAGCATCGTTTTTAACAGCCTTAGCCAAAATATTTGCAAAGGTGATTTGTAATTTGTTTACTTCAGAGTTACCAGAAATAGCGTTTTCAGAAATACTGCTTTTTGAAGTTAAATCTTTTTTACAAGATTGTACAAGAAAAAGACAAACACAAACGAAAATTGATAATAGAGTAGATTTTTTCATTTTTAATTTAAATTTTAGTGAATAATATTTATAGTCATCCAAATTTAGAAAAAAGTTAATTTTATAAGGTTTATTAAAAATTAAGTTTTTGTTAAGTTTTTGTTAAGTTTTTGTTAAGAGTTATTTAGAGCCTGTTTAAATTTAAATCATAAAATTTTGCAATGCTTCTTTTATGCCTATAAATTTGGTGTGCTTAGATATTTTACCAAAACAAAAACCACAAAAAGACAATGATTTTTAGGTGGTAAAAGAAGCATTGAAAATGAGTTTAACAAAATTTAAACAGGCTCTTAAAATAGTGCTTTACAACTTTGCATTATTTAATAAAACAAAAAAGTTCTGAACCTAAACTCAGAACCTTTATTTTTTGATAATAAAGAAGCTTAAAATTTGTAAGCAACACGGAGTGCAAGCTGATCTAACTGTCCGTTTTGCGACCAGCCTTCGTAACGTATTCCCGCATCAATTGCAGATTTACCAATCAACGGAATGGAAACACCAATACCCGGTGCATAAGCAAAAGCAGTACCATGCCCGCTTAAAGTACCATAACCAACTGTTGATTGTTGTATACCTATTGCTGCACCGATCTCACCTCCAACATAAAATACCGGACTCACGTAATATTTACCACCGGCTTTTAGAGGAATATAACCAGCAGGTTTTGCTTTTATACCAAAGGCATTTAATGCGTTTTTTACATTATCCTTTAAATAAAAACTGGTGTAACCGGCCGTTGCGGTAATGGCAAATTGTGGCGTAGCCGGGATTTCGATCTTACCGGAACCACCGAACCCTACATTGTACAGGTTTTTTGCATCGCCGGTTGGTGCGCCCAATTCTAAACCGACACTAAATTTTGTTGGCATTGCTGCTTTTTTTCTTTTGGTTGTGGTACGTTGCGCTGAAACGGCAGAAGCTGTTACGGCAACAATGGTGAACATTAAAAATAATTTTTTCATTTTCATAAACTGGATTTTAAATGGAAAACAAACCCAAAAAGCATACCTTTTTTGTGCCTTCTTTTTCGATGCTGTTTTTACCGGGTTAAATTTAGTACGGCTTACAAAATGGATTGGATGCTTTTTTTGTTTGCCTAAAATTTGTTTCCCGCCTTTAAATACTAATTGTCAGTTGGTTAATTTAATGAAGATTTTTTCCAACGATTGGTTTTGGTGCTGCTGGTACAAATTGGAAAGTGCATCATCGGCCACAATTTTTCCTTTGTTGATGATGATGACCTGGTCGCAAATTGCCTCTACTTCCTGCATAATATGGGTTGATAAAATCACAGTTTTGTTTTTGCCCAGATCTTTGATCAAACTGCGGATGCCGATCAATTGGTTTGGGTCCAGGCCGGAAGTTGGTTCATCCAAAATCAAAACCTGCGGGTTGTGCAAAATGGCCTGCGCCAGGCCAACGCGCTGTTTGTAGCCTTTAGAAAGCTGTCCGATCTTTTTTCGCTGTTCCGGCCCTAAACCGGTTTGCTCAATCACTTCGGCGATCCGTTTTTCCGGCTCGTGGATTTGATGGATGGAAGCCACAAAATGCAATGCTTCTTTTACATACAAATCCTGGTACAAGGCATTACTCTCGGGCAGGTAACCAATTTGCCGCCGCACCTGCAATGCTTCTTTTACCGTATCAAAACCGTTGACCGTTGCCGTACCGGAAGTTTGCGGGATAAAGCAAGTCAAAATTTTCATCGTGGTCGATTTCCCGGCACCGTTTGGGCCGAGAAAGCCAAGCACTTTTCCTGGTTCTGCGGAGAAAGAAATGGCATCAATAGCTTTTTGTGTGCCGTAGGTTTTAGAGAGGTTTTGGACTTGGATGCTCATAAATGGCTATTAGCTTTAAGCTTTCGGCTATCAGCTTCACCGAATGATAACTCCGTCAGCACTAAGTTCAAGAAAATCATAACTTTCAAAAAGTGATTCTATCAAAGCCAAATTGTTTCTAATCAAATCGAATAAAATCCGATTTCTGGTATTACCTGTGGTTATCAGTAAAAGTTTCGAAGGTTTTTTGTACATTACATGAGCGTAATAAAAGTCATAATCTTTAGTGATCATTATGCGACTTTCTTCATCAGCAAAATCTATAATAATATTGTCTGGAGTAAGTGTTCCGATCAATAATTCTCCGACGTGTTTAGTATTATAACCTTTTTGCTTCAATATTTCACATAATAATGGCGAAATGTGTGCATCAATCAGAAACTTCATGCAAGAACTGCAGAAACAAATTTTACCCGAAGCAATTTCGCTGCAAAAGCCAAGCAAGCTAAAATATCTTCTTCTTGCAATTCTGGAAAATCTTCTAAAATCTCCTGATTAGTCATTCCGGAGGATAACAAATCTAAAATTACTTCTACCATGTACCTTCTATTACGGATCGTTGGTTTACCATGACAGATTTCTGGATTGATGGTAATTCTGCTTAACAGCTCTTTTTCGTTCATGTTCTCTTCTTTGAATATTGCTTCACGAAATTACACACTTTTTACATATTTATTTCTCATAAGTTACCATGATTTGCTCAAACTACTTACTAGATATTCACACATCTTTCACATCTTTGCCCCCGTTATGAGCAAAAACAACGACGAGCTTTTCAAAAACGTGATCGCCCATGCCAAAGAGTATGGCTTTGTGTTCCAGTCCAGCGAAATTTATGATGGTTTGAGTGCAGTTTATGATTACGGCCAGTACGGTGCCGAATTGAAAAACAACATCAAAACCTATTGGTGGAAAGCGATGGTGCAGTTAAACGAAAATATTGTAGGCATTGATTCTGCTATTTTTATGCACCCAAAAATTTGGGAAGCCAGCGGACACGTGGCAGGTTTTAACGACCCGATGATTGATAACAAGGATTCTAAAAAGCGTTACCGGGCCGACCAGTTGCTGGAAGATAAGATTGCGAAATACGATAAAGAAGGCAAAACCGACAAAGCAGAAACGTTGCAGTTGGCCATGGACGACGCTTTAAAAGCTGAAGATTTTTCCCGGTTAAAAGAACTGATTGAAGAACATGAAATTGCCGATCCGGTTTCGGGAACGCGGAATTGGACAGAAGTCCGGCAATTTAACTTGATGTTTTCCACACAATTTGGCGCGATGGCAGAAGGTTCTGATCAGGTTTATTTACGACCAGAAACTGCTCAAGGGATTTTTGTCAACTTTTTAAACGTGCAGAAATCAGGAAGAATGAAAATTCCTTTTGGTATTGCACAAATTGGAAAAGCTTTCCGCAACGAAGTAATTGCCCGTCAGTTTATTTTACGGATGCGCGAATTTGAACAGATGGAAATGCAGTTTTTCATCAAACCAGGAACCGAAATGGAATGGTTTGCGCATTGGAAAGCAGCACGTTTAAAATGGCATTTGGCTTTGGGTACTTCGCCCGAAAAATACCGTTTTCACGACCATACCAAATTGGCACATTACGCCAATGCGGCCACGGATATTGAATTTGAGTTTCCGTTTGGGTTTAAAGAAGTAGAAGGAATCCATAGCCGTACTGATTTTGATTTATCTCAGCATGAAAAATTTTCCGGCAAAAAACTGCGTTTCTTTGATCCGCAGGAAACCGACAAAGAGAAACAAAGCTACGTGCCCTATGTGATCGAAACTTCCATTGGTTTAGACCGCATGTTTTTACTCACGCTCATCAACGCTTACGAAGAACAGGATTTAAGCGAAGGCGATAAAAAAGACAGCCGCATGGTGTTGAAGTTTCCTCCTGCTTTGGCACCGATCAAAGCAACCGTGCTTCCTTTAACCAAAAAAGATGGTTTGCCCGAAAAAGCACGCGACATTATGGACAAGCTGAAACTGGATTTCAATTTACAATATGATGAAAAGGATTCGATCGGCAAACGTTACCGCCGCCAAGATGCGATTGGAACACCGTTTTGTATCACCGTAGATCATCAGACTTTAGAGGATAATTCCGTAACCATCCGCCATCGCGATACCATGGTGCAGGAACGGGTAAATGCTGATGATCTGGAAAAAATAATTGGCGATTTGGTAAGCTGGAAAAAGGTGTTGGCATAGGTTGAATTACAATCGTTATATTTGGTAAAAGCAAAAACTGATGGAAAACTGGAAAGCAAGAATTACGATAAACCCTGAACAATGCGGCGGACGACCTTGTATTCGTGGCATGAGGATTCGGGTAATTGATATTTTGGATTTGCTTGCTAATGGACTTACGCAGAACCAGATTGTAGAAGAATTGCCAGATTTAGAATTAGCCGATGTGGAAGCTGCTGTAAAATATGCTATAAGTAAAACGAACCACCCGGTAATCACTTCATGACGATTTGGATAGATGCACAAATTTCTCCTGCAATTGCTGCTTTTGTAAACCGTAATTTCACTGGTGTTGAAGCGAAATCTGTTCGGTCTTTAAATTTGCTCAACTCTGATGACGTAGAGATATTTATGAAAGCAAGGGCAGAAAATGCAATCATTATGAGTAAAGATGTTGATTTTTTAAATTTGCTCGAACAATTTGGCGTTCCTCCTCAAATTATATGGATTACTTGCGGTAATACCTCTAACACCTATATGTGTAATATTTTGCAACTTGCTTTAGAACAAGCGTTACAAATACTAACTGCTGGTGAACCGATGGTTGAAATAAGCAATATGATTAAATAATAAAAACCAAACCCATGTTTACACACCACGTTTTCTTCTGGCTAAAAAATAAAATCAGCGATGCCGACCGGGAAGATTTGTTAAAAGGCTTGCAAACTTTAGCAGCTATCGAACCTAAAAACCTGATCCATATCGGCATAAAAGCAACTACCAACCGGCCAGTGATTGATACTTCGTATGATTTTTCTTTATTGTTGATTTTCAACAATTTAAAAGAGCAGGAAAGTTACCAGGTGCATGCGGTACACCAGGAATTTGTTAAAAACTGCCAGCACCTTTGGGAAAAAGTTACCATTTATGATGCTGTTGATGCTGCTTGATGCTTCTTTTACCATACAAAAAACGCGCTCCCAAAAATCAGGAACGCGTTTTTTATGCCATAAAAACAGCATCAATGGTTAACCGGATTGTCCGGCCGTTTGATGGTTCCGTTGATGTATAAAATCTGGTCAACTTTTTTCGGGTCGCCCTGGTAAACCCAACTGATGTTGCCGACGTAACGGCGGAAAGCCGTATTCACTTCGTCCGGCGTTAGTTTTTTCACGTCATCTGCCAAAGTTAAAGAGCGTTTCCAGTTATCGTGCAAAACTTCGTTAGCTGCGATGGATGAAGCCTGTGCACTGTTGGTTTCCTGTTTATAGTAAAAGCTGGTGAGGAAGGTAGTTTTCATATCTTTCACTTCGGCAGCATTAAAACCTTCTTTTTTAATCCGTTCTACCAATTGGTCAAATACCTTAATATAAGCATCGGGTTGCGTTGTAGAAACCACAAAACGGGCAGAAGCTGTAGCGCCGCCGCTAAAATAAGCACTCGGCGCGTAAGATAAACCGTTGTTGGTGCGCACGTCCAGAAAATGCTTGTCGTAAAAAATACGCATAGCAACCTGGAAAGCGTCAAAATCAGGCGTTCCGGGCTGCGGCCCACTGGTAATGCCTTCGATATAATTGGTCGCCAATTCTTTTGGCGTTGCGGTAAAGGTGTTTTTATAAATGCGGAACGATGATTTTTTAAGGGTAAAAGAAGCACCGGGTTTAATGCCGTCCAACATCGCTTTTACTTTGTTTTCAATTTCGGATTTATCCAGATCGGCAACTACCACAACCAACATCCGGCTACGCGTTAAAATAGATTGGTAATAAGCTTTGGTAGCAGCCGCCGTGAAACTTTGCAAAGATTCAACCGTTCCCATTGGGTCTTTGGCGTAATCGCGTCCGGCAAAAGCAACCTGTTCTGCAAATTTATTAATGGCGGCATCCGGCCGAGAGTTTTGTGCTTTCAAATTATTAATGGCATCCTGTTTTACACGCGCAAATTCTTTTTCATCAAACCGCGGCTGGGTCAAAGCATCAACATAAAGCGGCCAAACGGTATTAAAATCGCCTTTGATGCAGTTCATCCTAAACACGGCGTAATCCTTGCTGGTGTAGCCGTAAACCTGCGCGCTCACTTTGTCCAGCTTGTTTTTGAAGCTGTTTTTATCATCGTTTTTTGTGCCGCATTCCGTTAAGGCCGACATGGCCAATGATTCAATCCCGGTTTTATCTGCCGCATAGTTTTGAACGCCGCCTTTCAAAACGGTTTGCACTTCTACAATATCGTTTCCGCTGGGCTGTACAATTACTTTTACGCCGTCAACCGTCATTTCGTAAGCTGGTTTTTGGGCTTGTGCCAGATTAAATAACCAACCGGTTAAAAACAGCACGATCAGGGTTTTTTTCATGAGGTTTTGTGTGAGGTTATTTAGGTGCAACAAAAAAGGAAGAAACATTGGCCTGCTTGTTCAATGCCGCGTTTAAAACAATGCCTGCCACAACCGGCTTTTTAATAATGTAAGTGCTCAGGAATTTTTTAATATCGGCACGCGTTACTTTTTGGTAATTTTTTTCCAGATCAGTTGCATAATCCAACGATGTGCTGCACCAATGGTAACTTAACTGGCCGGGCAAACTGGATGGTTTTTCTTTCCGGCTGATATCATTTCGCAGTAAAATCGCTTTCGCATCTTCCAATTGCTGGTCGGTATAATAATCCGGGCTGGCAAAAAGCGCAATCTGGTGGTTCACTTCATCAAAACATTCTTTTAGTTTAGTAGGGTTTGGCACGATGTCCATTTCTATCGGGCCGGTATAGCGCGCCGTAGAATAATTCAGTCCTGCATTGGTAGCCAGCCCTTTATCAACCAAAGCTTGTTGCAGTTTGGATGAATTTAAACCAACAATCGTTGAAAAAACATCGGCAGCCAAAGTAGCGGCAGAATCCGTTCCGGCAGAAGGGCCTTGCCACGAAAACATCATATAAGGCGTTTCGGCGATAGAAGATTCTTTCACAAAAAAAGCAGGCTTGCTTAATGGTTTAAAAGGCGGGATCGGATACTTTTTCTGCGGGTCTTCTGCTGCCGGAGTCCAGCTACCGAAAATAGTTTCGGCCATTTTAAAAGCGTCATCATGGTTTACATCGCCGCAAATCGTCAGCAAACTGTTGTTCGGCACGTAATATTTATCCTTGATGATCATCATTTTGGCCGGCGTTGCCGTGTTGATAATTTCGTGGATGCCAATTGGGTTTTTCCGCGTGATCTGGTCTCCCCACAAATACTTTTGCGATTCGTGCCATAACTGAAAATCCGGATCGCTTTCTGCCCGCTGAAACTCGCCGTCAACCACCGGCCGTTCCTTTTTCATATCTTCTTCCCGGTAAATCGGAAAACGGATGGCGGCATTCATAAACCTTAAACCGGCATTCAGGCTGTCTTTATCAAACGTAAAAAAATAATTCACACGTTCTACATCAGTCGTCCCGTTCCAGATTGCGCCCAGTTCCTGCGTACGTTTCAAAAATTTTTCCTGCGTCGGATAATCTTTGTTCGCCTTAAAAAACATGTGCTCGAACAAGTGCGAAAGCCCGCTGTATTCTGGTCCTTCCGTGTAAGCGCCGTTTTTTACGGCAATCTCAATGGTGGTTAGCGGAACTTTTCGGTTTTCAATCACCACAACCTGCAAACCATTGGGCAATTTTTTCCAGTAATAATTTTCGGGCAAATGCGGGTCGCTGGCAAGGCATACTGTTTTTAGCAGGCAAAAAAGCAGCAAGCCCAATAAATGTAAAGATTTTGTTTTCATGTAACTCGATTTTAGGAACGGAAATTATTAATTTTTTTTCAGAAACAAACAGGCAGGTTTCAATAAAAGCAAGCTTTTCATCCATCCGGTATAAACTTGTTAATCCATACCAAATTTACTGTTTTTATGCCGGTAAAAACAGTAAGTTTTTTAACGTAAAGTAATTTGAAAACAGGCTTAATTTTTTTGAAAAACCAACGTAACTAACTGAAAATGTACACGTATAACACTTCACCAACCAACAAAACCAATGAAAAGATTTAGCTATTTCTACTTGTTTGCCATCTTAGTAGTTGCTGCCACTTATGCTTATTTACTTTTAACTTATTTCTGGATTATGACAGCCTTTATCGTTGCTTCAAGCTTGTTTAGTTTTATGGTTTTTTTAGTAAAAACCCGTGTTACAAACACGGTTACAGACGAACTGTACCAAGAACAACCGATTGATTTTTATAAAACCGAAACCAGGACAAGCTATTACTTGAACACGGAAGAATCGTACTTCGATAAGGACTTGTCTTTTTTTGATGAAGAGCTTAAACAGGCCAACGCCAGCTAAACAAAGCAGCGCAAAAACGGCCTGATAAAACAACAAGCCCATACTGTTTTTATCCTGCAAATTTTAGCGGCAGGAGCAATTTCAAGCCGATCAAAAAGCAGCTTTTTTGCAGAAGTTTTTTCTGCCGAAGCTGCTTTTGTGTTTTGCCCCGGTCTGGCCGCAAACGCACATACTGTTTTTACCGGTATATTTTCTATTTTGATAAATCCTCGTAATTTTAAAACGCCAATTAGAATTACCTGATGAGATTGATTTTTTGTTGTGACAGATAACCTGCTTTTTATTGATACCGAAGCTTCCGGCCTGCCTAAAAAATGGAACGCACCTTATTCTAAAGTCAATAACTGGCCGTTTTCCGTCCAAATTTCGTGGCTGGTTTATAACCCGCAAGGCGGTTTGATCAAGCAGGAAGACCATTACATCAAAGACGACGATTTTAAAATCACGCCTGCTGCCCTCAACATCCATGGCATTACGCGCGAGTTTTTGAACCAACACGGGCAGCCGCGCTACCAGGTGATGCAGTTGCTGGCTAATGATATTTTAAGTTACCAGCCTTTGCTCGTTGGCCATTTTATGGAATTGGATTACCACGTTATCAGTGCCGATTTTTTTCGTTCGGGCGTAGAAAACCCGGCCGTTAATGCCAAAATGTTTTGTACCATGCTGGCAACGAAGCAGTTGGCGCGCAACCCGCAAAGCAAATACCTGCGTTTGGGCGATCTGTACGAGTGGTTGTTTAACCAACCTTTAATGCACCAACACAATGCATTGGTGGATGCCAAAGCCACCTCCGAATGCTTTTTTGAACTGACAAAAAGGGGCGAAATAGACGACGAATACATTTTAAAACAGCAATCGCTTAAACATGACGAGCCACCTTTAAACCATTTTATTGGCTGGGCTTTGGTAATTTTGATCGTTTTAATACTCATCATTTTAATTACCTACCGTGGAACCACTTGAATTTTTGCAAAAAACCGCACCTTTTAATTTACTGTCTGCCGAAACTTTGGCCAGTACCGCGCCGCAACTGCAAAAGGTAACTTACGATAAAGAAATGGTGGTTTACCAGCAGGAAATCACCAAGATGAAAGGCGTGGATTTGATTGTTTCCGGCGGGTACGAATCCTTTTTTTACGATAATACCCACAACCGGCGGCTGGTTGAAAACCACAGCCAGGGTTTTTGCTTTGGCGGTCAATCCATCTTGCTCAACCGAAACCGTTCTTTACGCACCGTAATTGCAAAAGAAGGAACGGTGGTTTACTTTCTTCCGCGCAAAACCTTTAAAGCGCTTTGCCAAACTTTTGATGATTTTTTCCAATTCTTTACCATTGATTTTGGCCGAAGGATGATGAACGAAGAATTTGCCAACTTTTTTAAAAACCCGGCTGCTTTTGCCGAAACGCATCTCGCTTCTGATCAAATCTATTCTAAAAAAATCATTGATATTGAGCAACGCGCCATTGTTTCCTGCCCCGCCGATACGCCGGTTTATTTGGCAGCAGCGCAAATGGCGCATGCCAAAGTAAGCTGTCTTTTTGTTACCGATCAGGAAAAAATTGTTGGTTATGTTACCGATATCACCATCCGCGACAATGTAGTGGCCAAACAGGTGAATGCCGCAACGCCGATTGGGGAAGTAATGGATGCCCCAATCCTGTCTATCAATGCACATGCTTTTGTTTACGAAGCTATTTTGATGATGTTCCGTACCCAAACGCGTTATTTGCTGACGGAGGAAAACGGAAAATACATCGGTTTTTTAAGCCGGAACAAATTGCTGAGCGACCAGGCGCAATCGCCCCTGGTTTTTATCCAGTCGGTAAAATCTGCCGTATCGGTTAAGGAGTTAAAGCAAAAATGGCAGCGCGTGCCCATGTTTGTAACGCAATTGTTGGACCGCGGCGTAAACGCAGAAATTGTAAACCAGGTAATCACCACGATTGCTGATACGATTGCGCTAAAAGTGATCGAATCGGTCATATCCGAATTGGGAGAACCGCCGGCAAAATTTGTTTTTATGGCTTTGGGAAGCGAAGGCCGAAAAGAACAAACTTTAAAAACCGACCAGGACAACGCCATCGTTTACGAAGACAAAGCCAACGAACACCGCGAACTGGTGCGCGAATATTTTTTAATGTTTGCCGATATTGTTTCCGAGCGTTTAAACAGCATCGGTTTTAGTTTTTGCACCGGTGGTTTTATGGCGAAGAACCCGAAATGGACACATTCTTTATCGCACTGGAAACGAAATTACACCGAGTGGATGGAAGAATCCGTTCCGGAAACGATCATCAATTTTTCTACTTTTTTTGATTGCCGTTTTATTTACGGTGATATCACAATCATGAACGACCTGCAATCGTTTTTGGACGAAGCCCTGAAAAAACCGATGGAAAAAGTATTCTTCCACATGGCCAACAACGCATTGCAATACGAGCCGCCGCTTACTTTTTTTCGTAATATCCGGACGATTACGCGCGACAATTTGGAAGTTTTTGACATTAAAAAAGCCATGACACCGATTGTAGATTTGGTTCGGATCTACGCTTTAAAAAACCGCATTTTTGATGTCAACACCGGCGAACGTTTAAAAGCCTTGCACGAAAAAGGCGTTTTCACAGAAACCGAATTGAACGAGCTGTTGCAATCCTACTATTTTTTGATGAGCATGCGGTTGAAAAACCAGGCCAACCAAATCATCCACCAAAAATCGGAACCCAACAATTACATCCAGATCAGCAATTTAACCACCATTGAAGAAGCAACTTTAAAAGAAATTTTCAAGATTATTAAGAATTTTCAGTTGGGGATCAGGGTGCGTTTTACCAATCGTTTGTTGGGGTAAGGTTAATTCAATTTGCCCTTCAATTTCAACTGAAAATATTAACGTCTCTTAATTAAGCCTGTTTAAATTTTGCTTGATTTATTTTCCATGCTTCTTTTACCACCTAAAAATTAAAGCGTTATGTTTTTATCATGCCGGGCTTGTTCCGGCATCCTGATGATTGGCCTGTTGTTTTGTCCTGAGAAATCCTGCATCAAGTTAGGATGACAGTTCAATACTTCTTTTACCACCTAAAAATTGGCAAGTATTTAATTTTGGTTTATTTAAATTGATGCAAACACCAATTTTACAGGGTAAAAGAAGCATTAGATATTTCTTGCATTAAAATTTAAACTGGCTAAGAAGCTGTTTAAATTTTGTTTAAGTTATTGGCAATGCTTCTTTTAGCACATAAAAATCATTGCCTTTTTGTAGTTTTTGTAACAGTAGGATATCCGGGCGCACCAATTTTATAGGCATAAAAGAAGCATCGCAAAATTTTATGCTATAAATTTAAACAGCTTCTTAGCTGGACTTTAGCCAAATCAGGCGGCACGGGCTAAT
>NZ_CALMAT010000006.1 GCF_937859865.1 uncultured Mucilaginibacter sp.
CCCCCGTTTTCTCCCGCTTTTACGTTTGTTGTTGCTGATTTTTGAACCAAAGCCAGCAAAAGCGAAACGTTGTTTGTTGCGCCTTCAACCTGGTATTGCAAACCAACTTTGTCTTTATCAAACTTTACACCATCCAAAGTTAAAACCAAAGATGGAGTTTTTTGCAAGCTGCTTTTGATGGCATTTCGCAGCGTTCCTTCTTCCGATCCGATAAATTCTTTGCGGCCGTTCACCACAATTTGCGGCGTATAAACGGATTGCGTTTTCAACCAATTGGCATATTGGTTTTGCCTTTTAGAATAAGCCGCGCTGCTGAAAACATCTTTCCAGCCCAAACGGTTCCAGTAATCAACATGAAAAGCAAGGATATAAACCGGCTGGTTGTTGCTTTCCTGCTGAATTTTTTCTACCAGTTCATCTGCAGGCGGACAACTGGAACAACCTTCGGAAGTAAACAATTCAATCACTGCAAAACCTTTTGCTGCCATGCTGTTTTTATCGGTACTTTTTGGTTGATCGCCGGCAGCGATCCAGGAAATGATGCCAATCGTTGCAAGGCAACCGGCCAAAATGTATAATTTTATTGCTTTCATTATTTTAATTTTGAAGTTTCACCCTTTGTCGTTTAAAACAAGTCATCCTTACAATAAATTTAAAAAAGTTTTGTAAGGATTGAAAAAGCCGTACGACTAATGAGCTGAAATTTATACAACAATACTGCTTTTACCATATAAATTTTAACGATGCCAGCTGATAAGCTTTCGACTCTAAACCAACTAAACACTTCGGAAATAAACCCGCATAAGTGGGTGATTTTGTACGCTGATTATCTGTTTACTTATGCCATCACCCGGTTAAACGATGAAGAGTTGGCCAAAGATTTGGTGCAGGAAACTTTTTTGGCAGCGTTGGAAAAAACAGCGCAATTTAAAGGCAACAGTTCTGAACGGACTTGGCTAACGGCGATTTTAAAAAACAAAGTGGTTGATGTTTACCGGAAAAATTCCTCCGGCCCCGGCAAAAAAAGTACGGTAAAAGAAGCAGAGCAGGAACAGCAGGATTTTTTCGATTCTGAAGACGGACATTGGAACGAGGCGCATCGCCCGCAGGAATTCGGTGTAGAACAGGATCCGATCCTCAACAAAGAGTTTAACCAGATTTTGCAAAATTGCATGCAGAAACTTCCGGTGCTTTGGCTGTCGGTTTTTACCATGAAGCACATGGACGATGCCTCGACCGAACTGATTTGTACCGAATTGAAGGTTTCGGTCGCAAATTTTTGGGTAATCATTCATCGCACTAAAATAAATTTAAGGGCTTGTCTTCAAAAAAACTGGATTTAAGGATAAGGAATGGACGAGATAAAAAAAATTGCCTACAACTGCAGGAAAGCTACTTTTTTGATTGAAAAGAAGCAGTTAGAAACTTTGACACTTCGGGAAAAACTGGAATTAAAAATCCATTTGGTCGGTTGTTCTGTTTGCCGCACTTTTCAGCAGCAAAGTATCATGATTAATCAAATGGTGAAAGGTATGTTTCATTCTTCCCAACCTCAGGAAACTAAATTGGACGAAACTTTTAAAAACGAATTGCAGGAACGCATCAAAGAAAAGCTGAACGGAAATTAAAATAAATTGTAAGTTTAACATTTTTGCGGGAACGAAAATTTGAAACCATGAATACATTTTTAATTAAATCTTCTTCAACTTCTGTTTGCCCTGATGCTTCTTTTAGCACCTAAAAATCAGTGTGTTTTGATGGTTTTTGCGGTTTCGTTTCAACTGCTTTTATATTTTGGACAATGGGAAATTATCACTTTAAAATCATAATAGATTTAGTGTTTGAAGTAATGGAAATTTTTCTTACTTTTGCAGCAGATTTAGCAATGTAGCTAAGTTCGTTATTTACATCATGAACCCATTTATTGAACTGGGAATCCGTCATGATATTGTTAATGCCATCTCTGATTTAGGATTTGAAAATCCTACGCCAATCCAGGAACAATCTATTCCGGTTTTGTTAACAGGCAGCAACGATTTTGTCGGATTAGCCCAAACAGGGACCGGAAAAACTGCTGCCTTCGGACTGCCGTTATTAGAACTGATTGACTTTGATCAGAACAAGCCTCAAGCTTTAATTCTTTGCCCAACCCGCGAGTTGTGTTTACAAATTACAAGCGACATTAAAAGCTATGCCAAAAACATGCACAACGTTAAAGTTGTAGCTGTTTACGGTGGCGCCAGCATTATGGACCAACTTCGCGAAATAAAACGCGGCGTACAGATTGTTGTTGCCACTCCAGGACGTATGTTGGACATCATTGGCCGCAAAGCCATTGATTTTTCAGACATCCAATACGTTGTTTTGGACGAAGCTGACGAAATGTTGAACATGGGCTTCCAGGAAGACATTAACGAAATCCTGTCTACCACTCCTGAAGAGAAAAAAACCTGGCTGTTCTCGGCCACGATGCCGGCCGAAGTGCGCCGCATCGCTAAAAATTACATGACCGATCCTTTTGAGCTTACCATGGGCACAAAAAACACCGGAAATGTAAACATTGAGCACGAATATTATGTAGTGAAAGCGCGTGAGAAATACGCCGCTTTTAAACGTATTGTTGATTTTAACCCGGAAATTTTTGGTATCGTTTTTTGCCGTACCAAAATTGAAACCCAGGAAATAGCCGAATCTTTAATTAAAGACGGTTACAATGCGGATTCTTTGCACGGCGATTTATCGCAGCAACAACGCGACAAGGTGATGAAACGTTACCGCGACCGCAGTTTGCAATTGCTGATTGCGACTGATGTGGCTGCACGTGGTATTGATGTAAGCGACGTTACACACGTGATCAATTATTCTTTGCCGGATGAAATTGAAAACTACACGCACCGCAGTGGCCGTACCGGCCGTGCCGGTAAAACGGGTATTTCGATCGCCATCATCAACGCCAAAGAAATTGGCAAAATACGCCAGATTGAACGTGTTTTAGGCAAAAAGTTTGTGAAAGCAGAAATCCCGACCGGTTTTGATGTTTGCGAAAAACAACTGTTTGGTTTGGTGCACAAAGTTCATAACGTAGCGGTAAACGATCAGCAAATTGATCAGTACATTCCGCGCATTATGGAAGAGTTTAAAGAACTGAGCAAAGAAGATATCATCAAACGTTTTGCTTCTTTAGAGTTCAATCGTTTCTTAGATTATTACAAAAATGCGCCTGATTTAAATGCTTCGGCTGATGAATCCCGTGTGCGCGATGGCGAACGCACACCTCGCAGCGGCAGCGGTGTTAATGCAGATTATACGCGTTTGTTTATCAACTTAGGTTCGGTAGATAATTTTACCCGCGGGGATTTGTTGGGCTACATTTGTAACACCAGCAAAATTAACGGCCGTGGCGTTGGCAAGATAGACGTAAAAGGTGTTTATTCTTTCTTCGAAGTGCCAAACGACGAAGCGCAACAGGTAGTTGATGCCTTTAAAGGTGCCAATTTCCAGGGCCGTGAAGTTCGGATTGAACTTTCGGGTGCTGCCGATGGCGAGCGTAGCGAAAGCCGCAGCCCAAGGTCATCCGGCGGTGGTTATCCGCGCAGAGAAGGCGGAAGCGGAAACCGTGAACGGCGCGATGGCGGACGTGAACGCAGCTACAGCGGCGGCGGAAGCGGAAGTGGTTTCCGTGATTTCTCAGGAAAAAGCAAAGAAGACCGTGGCGAACGCCGCAGAAGGTTTTAAAACAGTTGATACTGTTTTTACCACATAATTTTTTAGTTTTAGTTTAGTTAAAAAAGCTTTCGGAAACATCCGAAGGCTTTTTTTATTGGCGCATAAAATTAACCGAAGTAGAATCCGGATAAACCAACGTTAAACTTTTATCCAATAAATTCTTGATAGTAAACTTGGTAAAAGGCCGGCTGCCTTGATACGAAGTAAATATCGAATCGCCCTTTACAAAATAATTTTCGGCAATTGGTTCGTCGCCTTCGTCCAGCGTAAATTCTTTTTGGGTAATCGTCAACCTGGTTTTTCCATCTTCAGAATGCCATTTGCCGCGGATTTTATCTTTTGCAGCTATTTGCTGCCTGCATCCCAAAGCCATCAAAAAAAATAGTAGTAAAAGAAGTATGCTGTTTTTAAAAAGTAGTTTTTCTGATTTCATACTTCCTTTGTTTTTCTGGTTCAAGATGCTTCTTTTATCGGCATAAAATTAGCAAACACAAAAAATGCCCGAACAATTATCCGGGCATTTTTCACTAAAAAAAATTTAATTATTTGGCTGGTGCGTCTACCAGTTTTGATTTTGCGATATAAACTTTTGCGCCTTTTTTGTTTACGTAAAAAGTTTTGTCGTGCTTGTCAATGTAAACCTTTTCTCCTCCCGGCGCAACTTTGCCTTTGTACGTTTTGTCGGCAATGGCTGCCACACCTTTTGCGGCAACTTCGGCGGTTTTATTGCCGGCTTTGTTAACGGCGGTTCCAACTTTACCTTTTGCGGTATTTTGGGCGAATGATTGTACGGCAAACAGCACAGCAGCTGAAAGCAACACGGCTTTAATTTTTTTCATGGCTATTGTTTAAGTATTTTCCCTATTAACTCAAATGTTCTGCCAATTGTTTCATTTCGGCAACGGGGCTGCTTTTTTGGTATAAAACTGCGTAAACCGCCTGACTAATCGGCATATAAACGTTGTACTTTTTGTTCACTTCCTGCAGGCAGTTGGCGGCGTAATAACCTTCGGCCACCATGTTCATTTCCAATTGTGCCGAGTTAACGGTGTAACCTTTGCCGATCATGTTGCCAAAAGTGCGGTTGCGGCTAAACTGCGAATAACCGGTAACCAGCAAATCGCCCAAATAAGCCGATTCGTTGATATCGCGGCTGATGGGATGGACGGCATCCACAAAACGCTTAATTTCGCGGATGGCGTTGGAGATTAAAACCGCCTGGAAATTATCGCCATAACCAACGCCGTGGCAAATACCGCTGGCAATGGCGTAAATGTTTTTCAAAACGGCGGCATATTCCGTTCCGTAAATATCGTCCGAAATATTGGTTTTGATGTAACGCGTGTTAAAAGAAGCGGCCAGTTTAGTGGCCAGTTTTTTATCCTGCGAAGCCAAAGTTATGTACGACAATTTTTCCAACGCAACTTCTTCGGCATGGCAAGGGCCGCTTAAAACCAAAAAACTGCTGAGTGGAAGCTGGTAATGCTGATGGATAAAATCGCCTACAATCTGGTTTTCGTCCGGCACGATGCCTTTGATGGCCGAAATGACTTTTTTGTCTTTTAAATCTTCGGACGTAATATCGGCAAGCGCATCTTTTAAAAAAGCGGCCGGCACGTTCAGCAAAATTACATCTGCTTTTTTAATCGTTTCCTTTAAATTGGTAGACAGGTTTTTGGGCTTGATGTTGATTTCCACCGAACTTAAATAACGCGGGTTGTGCCGGAAACGGCGGATGCTTTGCAGCGTTTCTTCGTTGCGCATCCACCAAAAAATTTCTTTCGGAACCGTATTGTCTGTCAGTATTTTAATAATGGCCGTGGCCCAGCTTCCGCCGCCAACCACCGCTATTTTTAATTTATCCGGCTCCATTAATTGCTGATGAACATTTTATTTATAGTATTGCAAAGTAAGGAAAATATCTGCATTATTAAGTTTACGCACAAAAGCCGGAATGGGTTATGCTTCTTTTACCACTACTTTTTTGGTGTCAAATTTTAATTTTTGCAGCAACATGAAAATGCCATATTTGGTAAAAACGCCTGCGCTTTTAAAATATGTTTATCCGGGCCTCACCTGGCACAAAAGCCGGACAGAAAACGCCATTTACCTTACTTTTGATGACGGGCCGATACCGGAAGTAACGCCATTTGTGCTGGAAACTTTAGCGCAATTTGAGGCCAAAGCAACGTTTTTTTGTATTGGCGATAATGTGCAAAAACACCCCGAAATTTTTGAAGCCGTAAAAGCAAGCGGGCATGCCATTGGCAACCATACTTTTAACCATTTGCGCGGCTGGAACACACCGGATGAATTGTATTTGGAGAATGTGGAACAATGCAACCAACTGGTAAAAGCTAAACTATTCCGTCCGCCTTACGGGCGCGCAAAAAAATCACAGTTAGCCGTTTTAAAAAAGCAATACGAAGTGGTGATGTGGGATGTTTTAAGCGGCGATTTTGATCCGGATCTATCTCCTGAAAAATGTTATCAAAATGTGGTTGATAAAAGCAGCAACGGCTCGATTGTGGTTTTCCACGATAGTTTGAAAGCCTGGCCGCGGTTAGAATATGTTTTGCCGAAGGCGTTGGCTTTTTGGCAGGATAAGGGGTATGGTTTTAAGAGTTTGTGATGGATAATTATTATTTTTCCTGCAAACAGGCAAAAGATAATTTACTCCTTTTGTATTTTGCATGATGATTTTTTACCGGTAAAAGAAGCATTGCTATTTGTAATAAGGGAATTTGAAACCCAAAGCTCTAAGGCTAGGGTTACAACTTGCGACCAGCAGAACAAAGCAGGTTACATATCCCGACCAGTAGGAATTAGCTTTTTAAGGCTTAGTTAACGTGCCAACCCGCTGCCAAATTGCGGCACTTATAAGCCGCATACCTTTATTGGAGGGATGGTATTGTATGCCACTATCGATCCACAACCCATAAGAATAGTTACTGCGATCATTCCCTAAATAACTAAGTGATAAAAATGGAGAGTATTTTTTCATAATATCATCGACAACACTTTTGCCAGGCCAAAATGAACCAAAAGCATATACTTGTATAGTAGGATTTGCACTTTTAAAATATGCAAGTAAAGCGGCGTACCTGGTGTTAAATAAAGTTGCATTAAATCCATCCTGTACGTTTTCGCCAATACGTATTATAAGTAAATCCGGCTTACTGTCTCTGTAAGTTTTAAGATTTGCATCAAAGTCATAGCTTGCAAAACCTGTTTCAAAAGCGGCAATATTAAAGGCTGTAACTTTACAATTACTGTTTTTCTTAGAAAACAGTGTTGTTAAACGATGTACATAATCGCTGTCAGCGGCAGTGGCTGCCATTCCCCAGTTATTATTCCAGCCTATTGATGGGTTAGCAGATGCTTGTGTAATACTATTGCCTAAAATTAAGATATTTGACAAAGCGGGCTTTGTAGTAGCTACTATTGTATTTTGTTCTTTGTAACATGAAATTGTAACCAAAATAGTAAACAACCCTAATGTGATAAAAACTGGATTTATTAATTTTAGCTTTTTAAAATTCATGTATATTGTCTATTGTACAAATTATCAAATAGAGTCTTCAAATTATTACACTATAGTAACGGAATTAAAAGAGCCTTTTACAACGTAAGGGCTCTTTTATTTAGGTAGCAAAAATCAATTTATTGATAACTATTTTACTCTAGATTATTTTTTCATAGTTTTTTCCAAAATCTCTAAGAATAATAACCTTACATCTAATATTATCACTTTCGATGAAAAACCAAAGCGACGGGTAATGTCAGGCCGTTCTCTACTGTTCTATTTTGAGTGTTCTCCGTATTTACCTTCATATGACGCTCCTCCGTTAAGTAGGTAGTGAACTCATCTGGATCTCGATCAGAAATTGTTACTACTAATTTGCCATGCTTATGTTTTCTCTGATCAGAATAAGTAAAAAACACTTTATCCTGAAAGATTTTACTCATGTCGTTATTAATGCCTTGGGTTAAAACAGGAGTATTTCTTTGCTCAAGTATTTCATTGTTGTCCTTATGTAACAGATAACCAACCAGGAAGTCGACTTTACTATTTAAAATAGGTTCTTGTATTTTTCTTATCGTTATTGTTATTGTCTTTTTTCCTGTTTGGGAAACCCAAGTACCTACAAATTTATCAAGTACCGGATTGGGTTGATAGGGCTTTAACTGTGCAAAGACAGTAAAACTAACTAAGGTCAGCAAAAGTGCAATAAATAATTTTTTCATGTTTTAAGAAAATAGTTTTTTATAATTCTAATATAATTATGGACATGGAGTCGCTTGTGTGCGATACCAAGAGGAATTGTAATTAAGTGGTAACCAATTAGCAGATGAGTATAAGTTATTTATGTCTCCTCTGATCATTCTAATACCGGAATTTTGAAGGTAATATAAAAGGGCTGTTTCATGCGCGTCTCGATCGCTGTATCCACCACCGGCAAGTAATGCATTTCCCAAACTTGTAAAATTCTTTTCAAATAACGTAACACCATCACTGTCTCTTGCAAAATTTGTAGTCATCCATGTTTTAAAAAGGTTTGGATCGCTGATAGAAATCATATAAAGGGATCCTAAACCAGTAATTACCGTGCTGGTAAATGTGGATGGAATAGCTAACTTACCGGTATTGAAGAGGGTTCCTATAGCCGCAAAATCCTCAGGTGTAGGGGTTGGTGACATGCGAACTGGGTTATTGTTCATATCAACAATGCCTGTCGGATGCGAATGCACCATGCCAGTGATTTGAACCGGTACTGTAAGATTAATAAAAGGCTCGTTTCTAGACCCATATTGAAAGCTATAGGTACTAAGTTGATTGATATTAGTATATGTATAAGCACTTTCATGGTCAAGTGCTAACCAATTGTCTTTAGCAGCATTCAAAGTGTTTGCCCATGTTGGACTGCTTAAGGTGGTCGCCTTAACTGCACATGGATTACTAACAGGAAAAGTTATATTAGTTGGACTACCACCAAGTGGAGGGTCTGGATATTCTACATCATGACAACTCGTCCTATACTCGGTGCCAGCGTACTGCCAACCGTTAAAAGAAAAGCAACCACTCGGTATAAAAATAGGTTCTCCAGGACAAAAGTCTACACCACTAACCGCTGTAACATAATATCCATTACAATTGGTGAAATATGTACATATTGCAGTTGTCTGACATTCAGTAACGACATAATTCGGTTTTAACACAGAGTTTGTACTAACCGGTGATTTAGCATTAATAATCTTCGACCCATTTATATAATAATTTTTACTGTAGGAATTCTTGTCTAAATTTTCAAACAAAATACTTCCTGTAAAATTATTCAAATTGTAATTTTGGCCGATAGCTTTAACTGGATTTTCAGTATTTTTTTTATCAGTTTCATCAAAAAAATATGTAGCAATTCTGAAAAAAGTTCTACTTGAACTTTTGCCTACTAATAAAAACTTCTTGATATTTACTTCTTCAGTATTATTAATTAACTCAAGTTGCTAGATAAAAGGCTTAAAGAGTAAGCATCAAAAAAGGGAATTTTGGTTTACCACAACTAAAGAACCGATGATGATGCTTACCAAGGATAAAATTATAGGAATATTTTGTTTTATAGATGATTTACTAAAAACAAGTAAACATTATGAAGACAGCCGGAGGCGGGTCAGCGATAGCGAGATCATTACAACAGCAGTTGTATCGTCGTTGTATTTTGGCGGGCATCAGGATAAGGCAAGGCAGTTTATGAAAATGACCGGAATGATACCGGGCATGCTGGACAAGAGCCGTTTCAACCGCAGGTTACATCGGATTGCAGAACTGATTTACAGTCTTTTCATGCAGATCAGTTATTATTTCAAGTATATCAGTTGTGAGATGAGCTATGTACTCGATTCGTTTCCGGTAGCAGTTTGCGATAATATTCGAATCGCGAATTCTAAAATATTACACGGCAAGCAGTGGCATGGCAAGCAAACCAGTATGCGCCGTTATTTTTATGGGGTAAAAGTACAGTTGCTGGTTACCAAAGATGGTATTCCGGTAGAGTTTGGTTTTGTTCCGGGCAGTGAACATGATTCACAGGCCTTAAAGAAGCTGCCAATGGAACTGCCTGCCGAAAGCGAGGTGTTTGCCGATTCGGCTTATACCAATTACGAAATCGAGGACCAGCTTATGGAAACCGATCTGATTGCTTTGAAAGTACACCGGAAATCAAATGCCAAAAGAACAGATAGCGTAAGTGCTGCCTTTATAAAAGAATATATGCGTAAACGGATCGAAACAACCATCAGTGAGATCAAAGGCTTGTTTCTCAGAAAACTTCATGCCGTAACTTTCAAAGGATGGTTGTTGAAAATTACATTATTCGTGTTTGCTTTTACCCTTGATAAAATAATACCTAACTAACAACTTGAGTTAATTATTGAATTAGATTTAGTATTGAGGGCAACAGGATATAAGAGCAATATAATAGTAAGTCAAGCTATCACCTAAAGAACTTGAAGTATAAGATTTCCAATCAGGAACCCATTTTAGTATAATGGTATCATTGATTGTCTGATTTAATCTTTTGTCATAGCTTTTATTAAGAAATCCGGTTTTAAAGCTGTCTATAATTGAATTGTTGGAAGTAGAAACGCTTGATTTTGATCCCGAATTATTAAGTTCTTTCTTACAACTGTATAATATGAAAAGAAAGATGATTATGTAAAAGATTTTTGTAGTTTTTACATTCATAAACTGATGAAATTAGTTGGAATTGAAATAGATAGTAGTTATAGATCGCTTTAGGAGTTATTAATTTTAACCTACTTAAAATTGCAGTATATAATAAAAAGGTGAGGCTCTTGACATATAGTAGATTTAGGTAAATATTATAAGCTAAAGTTAAAAAAGTAGTTTGGGAATTTTTGTTGACAAACGGTTAATTCAAATAATAATGCTATTGTAACAAAGATGTTACCATGATATGGTGTAGTAAGGTATTAGTAAACATCTGTTAGTAATAGTTGTAACTCCGTCCTTTGATTTGGGAATTTCTAATTCCGATTAACCAGGGTATCATCACCTACCATAAATCAAATCTACATCTAAGCCACTGTAAAAACCCAACCTTTCCCCATCTCACATCAAATCAAAAATCCAAACCCAATACTTCTTTTACCTGTTAATTTTGTAGATTCGCACCCGTACTTCGCTCGTTTAATAATTAACCGTTCAATAAAAATCAATAAAATGGCTTTTGATTTAAATATGATCCAGCAGGTTTACAACCGCTATGGCAGCCGCATCGAAGCTGCCCGTAAAGCAGTTGGTAAACCTTTCACCCTCACCGAAAAAATTTTATATTCCCACCTTTCCGAAGGCGACCCGACCCGGGAACTTTTACGCGGGGTGGATTATGTTGATTTTGCACCAGACCGCGTAGCCATGCAAGATGCAACGGCGCAAATGGCGCTTTTACAGTTTATGCAAGCGGGCAGGCCGCAAGTTGCCGTGCCTTCCACGGTGCATTGCGACCACTTGATCCAGGCAAAAGATGGTGCCGGAGAAGATTTAGACACTGCAAAAAGCCAGAACAAAGAGGTTTACGATTTCCTTTCTTCTGTTTCCAATAAATATGGCATCGGTTTTTGGAAACCGGGCGCCGGTATTATTCACCAAGTGGTTTTAGAAAATTACGCTTTTCCGGGTGGGATGATGATCGGTACAGATTCGCACACGCCAAACGCCGGTGGTTTAGGCATGATTGCGATTGGTGTTGGCGGTGCCGATGCCTGCGATGTAATGGCCGGACTGCCCTGGGAACTAAAATTCCCGAAACTGATTGGTGTAAAACTGACCGGAAAACTTTCCGGCTGGACAGCAGCAAAAGATGTGATCCTGAAAGTGGCCGGTATTTTAACCGTTAACGGCGGAACCGGTGCCATTGTTGAATATTTTGGCGAAGGCGCACGTTCGATTTCGGCAACTGGTAAAGCAACCATTTGTAATATGGGCGCCGAAATTGGCGCAACCACTTCTATTTTTGGTTACGATGAAAAATCGGAAACTTACTTGCGCGGAACAGAACGCGGCGCGATTGCAGATGCAGCCAATGCCATTAAAGAACATTTGACCGGCGATGAAGAAGTTTATGCCAACCCGGAAGCTTATTTTGATCAGGTGATCGAAATTAACCTTTCCGAACTGGAACCTTATGTAAACGGCCCGTTTACGCCGGATTTGGCCTGGCCGATTTCTAAATTTGCCGATGCTGTAAAAGAAAACAACTGGCCGGCACAATTGGAAGTTGGTTTGATTGGTTCCTGCACTAACTCCTCTTACGAAGATATTACCCGTGCGGCTTCCATCGCCACCCAAGCAATTGATAAAGGCTTAAAAACACGTGCCGAATTTACAGTTACGCCGGGATCAGAATTGGTTCGTTATACGGTAGAGCGCGATGGTTATTTAAATACTTTCGCACAAATTGGTGGTGTGGTTTTGGCCAATGCCTGCGGGCCTTGTATCGGCCAATGGGCGCGTCATACCAATGATCCAACCCGAAAAAATTCCATCATTACTTCGTTTAACCGCAACTTTGCCAAACGCAACGACGGCAACCCCAATACACATGCTTTTGTGGCTTCGCCGGAAATTGTAACGGCTTTTGCCATTGCCGGTGATCTGTCTTTCAATCCGTTGACCGATACGCTAACGAACGAAAGCGGGGAACAGGTGAAATTAGACGAGCCGCAGGGCATCGAAATGCCGATCAAAGGTTTTGCGGTAGAAGATGCCGGTTATTTAGCGCCTGCTGTTGATGGCAGCACCGTTGAAGTAAAAGTAAGCCCGACTTCTGACCGTTTGCAGTTGCTCGATCCGTTTAAAGCCTGGGAAGGCACCGACATTACCGGTTTGAAATTGCTGATCAAAGCCAAAGGAAAATGTACAACCGACCATATTTCGATGGCTGGCCCATGGTTGAAATACCGCGGCCATTTGGATAACATTTCCAACAACATGCTGATTGGCGCGATTAATTTCTTCAACCTAAAATCAGATACGGTTAAAAACGAACTGACAGGAGAATACGGCCCGGTTCCGGCAACTCAGCGTGCTTACAAAGCCGCAGGAATTGGCAGTATTGTGGTTGGCGATGAAAATTATGGTGAAGGCTCATCCCGCGAACATGCGGCGATGGAACCCCGGCACTTAGGTGTTCGTGCGATTTTGGTAAAATCTTTTGCCCGTATCCACGAAACCAACTTGAAAAAGCAAGGTATGCTGGCTTTAACTTTTGCCGATAAAAATGATTACACCAAAGTTTTGGAAGACGATATTTTCGATATTACCGGTTTAAACCAGTTTGCACCGGGCAGCCAATTGACTGTTGTTTTGCACCATGCAGATGGTACACAGGAATCTTTCCCGGTAAACCACACTTACAATGCACAACAAATCGAGTGGTTTAAAGCAGGGGGCGCACTCAACATCATCCGCCGCCAGCAAAAAAATGTGGCATAAAAACAGTATTGTTATTGTTGCCCAAAAAAAGCCCCGAAATTTATCGGGGCTTTTTCTATTTTTAGGGAATTAACAGCCGTAAACAATTTTGAAAAAACTTCGACATATACTTCTTTTATCGGTCTTTTTTTTGTGTTTTACAGATGTGCTTAAAGCACAAGCACCGGCAAATGATGATTGTTCGGGCGCGATTACGCTGACAACTGTTTCTAATTTTTGTTCGGATAACGCAGCTTATACCAGCATCAATGCTACAGCAGGTGGTTTAGCAGCGGCGCAAGGCTGGCCTTCTGCCGGAAACGATGTTTGGTTTAAATTTATCGCTACAGCTTTTGATGTCAATATTTCGGTAACTGGAAATGCAAACGGTGGCGGCACTTTAAACACACCGTTAATTGCTTTATACACCACGCCCGATTGCACTAATTTTTCGGAAATGATTGGTGCCAAAACCAGCACCGCAACTTTGGGTACGTTATATAAAGGTGGCTTAACAATCGGTCAAACTTATTATATCCGTGTAAGCGGAGGCAGCAACAGTACCGGCACTTTTAAGCTGTGCCTCAATAATTATTATCCCATTTTAAAAGCCGGTCAGGATTTTAGCACTGCTTCTATCATTTGCGATACAACAGCTTTTACCCAAACCAATGTAACCGGTGCAGGCAGCAACAGTCGCGAATCTGCCGGCACTTGTTTGGATGTGAATTCCGGAAGCGGGCCAATTGAAGCTAATTCTGCCTGGTATAAATGGACGGCCGCCAACAATGGAACGTTAACTTTTACAATTACGCCAACCATTTCCGACAATGATCTTGATTGGGTTTTATATGATTTGGGAACCAGCGGCGCAGCAAGCAACGTAAATGCAGCAAACGCAATTCGATGCGCCTCTGGAAGCGGGGTAACTTGTACCCCTTTTTACAATAAAACCGGGCTTAACTTAACTTCTACCGATTTGGTAGAAATGCCTGGCTGTGTGCCAGGCCAGGATGGTTTTGTGAAATATGTAGATATGATCCAGGGGCACGTTTATGCTTTGCTGATCAACAACTTTACTTCCGGCTCCAATGGTTTTACCATATCTTTTACCGGCGGCGGCCCTACTACCGGAACATTTTTAGGGCCGACAGCTAAGTTGGATTTGCAGGTAAACAATCCCTGTACCGCAAAACCGAGTTTTACTTTCACCAATAAATCTACCAACAATACCTCTTTAAAATGGAGTTTTGGTGATGGCGCCAGCATAGATTCCGCTGCCGGGCCAGGCCCTTATACGGTTACCTATTCAACTCCCGGAACAAAAACGGCTGTTTTATTGGCGTACAATGCGCAAGGCTGTTTGTCGGTAGATTACAAAACTTTTGATATTCCTACAAAACCAACCATACCCGTTTTGCTCACTTCCAACACTAATTATTGCTTGGGCGATAAATTGATTTTGAGGGCGCAAATTCCTTCCTCCGCAAAAACTTCGTATCTATGGCAAGGGCCGAACGGTTTTTCTTCGACGGATTCCGTCGTTACCATTCCGCTAGCCAATTATAACCAGGCTGGCGTTTACACGTTGGTCATCACACAAAATGGTTGTTCGAGCGATCAGGCTTCCATCACCGTTCCGCCCATCGGGAAAACGCCGGTGCTTAATTTTACCGTTATGCCCAACAATTTATGTACGCCGCAGCAAAGCTTCACCATCACCAATAACTCTACGGATTATACCAGTTTGAACTGGGATTTTGGCATCGGTGCCAGCATTGCCAGTGCCACTACCAACGGGCCTTTTACCGTTACCTATGCTTCTTTTGGCGATAAAAAAATTACCTTAACAGCTACCGGAAGCGGCGGCTGTACTACTGTTTTTACCCAGGTTTTTAATGTGCCGCAGAAACCAGTGCTTACGCAACTGAATAAAGTAAATGGTCCGTACTGTATTGGCGATACTTTGGTGATGAGCACAAACGCGTTGGCAAATACTACCTACAGTTGGACGGGGCCGAACAGTTTTACTTCCAACCAAACTACGGTGCGCATTCCCATTACCGGGCCTTCCGTTGCAGGTACTTATTCGTTGGTGATTACACAGGGGCAATGTTCCAGTGATCCGGTTTCGACCACCATTAATGCTACCGATATTGTACCCGTTCCGGTTGCTGCTTTTGATGCCACGCCTGCGATTCCGGGTACGGGCGCCGTGCCGCTGCTGGTTTCCTTTAAAAATTTGAGCACTAATGCCGATAGTTATTTGTGGGATTTTGGCGACGGCAGTAGTTCCACCCAAACCAATCCGCAGCATACCTACACCACCAAAGGAAGTTTTACGGTGAAGCTGACCGCCACGAACAAAGGCGCTTGCTCAAACACCATTTCGCTTGGGAAGTTGGTTTTGCGTTACGAAGTCGTAATTTTTATCCCCAATACTTTCACGCCCAATGGCGACGGCATTAACGATGATTTTGGGGTAAAGATCACTAGTTTGCGCAATTACCGCATCCAGATTTTTAACCGCTACGGCACTCAACTGTACGAAGCCAAAGACATTTTAAAACGCTGGGACGGTTTCTACAACGGAAACCCGGTTCCGGTTGGCACTTATTATTATGTGATTACAGGGATAAGTTTAAACGATGACGTAATTAAGGAAGCGGGTTATGTAACGGTTTTAAGGTGATAAAAGAAGTATAAATGGAACAAGGACAATTTAAAACTTTACTGGAACAAGTAAATACATTAAACAATCATTACAAAAAGATAAACCAAATAGCCGGAGAGAACTTTAACATATTCAGAATTTTAAAACTTGAATCTTCCGAAGTAAGATTACATTCTGCATTTCTCGCTGAGCTTTTAAATCCAAAAGGCAATCATGGACAAAAGGATGTTTTTTTAAAGTTATTTATTAAAGCGTTTTGTTTTAAAGGAAATACTATTGATTCTGAAAGTTGTAACGTTGAAATAGAAAAACATACGACTTCTATAAACAAAGATTTTACAGAAGGTGGCCGCATTGATATTGTAATTACCGATAAGAACGGAAATCAAATTTTGATTGAGAACAAAATTTATGCAGGTGATCAAAAGAATCAAATTCTTCGCTATTATAAATACGCTCCAAATGCAGATTTGATATATTTAACTCTTGATGGAAAAGAGCCTAATAAAAGTAGCTTTGGTGATCTTGTAAATGGCACACACTTTAAAAGTTATTCTTATAAATCAAATATTTCAAATTGGTTAGATCAATGTCGCAAAGAAGCTGTCATGTTTCCAATAATCAGGGAATCAATTACTCAATACATTAATTTAATCAAATATCTGACTAATCAAACTATAAATGATAGTATGCAAACAGAATTGAATTTAATAATTGCTACAAATTTGGAGGCATCTTTTCTGATAACAGAAAACTTGAATAAAGCTTTAAATTCTGTATCGAAAGAATTTGGAATTAAAATCGAAAATGAATTTAAAGCCCAAGGATTTTTATGTGATTATAAAGTAAACTTTAGCACAAAATACTCTGGCTTTTGGATAAAGAAAGAGAATTGGAAAAACATACAAATAGGTTTTGAATTTCAATCTTCTGACAAATATTTAATATATGGTTTTAATATATCTAAAGATTATGTTGATACGATAATTTCAACAGAACTAATCAAAAGGTTGCAGTTATTGCCAAATAATAATGGAAGTACTACAACATGGCCTTGGTTAAGGTATATGGACAAGCCTTATGATGATTGGAAAAAGTTAGAAGCATGGCAAGCTATTACAGATGGAAGAATGATGCAGATGATTAAAGAAAAAGTTAATACACTCCTTCAACTTACTGAAGGAATGGATTTATAAGTTTATGGATTTATAAGTTTAAGGTGATAAAAGAAGCACAGTAGCACACAGTAAAAGTATGCGCTTTGCCTCGTGAGGGATAGTAGCGGATAGCCCAACCCGTAGCGGCACGCCCAAAACAAAAATCAACACCAAATTTATACCGGTAAAAGAAGCATTTGACGAAAAGCTGCCAACATTAAAAATATTTAGAAATCCAATATATATTACTTCCACAAATCTTCGGTAACAATTTTTACGCCTTTGCCGTTTTTGTAATCTTCTTCGCCCTGGCGCACTTTAGCAACAGCATCAGGGCTGTAATAAGTTTTTTCAGTTTTAAATTTAACTTTAAGGGCTTTTGCAAAAGCTTTAATCGCACTTAACTGTTCTTTGTTTTCGGGCAACATAATAATTGTTTCCATGATTTTTTGTTAGGTTGAAAATACAAATTTATACCCATAAAAGAAGCATTGCCTCAATTAACTTCCAACCCAATTTCCCTTAATAAAATAGAAGCATTAAAAGTTTTACAGGCGCCATCTTTGATCTTGTAATCAAAAAACATATCCTGATTTTGCATTTTGATATCGAAATGAAAATTGCGGACAGCGCCAGAATGTTCGTCGGCCAAATCGGCAATTTGCAAATCGTGCGTAGCAACCAAAGCGGCGGTTTGCTGGCGGATCAACCTTTCGATAAACGCTTTGGAACCGGCGTATTTATCTTTGCTGTTGGTGCCGCGCAGCATTTCGTCAATTAAAACAAGCACGTCGCTTTCAGCGGCGGTTTTTTCGAGGATCATTTTTAAACGGTCCAGTTCGGCTTTAAAAGTGGAAGTGCTTTCGTTTAGTGAATCTTTGATGCGCATGTAACTTACCAGTTTTAGTACGGAAACGGTCATGCTTTCGGCACAAACCGGCGCACCCGAATAAGCTAAAACTAAGTTAATGCCTAAAGTTCGCAGAAAAGTACTTTTGCCAGCCATGTTCGAGCCGGTAATCACATCCACAGTTTTATGGTTTTCCATCGAAAAATTATTGACCACACGTTTTTCTTCGACGATCAGCGGATGGCCTAATTTCTTCATTGTTAAACAAAACTCGTTGCTGATTTTTGGAAAAGGCCAGTCGGGATGGTTGTAATGCAAGGTGCTTAAACTGGTGATTGCCTCAAAACCCGAAATCACTTCAAAAGCTTTTAAAATAAATACCGAAGACGTTTGGTGCCATTTGGAAACTTTGATGGAGCAGCGGATGCCCCACAAAAAAAGCAGGTTTAAAAACAGCGCGCCAATAGGCGTTGCCATCAAATCAAACTGTTTGATGATTTTTGCCAGTGATGCTATTTTTACATAGGTTTTTTCGGAACGGTTTGCAGGTTCGCATTGCTGCACCAAATTTTTAAGGTAAATGCATTGCCAGTTTTCTTCTTCAATCCATTTTAAAACTTCTGCATAAGCATTTAACTGCCCGGCGCATTTGCTAAAACCGCTGTGTACGCTGTTCACTTCTTTGTTGTAAATACCCGATAAAAAGAAGTTGAACAGCAGCACAAATACCAAAATGTTCAAAAAAATACCGATAAAAAAAGCACCGGCAACTAAAGCCGCAACAAGATAAGGTAAAATTTGGATGTACGTTTTCAGCCATTTTCGTTCTGTAAAAGCAATCCGGTTTTTTAAACCGTTGCTGATCGCGGCGCTCAAATTTTCCATTTCGTGATGAACGAACGGCAATAAATGTGCGCGGAAATTGAAGGTTGCTTTAATCTTTTCTTTCAGTTCTTTTACGGCTTGCTGGCGTTCTTCGATCACCATTTTTTCGGAAAGGTTTTTAAACCAATTGGCTAAAATTGCTTTGCCGTTTTGCGTATTGCTTCGGTTCACTTCGTGAAACAGCGAAAACGGACCAAAAATATCGAGGTCATCGGTGTAAGGATGGGTTGCAGAGGCAAAGCCGGAACCATCATCGTAAAGATTTTTATGCGCTTGTAAATTGTCAATTTCGTTTTCGATAACGGCCAGCAAATTCTTGTTGAAATCGTGCTGCACCTGCAATTTTCCCTGCTTCATCACCAACTGCATAAACACAAAACTGGTGAGCAAAAAAACGAGCAGCATGTAAATTGCGCCGAAGTGTCCAATCAAATAAATGATGACAATTCCGGTTAAAAACGCAGCCAACCGGTACAACGAAATTTGGTTGATGCTTCTTTTACAGGCTAAAACTTGTTGCGTAAGCGTGCTTGCTTCCTGCTCGTATTTTTGTAAAACCTGCTGTTCCTGCTCCGTCATTTAATAGGCATTTTAAAAATCTATCTTTGTACAATCAGGTGCGAAAGTATCTAAATTAACACCAAATTTTGTTTTTAATTCTGTTCCGAAAAGATGAAGATCACTTTACTTTGTGTAGGCAAAACCGAAGAAAAATATTTAAACGAAGGCATCGAAATCTACCTCAAAAGGCTGAAGCATTACATTAAGCTGGAAATCATAGAAATTCCGGAGTTGAAAAATACGAAAGGTTTGAGCCAGGAACAACAGAAAGCAAAAGAAGCGGAATTGATTTTGAAGAAACTGGCATCAACAGATTTTGTGGTTTTGCTGGACGAACGCGGACAAGAACTTTCGTCCCTGCAATTTGCCGATCTGCTAAACAAAAGGATGCTGGCCTCAACCCAAAACCTGGTTTTTATCATCGGCGGCCCATACGGATTTGACAACAGTATTTACCAGCGCGCCAACGAAAAACTTTCGCTTTCTAAACTTACCTTTTCGCATCAAATGGTGCGTTTATTTTTTGTAGAACAGGTTTACCGCGCGTTTACGATTTTAAAGAATGAACCTTATCACCATGAATAAAAAGAGCGTGGAGCGAGGATTCAAGAGCGGGTTTGCGTGAATAAAAAGCTGACCCAAAACTGGAAAACGCCTCAAATGATTGACTAACTTTGCATTATGGCTCACACGCATTCACACGATCATTCACATTCGCACCATCACCACGACCACGCACCCAAAATAACGCATTTGACCAGGGCTTTTGTGATTGGTATTATCCTGAATGCTGCTTTTGTGGTTACTGAAGTGGTTAGCGGTTTTTACACGCATTCGCTTTCGTTATTAACGGATGCCGGCCATAATTTAAGCGATGTGGCCAGTTTGGCGTTGGCATTGCTGGCGTTTAAGCTTTCCGGCGTAGCCAAAAACAGTCAATATACCTATGGTTACAAGCGTTCTACCATCATCGTTTCGCTGCTCAATGCCATCATTTTGCTGGCTGCCGTTGTAATTATTGCTTACGAAGCCGTTAACCGTTTTATGCACCCCGAACCGATTGCCGGCGGCACGATTGCCTGGGTTGCTGCTGCCGGGATTTTGGTGAACGGCATTACGGCCTGGCTTTTTGTAAAAGGGAAAGAAGACGACCTGAACGTAAAAGGCGCGTATTTACATATGGCAGTGGATGCGGTTGTTTCCTTGGGCGTGGTGGTTTCAGGTATCATCATTTATTTTACACATTGGTTTTGGGTAGATAGCCTGGTGAGTTTAATTATTGTGGTGGTGATTGTGGGCGGAACCTGGAGTTTGCTGAAAGAAAGTTTGCGGCTTTCTTTAGATGGCATCCCGAAGGAACTGGACCTGGAAAAAGTAAAAAAAGCCATGCTAAAAACAGTAGGCGTAAAAGATGTGCACCATATCCACATTTGGGCTTTGAGCACAACAGAAAATGCGTTGACAGCACACGTTGTAATTGACCCATCAGCCGTTGCTTCTTTTAACCACATTAAAAAAGAGTTGCGGCACGAATTGCTGCATTTGGATATCCAGCACAGCACTTTTGAGCCGGAGTTTTCGGTAGAAAGTTGCAGTAACCAGGAATGTTAGTAAGATAGGAATGCTTCTTTTAGCACTATAATTTTTGTGTGCTAAAAGAAGCATGTTGTCATTTCGGCCGAAGGGAGAAACCCTCTTCAAAGCGGTTAGGCTGCGGTTGTTGAAAGAAGATTTTTCCCTTCGGTCGAAAAATGACAACAATGCCGGAAGCTGTATAAGCTACACCTCATGCTTCCTTCTTTCCGGCTTCCGGACTTTCCCAACTTCCCAACTTTCTCCAATACTTCTTTTATCAGCATAAAGTCAATACCGGCTTGCCTTCAAACTCAAACTAAAAATTCGCCGTTACCATTAGTAAAACACCAAAAATGGAATACAATAAATTAACGCCCGAAGAAGAATACGTGATCCTGCACAAAGGGACTGAACGGCCTTTTACCGGCGAATACACCAATTTAAAAGACGCTGGAACGTACGTTTGCCGCCGCTGCAACACGCCGCTTTACACCTCGGATACCAAGTTCGAATCGCATTGCGGCTGGCCAAGTTTTGATGATGAAATTCCGGGAGCGGTAAAACGCGTTGCAGACCGTGATGGCCGAAGGGTAGAAATTGTATGTAATAATTGTGGCGCCCATTTAGGCCACGTTTTTACCGGCGAAAGGTTTACGCCAAAAAATACACGCCATTGTGTAAACTCTATTTCGATGAAATTTATCCCGGCAAAATAGGGCTAAATTGTAAAACGGGTTTTCGCTTACGGTAAAAAACCGGCAATGTTGCCAATGTGGATAACTTTAAAAGTGTTTAAAACTTGATCTTCCAGGCACCTTTCTCAAAGGCTATATTTGTATCAAGGCGAACGAAAATTGTTCAACTCATTGGTAAAATTCATAATTGCCAATGCAAACTGAAAAACTAAAAAAATTTATGCCGATAAAAGAAGCCTTCCAAACAGGATGGCTTTTTTTGGCGGCTCATATTTCACCAATTTAAAAAAGTATTACAAATGATTGCAAATCAGGAAGATGAAGTATTGCTGCGGGAAAACAAAGACCGTTTTGTTATTCTGCCGATTAACTATCCCGCCATCTGGGAAATGTACAAAAAGCACGAAGCCAGCTTTTGGACGGCCGAAGAAATTGACTTGACCGACGACCAGAAACACTGGGACAATTTGAGCGATGGCGAGCGGCATTTCGTTTCGCATGTGCTGGCGTTTTTTGCGGCAAGCGACGGAATTGTAAACGAAAACCTTTCCGTCAATTTTATGAGCGAGGTGCAGGTTCCGGAAGCGCGCTGTTTTTATGGCTTCCAAATTATGATGGAAAATATTCACTCAGAAACTTACGCTTTGTTGATTGATTCGTACATCAAAAACCCGGTTGAAAAAGACCGTTTGTTCCATGCCATTGATACCGTTCCCTGTGTAAAGAAAAAAGCAGAATGGGCTTTAAAATGGATCAACAACGGCAATTTTGCACAACGTTTGGTGGCTTTTGCCGCGGTAGAAGGCATTTTCTTTTCGGGTAGTTTCTGCTCCATTTTCTGGTTGAAAAAACGCGGTTTGATGCCGGGCTTGACTTTCAGCAACGAATTAATCTCGCGCGATGAAGGTTTGCATTGCGAGTTTGCCTGCCTATTGTACAGCATGTTGAACAATAAACTTTCCAAAGAAGAAGTAACCGAAATCATTGCGGATGCGGTAGTGATCGAAAAAGAGTTTATCACCGATGCACTTCCGGTCCGTTTAATTGGGATGAATGCTGATTTAATGGGACAATATATCGAGTTTGTGGCCGACCGCTGGCTGGTAGAATTAGGTTACGATAAATTGTATTTCGCCAACAATCCGTTTGATTTTATGGAGATGATTTCCCTGCAAGGCAAAACCAACTTTTTTGAAAAACGCGTTGGCGATTACCAAAAAAGCGGTGTACTAAATACCGAAGCCAAAAGCCAGGCTTTCTCTATGGATGAAGATTTTTGAAGAAGCTGAAAGCTATCAGCAGTTAGCTTTCGGCCGTTACCTAAATTGAACCAGATTAATTATGATATTCAAGCTGAAAGCTAATTGCTGACAGCTAAAAGCTCCAAAACTATGTTTGTAATAAAAAGAGACGGCAAAACTGAAACCGTAAAATTTGATAAAATAACCGCACGGGTAGAAAAACTGTGCTACAGTTTAAACCCGGCATTGGTTGACCCAATTGATGTGGCCAAAAAAGTAATTGAAGGTTTGTATGATGGTGTAACCACATCCGAACTGGACAACTTGGCGGCAGAAACCGCGGCATCGTTAACCACTAAACATCCGGATTATGCGCTTTTGGCTTCCCGCATTGCGGTTTCCAATTTGCATAAAAATACGATGAAGTCCTTCTCCGGGACGATGCGGAAACTGCACGAATATGTGGACCGCAAAACTGGCAAAAATGCTTCTTTAATTGCAGATGATGTTTGGGAAGTGATCGAGCAAAACGCAGAACTGCTGGACAGCACGATTATTTACGACCGTGATTTTGGCTTTGATTACTTTGGATTTAAAACTTTAGAAAAATCATACCTGCTCAAAATTGAAGGACAAATTGTAGAGCGTCCGCAGCATTTGTTTATGCGTGTTGCAGTTGGCATCCACAAAAAGGATGTAGAAAGCGCGATCAAAACCTACCATTTAATGAGTGAGCGCTGGTTTACACATGCCACACCAACGTTGTTTAACGCCGGAACGCCAAAAGCGCAAATGTCGAGTTGCTTTTTGCTGACCATGAAAGACGACAGCATCGAAGGCATTTACGATACGCTGAAACAAACGGCCAAAATTTCGCAAAGTGCAGGCGGAATTGGTTTGAGCATCCATAATGTGCGTGCAACCGGTTCTTACATCAGCGGAACAAATGGAACGAGCAATGGAATTATTCCAATGTTAAAAGTTTTTAACGATACGGCCCGTTATGTTGATCAGGGCGGTGGCAAGCGCAAAGGTGCTTTTGCTGTTTATCTGGAGCCGTGGCACGCGGATATTTTTGATTTCTTAGACCTCCGCAAAAATCATGGTAAAGAAGAAATGCGCGCCCGCGATTTGTTTTATGCGCTTTGGGTTTGTGATTTATTTATGAAAAGGGTAGAAGCGGACGGCAACTGGAGTTTGTTCTGCCCGCATGAAGCACCAGGTTTAGCTGATTGCCACGGCGAAGAGTTTGAAGCTTTATATGAGCGTTACGAACGCGAAGGGCGCGCCCGCAAAACCATCAAAGCACAGGAACTTTGGTTTGCCATTTTGGATGCGCAAGTAGAAACAGGCACGCCATATTTGTTATATAAAGATGCAGCAAATAGCAAATCTAACCAGCAAAATTTAGGAACGATCAAAAGTTCTAATTTGTGTACCGAAATTATTGAGTACACGGCTGCGGATGAAGTTGCCGTTTGTAACCTGGCTTCGTTGGCTTTGCCGCGTTATGTGATTAACGGTCAGTTTGACCACGAAAAATTGTATGAAGTAACGTATCAGGTTACGCTGAACTTGAATACCGTTATTGATCAAAATTATTATCCGGTCATCGAAGCGCAGAATTCCAATTTGCGCCATCGTCCGGTTGGTTTGGGCGTACAAGGTTTGGCGGATGCTTTCATCAAATTGCGTTTGCCTTTTGAAAGTGCCGAAGCCCAAAAATTGAACAAAGAAATTTTTGAAACCATCTATTTTGCAGCGATGACGGCTTCAAAAGATCTGGCAGTACGAGACGGTGCTTACAAAAGTTTTAAAGGTTCGCCATTATCAAAAGGAAAATTTCAGTTTGATTTATGGAACGTGAAACCGGACAGCGGCCGTTGGAACTGGGAAGAATTGCGGGCCGAAGTGGTAAAACATGGCGTTCGTAACTCGTTATTGGTTGCGCCGATGCCGACTGCTTCTACTTCGCAAATTTTAGGCAACAACGAATGTTTCGAACCTTATACTTCCAACATTTATACGCGTCGTGTTTTGAGCGGAGAATTTGTGGTGGTGAATAAATTTTTGCTGCACGATCTGGTTGCTTTGGGTTTGTGGAACAGCAACATGAAGAACAAGATCATCGCGGCAAATGGTTCAATCCAGGATATTCCTGAAATCCCAGCACACATCAAAGAATTGTACAAAACCGTTTGGGAAATCAAGATGCGTACCATCATTGATATGGCTGCCGATCGTGGCGCTTACATTTGCCAGTCGCAATCTTTAAACCTGTTTGTCAACCAGCCAAATGCAGCCAAATTAACCTCGATGCACTTTTACGCTTGGAAAAAAGGTTTAAAAACCGGTATGTATTATTTACGCACACAAGCTGCTTCGCAAGCGGTTCAATTTACAGTAGAAAACCAGGGCGGAAAAAATATGGAAGCGGTTATCCCGGAACATATCAATCATCCGGCAGAAGAAATTCCGGCCGGGCCAAGCTGTTCGATGGAAGAAGGTTGCGTAACCTGTTCTGCATAAAAATCATCCGATAAAAGAAGCATTTTAAGTTGATGCTTCTTTTATCGGCATAAAAATTAAATAGTTAATGGAAAGTTATCAGTTTTATAAAAGTATATACGATCGAGAATTGTCAAGACGTAAAGATTTAGATGCTGATATCAATTTGCCTATTACAATTTTATCTGTTCTTTTTGCTGCAAACTCTTATTTAATAAAAGAAGGAAAATTTGATGATAAATATTGGACAGCTCATGTTGAATTTATACTGTTAACGGCCGTTTATATTAGTATAACGATAACAATAGTTTTCTTAATCAAATCTTATAATAATTTCTTTAAAGGATTTGCCTACAAAAATATGGGTTTAATGACGGAGGTTCGGAAGTATGAAGAACAGGTTGTGGAATACAATTTAAAAGTAGTTGAAAATAAGATAAGTTTTGAAGACGTTGTTATAAATAAAATAGTCAATTTTACTGACAACCATATTATTTTTAATGATGTTAGACATAGAGATATATACAAGGCAAAAACATCACTTGTAATTACTATGATAATTACAGCATTTAATTTTATTTTAGTAACTTTTAAGTACTTAGAATTATGAACGAAAATAATGAAAATGTTGAAACGGCCCCCGTGGTACTTCCAACACCTCCACCTGCACCTCAATTTCCAATTGACAGGATAGAACTTAATGATATACCAATTCCACGATTTCCTCCCGATAGAATTGAAAAAGGAGAAAAGTTAGCTGATTTTATTAAAAGTTCTAAATAAGACACCTTTTCTCTTATTTGTAAACCACAAACGTTCCTCTAAAAAGAGGAACGTTTGTGGTTTACGGCCATACTGTTTTTATCAACATAAAAACAGTATGCTTATATTTGCAGTGCTATCAATATGACCAAACACGAAATTATTGCCTGCGAGCGTTGCCAAAGCCGGATTGAATGTAAAGCCAATTCTTTCACCAAATGCCAGTGCAGCGAAGTGAAGTTAACCCATGATGAAATAGAACATATTGCAGAATCTTACGAAGGTTGCCTTTGTGCTGCATGTTTGTTAGAACTTCAGCAGGAATATCAAAAAAGTTTAAGTATAACGGTTTCTTAATCATCAATTGGAGCAAACAACCTGCTTGTTTTGGTGTACTTTATGTAGATTTGCTTGTATTTTTAGTAAGCAGGCATGACAGAAACCTGTCAATAAATACCTAAATTTGAACCTTTAAAGTAGTGCAATGAGATTTTTTGAAGAGAAAAGAAGAGAGGTGATGCGGCATATCGAAAAGTATATGCTGGAGAAAATGGACGAGTACTTAAAGCCGATTGACCAAATCTGGCAACCAAGCGACCTGCTTCCTGATTCTTCAAGGGATACTTTTTTTAGCGAGATAAAAGATTTACAGCAAAGCGCGCAGGGTTTATCGTACGATTTGATTGCCGTTTTGATTGGCGATACCATCACCGAAGAAGCTTTGCCGACCTACGAATCGTGGTTGATGATGGTGCAAGGTGTTTCAAGCAACGAAGAAGGCGGCTGGATGAAATGGACACGCCATTGGACGGCCGAGGAAAACCGCCACGGGGATTTGCTGAACAAATATTTATACCTATCGGGCCGCGTAAACATGCGGATGATGGAAGTATCAACCCAATATTTAATTGCCGATGGTTTTGATATCGGCACCGGCCATGATCCTTACCGCAACTTTATTTACACGTCTTTCCAGGAGTTAGCAACCAATGTTTCGCATCGTCGCGTAGCCAGCCAGGCAAAAAAGCACGGCGATACTTTGCTGTCGAAAATGTGCGGCGTAATTGCTTCCGATGAAGCGCGGCATGCAAAAGCTTACATCAATTTTATCGGTAAAATATTTGAGGTTGATGCCAACGAAGCGATGATTGCTTTTGAAGATATGATGAGGAAAAAAATCGTCATGCCGGCACATTTTTTACGCGAAATGGGCTTGATGGCAGGACAAACTTATGGCCATTTTACCGATGCGGCACAACGTTTAGGCATTTATACCGCAGTTGATTATGTGGAGATTATGAAGCAACTGCTGGTTGATTGGCAGATTGAAGGCCAGCGTGATTTAAACGAAGCCGGCGAAAAAGCACGCGACTACCTGCTAAAACTTCCAGACCGTTTGCTAAAGATTGCAGACCGGATGAAAAACCCCGGATTGGAATACAAGTTTAGCTGGATTAACGGATAAAATAACAGAAGCCTCTTTTACAGAGGCTTTTTTTATGCCGGTAAAAGAAGCATTAGAAATTGGTATCTTTGCCAAATCATGGGTACGGCAGAACTGGCTTTTAATTCGGGAGTAAGGACTTACAATAATTACGGTGCCTGGCTCCGTAAAAAATACAACGGGCAGCGCGTTTTTAAAGTAATTGTAGATGGCGGTTTTACCTGCCCAAACCGCGATGGTTCCAAAGGTTTTGGCGGATGCACGTATTGCAATGTTGATTCTTTTACGCCTTCCGTTTCCCGTTCTACGCCTTCTTTGCGCGAACAGGTCATCAAAGGAATGGAGCGCGCTCGAACCGGAAACCGAGCCGATAAATTCATCATTTATTTTCAACCCAACACCAACACTTATGCGCCGGTCCATTATTTAAAAATGATGTATGATGAAGCGTTAAGTATTGATCCGGAAAATATTGTCGGGTTGTCCGTCGGCACCCGTCCGGATTGTATTGATGCGGAGAAAGTGGCTTTGCTGGAAAGTTATACCGACCGTTTTGATGTGGATTTGGAAATGGGCATGGAATCCATTTACAACGATACGCTCGACCAAATTAACCGCGGCTGCAAACACGAAGAATTAGTTGCGGCGTTAGAACTCGTTAAAAATTCTAAGTTAGATATTTGTGTGCATACCATTTTTGGCTTCCCATGGGAAACTAAAGAAATGATGTTGAAATATGCCGATGAAATCAACCGTTTCCCGCAAATTAAATTTGTAAAATTTCACCATTTGCATATTGTAGAAGGTTCTATCATGGGCGTTAAATACAAACGTGAGCCTTTTCCTTTATTTAGTTTGGAAGATTATACGAACTTTTTATGTGAGCTTTTGCCCCTTGTTCGCCCGGATATTGTGATCCAACGGTTGTTCGGCTTATCAGATCTGGATTTGCTGATTGCACCGAATTGGAATTTAAAGAAATCGGAGATACAACATTATATTGATAAAACCATTCAGCAAAAAGGAGTTGTGCAAGGAAGTAGGTATGAAGAGGCAGCTATCAGCTCTTAGCTTTCGGCAATCAGCTTTTCTAAACTTCTTGCAATGCTTCTTTTATCGGTATAAATTTGCCTTTTAGCTTTTTGCCTTTCACCTCTTAGCTTTTATATTTTCCGAACAAGTCATCAATAGCTTTGGTGCGGTAAGCAAAAATCTTTTTAACTTCTTTGCCAACTAAAACCCGGTTTGCAACCTGACCAAGAATAGAGTAGGGAATGGCATAATCTAAAATATCGTGCATTTTTACACCTCCCGGAATTTCGGTAAAGTGATGTTGGTGGTGCCACAAAGCGTACGGGCCAAAAACCTGGTTATCTACAAAATATTTGTGTTCATCAACGTGGGTAATCTCTGTCATCCAGTTCATTTTGATGCCAAAAACCGGAGAAACATGATACGTGATAATCATACCGGGGTACATTTTGGTATCGACAGTATAGTTAGAAGTTACGGTAAACTTCATTTCTTTCGGCGTAATACGCGCCAAGTTTAGCGGAGACGAAAAAAAGTCCCAGGCATCAACTAAAGGGATTGGCAGTTTCTGCTCAAATTCTAAATGGTAAGTTTTCACAATTGTTCAACTCCAAAATCCCGAAAGTGTTTATGCTGTTTTTACTGCACCATTTTATTGGCGCAATACGAACTGGCAAAAGCTTCAGGCTTGGCTTTGAAAACAAAACCCATACTTAAAATATACCCCATCGCTTCGTGCAAAGCCTGGTTCGATTTAAACATCGGGTTGGTGTTGATGTCCGCGTGAACTTCTAAATCCACATCGTACAAATCCAGCAAATCACACAATTGGTAAGCAATATCAATGGATTTTTGTACTTCGTTTAGCATCCTTTCTTTGATGCCCATTTTTTGCGTGGTCCGTTCCTGGTGGATATACATAAAACCGCCGCGTTGTTCGCGCAAAAAAACGATGACGGTCGCAAAATCGGTAACGTTACCTTTCACCTGCGAATCTGTGCCGATGCAAACTTTAAGTTTGTTGCCCAGTTCGGTTTCCCGTTCAATGGTTTTTTCTACTTCTTCCAGTATCGGCAGTTCAATAATCTCGCCGCTAAATTTTCTCCAGGTCATAATCGTTTTTAGTTTTAGATCTGCAACCCTGAATGAGGTTTAACGAATTTACGGCTAATTAATTCATAAACCAATGATTTTAAAGTAATTAAATTGTTAACAAAAAGTGGGTTGTTAACAAGAGAAGGTTACTGGGCTATTGCTTTTTCTAATTGTTGAATAAGAACCGCCCTATTCATTGGATATCCTGCTTTTGATAATTCATACGATCCATCTTTTTTTATGACAACATATGTTGGATATCCTGTTCCTTTTACTTTATCCATAATATCCTTGTTCAATTTTTCATTAGCTAAAATGTGGGTGCCATCTAAATGAAAATAAGCAATTAGCTCTTTCCATTTTTCTTCGTTTTTCTGATCATAGTTTGCTATGTATAAATAATCTAAGCCTTTGTCTTTGAAATGCTCTTTTAAATATTTGTCATTTTTTTCCATCTCTTGCCTGCATGGCCCACACCATGTTCCCCACATATCCAGCAAAACAGTTTTCCCCTTTACTAACGCTAATACATCATTTAAGCTATTAAAATTTAAGCCGTTGTTATTAGCAAAAACCATAGTTTCGGTCAGCTTTTGGTGCTCCTGATTTATTTTAATTGCATTTACCGCAGGTTCATACCAACTTATGTAAGCACTTTCAGGGTATTTACTTTTGAAGTTTTCGAAAATAAGAACAATATTATTAGGGTTGGCTTCATATAAAGCCTCATCAATTACACAAGCATGTAAGTATTCAGCAGTTTTGCCTGTGAAAGTATTGTTAATAATTTTCTCTTTTAATAAGTTCTGATTGTCTTGGTTATACAATACAGCCCCAGTTTTAACATCAGTATTATACCATTTTTTGTAAAAGTCTTCTTGGTGTTCCGCACTTTCCTGCCATAATCTTTCTTTTTCACGTAACAAAAAATCTCGTATAAATGAAGTATAGTTAGAGGTAGTTAACGCACTGCTATTATCAATTTTAGAGATTTTAAAAATGCTGTCTTGTACATATTGCCATTTTTTAAAATTTCGTTTGTATGATTCACCGATTTGAAACTTATTGTTTTCTTTAAATGAAAAATAGGAATTAATAAAATAATAACTTGAGTTTAATTGATAAGCATTCAAAAAAGATACATCTGGTTTGTATAGCTTAACGTATTCCTTGATATTTTTTTTGTTAACAAATTCCCTGTTTTTAATAAAAGCAATTACACGGTTAGGTGTGGTATCTCCGTCAAATTTTTGTATGTCATCCTCTTGTATCAATGCCAATAAGGGTTGATTGTTATTACTTCCTTTACCCGTAACTGTAATACCATAATTAGGTTTTTTAAAATCAGCCTTCAAAGTAATACTATCTCCCGGAGACAAATATAATTGGTAATTAAGTGTACTACTTGTGTTCAAATTACTTGATCTACAATAGATATTTACAAATTTTGGTTCAGTAATCGGAAAAGTATATGATGCTGTGTTGTCTTTATCTAATGGGACTTCGAAAAAACTCTTTTTTAAATAATCTCGACCTATAGATAATTTAGGTATCCAAACACTAAATTTATTTAAGCTTGTATTTTTTAAATTTACTTTTAGCGTTGCTGTTTGTGCAAAGGAAACAGAAACAATAGTGATTGAATATAAAAGGGTTGTTAAAAGATTTTTCATATGAAAGAAAGTTTTAACTAATCTACACTAATTTATAATTTGTTGATCCTAACATTTTTTGATTTTTTTTAAGAACAGGTTTATAAACTCATGTTAAAGTTTTACTTAATAAAAGAAGCATCCTTAATTTGTGCATCAATAAGCGTATTGGTATCAATCAAAAATTCCGTTCCCATTCATTTCGGCTTTGATTGATATATGCCTGCATCTTTTCGCCTTCTTCTAAACTAAGTGTTCCAAAAAAATTGGAAGGTTTTTTTTGAGGTAAAATAGAAACTGTTGTTTTTTTTACTTCTTCATTAATATAAAAAAGTACGTGGACTTGTTTGCCCACGTAATCAACAGGCAACGATACAGTCATATCAAAGTTTGGTTTATCCGGAGTTACTATTGTTTGTATCATCTTGAATAATTAAGGTGAATATTTATAATCAGTGTTACTGATTTTTACCCGATAAAAGAAGCATCTATCTACCCAACCAACTTCTTGTACTTTATCCGTTTCGGTGCCACATCGCCCAAACGTTTCTTGCGGTTTTCTTCGTATTCAGAATAATTTCCTTCAAAAAAATAAACCTGCGAGTCTCCTTCAAAAGCCAGGATATGTGTGCAAACGCGGTCTAAAAACCAACGGTCGTGGGAAATGATAACCGCGCAACCGCCAAAATTATCCAACGCTTCTTCCAAAGCACGCAAGGTATTTACGTCAATGTCATTGGTCGGCTCATCCAGCAACAAAACGTTCGAACCTTTTTTCAGGTTGACGGCCAAATGCACACGGTTACGTTCGCCGCCAGAAAGCACGTTTATTTTTTTCTGCTGATCGGCACCGTTAAAATTAAATTTAGAAACATAAGCACGGGAATTGACCGGACGATTGCCCAGCAAAATTGTTTCCTGGCCGCCGGTAATGTTTTCCCAAACCGATTGATTTGGGTTGAGATCATCGTGCATTTGGTCAACATAACCTAAAGCAACCGTTTCGCCAACACGGAAAGTTCCGGCATCGGCTTCGTCTTGGCCAGTAATTAAACGGAACAACGTTGTTTTACCGGCACCGTTCGGGCCGATAATGCCCACAATTCCTGCAGGTGGAAGCGAAAAGCTGAGGTTATCAAACAAAATTTTATCACCAAAAGCTTTGGTTACGTTGCTGGCTTCGATCACCACATTGCCCAAACGCGGGCCGGGCGGAATAAACAATTCCAACCTTTCTTCGCGTTCTTTGGTTTCTTCGGAAGCTAATTTATCGTAATTGGCAATCCGTGCTTTGCCTTTGGCGTGTCGGCCTTTTGGTCCCATCCTTACCCATTCCAATTCGCGCTCCAGCGTTTTCTGGCGTTTACTTTCTGTTTTTTCTTCCTGTGCCAAACGTTTCGCTTTCTGGTCTAACCAGGATGAATAATTTCCTTTCCACGGAATGCCTTCACCACGGTCTAATTCTAAAATCCATCCGGCTACATTATCTAAGAAATAACGGTCATGCGTTACAGCAATCACTGTTCCTTTGTACTGTTTTAAGTGCTGTTCCAGCCAATCAATGGATTCGGCATCCAAATGGTTGGTCGGCTCGTCTAACAATAAAACATCAGGTTCCTGCAACAGTAAGCGGCATAAAGCCACCCGTCGGCGTTCCCCGCCTGACAATGTGGCAATCTTCGTATCCGGTTCCGGGCAGCGCAAAGCATCCATCGCACGCTCTAACTGCACATCCAATTCCCAGGCATTGCTGGCATCAATTTTATCCTGCAATTCGCCTTGCCGTGCCAGCAGTTTGTCCATCGCATCGGCATCTTCATAAACTTCGGGCAAACCAAATTTTTCGTTGATGTCTTCGTATTCCTGCAAAATCGCTTTTGTTGCCGCAACACCTTCTTCCACCACTTCTTTTACTGTTTTTGTGGCATCTAATTCCGGCTCCTGCGCCAAATAGCCAACCGTATAACCGGGAGAAAAAACCACATCGCCCTGGTAAGCCTTGTCCAAACCGGCAATGATTTTCAAAACCGAAGATTTCCCGGAACCATTTAAACCGATCACACCAATTTTTGCCCCATAAAAGAAGCTCAGGTAAATATTCTTTAAAACCTGTTTTTGCGGCGGATAAACCTTGTTTACGCCCGCCATTGAAAATATAATTTTTTCGTCTGCCATTATTTCTGCTTTAAAAATTTTACATGGCTAAATTAGTCAGAAAGCAGTAAAAATGGGTACATTAGATTATTGTTGCAACGAAAGTTATTTAATGGCGTAATTGTTGATAAATTTATACCAGAAAATGCTGTTTGTTGGTAAATAAAAATTTATTTATAGATTAGTACTTTCCCTTTATTTGAAAGATATATTATGGAAGCAAAATTTTCGCCCCGTGTAAAAGATGTTATTTCGTATAGCAGAGAGGAGGCATTGCGTCTCGGGCATGATTATATAGGAACAGAGCACTTGTTACTGGGTTTAATTCGCGACGGTGATGGCGTTGCGATAAAATTATTAAAAGGGCTGCATGTAGATGTGGCACGTTTAAGGCGTGCTGTAGAAGATGCAGTGAAAGGGACAACAGGAACTACCGTAAATATCGGCAGCATTCCGTTAACCAAACAGGCAGAAAAAGTATTGAAAATCACTTACTTAGAAGCAAAAATTTTCAAAAGTGATTTGATTGGAACCGAACATCTTTTACTATCTATTTTAAGGGATGAGGACAATATTGCATCGCAAATTTTAGCACAGTTTAACGTGAATTACGAAGTGTTTAAAGCGGAAGTAGAATCCGGCAAACATGATGTTACCGATGAATTGCCAGGATCTTCAACCGGCGGAGACGACGATTTCCGTGATGAAGAATCATTTAGCCAACCAAAAAAAGTGTCAGACATTAAATCAAAAACACCAGTTTTAGATAATTTCGGCCGCGATTTAACCAAAGCAGCCGAAGATGGAAAGTTGGATCCAATTGTTGGCCGCGAGAAAGAAATCGAGCGTGTATCGCAGATTTTATCCCGTAGAAAGAAAAATAACCCGATTTTAATTGGCGAACCGGGTGTTGGTAAATCAGCCATTGCCGAAGGTTTGGCATTGCGGATTGTACAGCGTAAAGTATCACGTGTACTGTTTAACAAACGCGTGGTTACTTTGGATCTGGCTTCTCTAGTTGCTGGAACAAAATACCGCGGACAATTTGAAGAGCGGATGAAAGCCGTGATGAACGAGCTGGAAAAATCTCCTGATGTGATTTTGTTTATTGATGAAATTCATACCATTGTTGGTGCTGGCGGTGCTTCTGGTTCGCTGGATGCTTCCAACATGTTTAAACCGGCTTTGGCCCGCGGAGAAATCCAGTGCATTGGTGCTACAACTTTAGATGAGTACCGCCAGTACATTGAAAAAGATGGTGCTTTAGACCGCCGTTTCCAAAAAGTGATGGTTGAGCCGGCAACTCCGGATGAGACGATTGAAATCCTGACCCGAATTAAAGATAAATATGAAGAGCATCACGGTGTAACTTATACTCAGGAAGCGATTGAAGCTTGCGTTTCTTTAACTTCCCGTTACATTACCGATCGTTTTTTGCCGGATAAAGCGATTGATGCTTTAGATGAGTCAGGTTCTCGTGTTCACTTAACCAATATCCACGTTCCGCAGAATATTTTGGATATTGAACAAAAGATCGAGCAGATTAAGCTGGAAAAAAACAAAGTTGTGCGTAGCCAGAAATACGAAGAAGCTGCGAAATTGCGTGATACCGAAAAGCATTTGCTGGAAGAATTAGAACAAGCTAAATCAGCTTGGGAAGCAGAAACTAAAGCAAAACGCTATACCGTAACAGAAGATAATGTTGCAGAAGTTGTTTCAATGATGACTGGAATTCCGGTTCAACGCGTTGGACAGGCCGACAGTCAGAAACTGCTAAACATGGCGGATAAGATTAGTGATAAAATCATTGGCCAATCTGATGCAATCAAGAAGTTGACTAAAGCGATCCAACGGACACGTGCCGGATTGAAAGACCCGAAGAAACCAATCGGTTCATTTATTTTCTTAGGCCCAACAGGTGTTGGTAAAACGGAATTGGCAAAAGAACTGGCTCGTTTCATGTTTGATACTGAAGATTCCTTAATTCAGATTGACATGAGCGAATACATGGAGAAATTCGCCGTTTCCCGTTTAGTTGGAGCGCCTCCCGGATATGTGGGTTATGAAGAAGGCGGACAATTGACCGAAAAAGTACGCCGTAAACCATATTCTGTAATTTTGCTGGACGAGATCGAAAAAGCGCACCCAGATGTGTTCAATATTCTATTGCAGGTTTTGGATGAAGGGCAATTAACCGATTCTTTAGGTCGTAAAGTGGATTTCAGAAATGCCATTGTCATTATGACTTCAAACATCGGTGCACGCCAGTTAAAAGATTTTGGCCAGGGCGTTGGTTTCACCACTGCTGCTAAAACAGATCAGGCTGATGCACACTCCAGAGGCGTGATTGAAAATGCTTTAAAACGTGCTTTTGCGCCAGAGTTTTTAAACCGTATTGATGATGTGATCGTGTTTAACAGTTTGGGTAAAGATGAAATTTTCAAAATTATTGATATTGAACTGACTGCTTTGTTTGATCGTGTTCATAGTTTAGGTTTTGATGTGAAGTTAACACTTGCTGCCAAAGAGTTTATTGCCGAGAAAGGTTATGATTCGCAATTTGGTGCCCGTCCGCTGAAAAGGGCGATCCAAAAATATTTAGAAGACCCAATTGCAGAAGAAATCCTGAAAGGCGAGCTGGCTGAAGGTACGTTGATGGAAGTTGATTTCGACACAGAAACCAAACAAATCACCATCAATGCAAAAGCTGCAGAAAGCGATAAAACACCTGAACAAGAACAAACAGGTGAGTAAATAAAAATTAGTTTCTAAACAGAAAGTCCCGATAGTTTTGCTACCGGGACTTTTTTATGTTACCAATTTTTAGGTGGTAAAAGAAGCACTACTGTTTTTCCATCTGATTAATCACCGGTTGCGTTACGCCAACATTAGAAAATCCGCCGTCATGGAAAAGGTTTTGCATGGTTACCATTTTGGTCAAATCAGAAAAAAGTGTTACGGTATAATCCGCACATTGGTCTGCATCTGCATTTCCCAGCGGCGACATTTTTTCAGCAAAATCAATAAAACCATTAAAACCTTTGATACCGCCGCCAGCAGTGGTGCGGGTTGGAGACTGGCTGATGGTATTGATGCGAACGTGTTTTTTAACACCATATTGATAGCCAAAGTTGCGTGCAATACTTTCCAGCATCGCTTTGGTATCAGCCATTTCATCGTAACCAGGGAAAATCCGCTGAGCGGCAATGTAAGTTAGCGCAACCACAGAACCCCATTCGTTAATCATATCCTGTTTCATGGCAACCTGCAAAATGCGGTGCAACGACATGGCCGAAATATCAATCGTTTTGTGCATAAAATCATAATTGGAGTTGGTGTACGGAATGTTTTTTCGAACATTCAAACTCATTCCGATAGAATGCAAAATGAAATCTACGCCACTACCAAAATGCTCTTTGGTGCCTTCAAATAAGTTTTCTATATCCGCAGTAATGGTAACATCGGCAGGGATAACCGGCGCATCGCAAGCTTCGGCCAGTTTATTTATTTCGCCCATACGCAAAGCAATCGGTGCGTTTGTGAGTACAATTTGTGCGCCTTCTTCCACGCAACGCAATGCAGTTTTCCAGGCGATTGATTTTTCATCTAAAGCACCGAAAATAATGCCTTTTTTACCTTGTAATAAATTATAAGCCATTTGATTTTTGTTTAGCGCCTAAAAATAGAATTATTTATCGGTTAGTTTAAAGTACATTTAAATCCTGTTGAAATTTATGCAACAAAAAATATTAATGCTTCTTTTATGCCCATAAATTCTGTATTGGTTATTACATTAATACAGAAACCACAAAAAAGGCAATGATTTTTATGTGGTAAAAGAAGCATTCTTATATTTGAACAAAATTTAAGCAGGCTTTTAATTCCTGCTTTAACTATTCAACAATTCCCTTGCATTTTGCAGTGCACTTTCGCCGGGTTTGCTGCCGCTTAACATTTTGGCAACTTCCAGCACACGTTCTTCTTCAGTAAGTTTTTTGATTTTTGTGGAAGGAATTTTGCCCGTATCATTTTTATAAACCAAATAATGAGAATGGCCTTTGCTGGCAATTTGCGGCAGGTGCGTAATCGTAACAACTTGCAAAAATTTCGACAATTGTTCCATTACCAAACCAACTTTGTTGGCCACTTCACCCGAAACGCCGGTATCAATCTCATCAAAAATAATAGTTGGCAAAGCCGTGTAACGTGAAATTAAAGATTTGATACTCAACATCACCCGCGAAAGTTCTCCGCCCGAAGCAACTTTGCTCATCTCTGCCAGTTTGTGGCCTTTATTGGCCGAGAACAAAAAGCGGATGTGGTCAATCCCGTTTTTATCAAATGCTTCTTTTACCGCTATATTATTCTCAATTTTTAAAACCGCCTGGCCCATATCTACATCGGCCAGCGTTTTTAAAATTTGTTTTTCGATCTCCGGAATGGCTTTTTGCCGGTTTTTGGATAAAGCCAAAGCCATATTTTGCAGTTCTGTTTTTTGTTTTTCGAGTTGTTTTTGCAGGTTTTCTATTGAATCATCGCCGGATTGGATTTTGTTTAAACGGTCGGATAAATCTTCCTGAATTTTCAACAATTCCGAATTGCTGCTCACGCGATGCTTCTTTTGCAGGCTAAAAATTAGTGCCAACCGATCGCTGATTTGCGTTGTTCGCACTTCATCAACTTGTGTTGCTTGTTCTAAATCTTCAATTTCGGCAACTATATCTTTCAGTTCTATGTTGATGCTGGTCAGTCGCTGCACCAATTCGCCAACTTTCGGGTTAAACTTTTCCAGCGAGTTTAACAATTGCAACGATTCTTTAAACTGGTTTAAAGCCGCCGTTTCGCTTTCCTGCAATAAATAAGTAGTATTTAATAAGTTTCGTTTGATCTCTTCGGCGTTGTTCAGCGCATACAATTCCTGCTCCAAAGTTTCCTGTTCGTCTTCTACCAAACTGGCTTTTTCCAGTTCATCAAACTGAAACTGCAAATAATCTTCCTCGCTTTTTGCCTTTTCATTCTCCGCAATTAATTGTTGTAATTGGGTTGCTGATTTTTTATAGGTAAAAAAAGCATTGCGGTATTGCTCCAACAATTCGGAATGATTGGTAATCGAATCCACAACCAACAATTGAAAATTAGAATCGTTAATCTCGGCAGTGGCATGTTGCGAATGGATGTCAATCAGCTTTTCGCCCAACTGTTTTAATGAAGCCAGGTTAACCGGCGTATCGTTTACAAAAGCGCGCGATTTTCCGTCTGAATTTATTTCGCGGCGCAAAACGGTTTCAGCTTCATAATCCAAATCGTTTTCTTCGAAATATTTTTTAAGATGGAAGCCGTCAATCCGGAACAAACCTTCGATCACACACTTTTTTTGCTGGTTAAAGAAGTATTTGCTTTCCGTCCGCTGGCCTAAAATCAGCGAAAGCGCACCCAAAATAATAGATTTTCCGGCACCGGTTTCGCCCGTCATGATGTTTAAACCGGCATCAAACGCAATATCCAGATTATCAATCAGCGCATAATTGTTAATCGTTAACCTACTCAGCATAGTTTATTTTTATAGAAAACAAATTTACGCATTCGGCTGCAATGTGGCTAAAAAGATTAGTTTCTTAACAAAACCTGGTATTTGTTTCCGTTTGCCGGGTCAACTTTGCTTAATGCTTGGTAAGCCTGCTCCCTTTCCTGCGGCGTGGCTTTGGTTAAAACCTGCAGCAGTTCATCACTTTTTGCTGTAAAAAACACCTGCGGCAAAAAAGCGCCGGTACGCTGGCGGTCAATATCGGCAATGGAAGGAAGCGCGGCGGTGATGGCTTTTAAACCCTGGTCGGCATTGGAAGCCATCACATCCAAACCCAAACGATGGTACGTGTAGCTGAAATCCCGCAGGTTTGTATAAGCATTGTTGCCTAAGTTTTCGGCAAGCCAATAACGGTTGTGGTTGCTGTCGAAAGCTTTCCAGCCTTTGTAGGAAGAAGTTTGGGCAGAATTGACAATGCTTTGGGCGTGTTCAAAATAAGGCGTTCCGCTGCGTTGGGCAAAAGAATCGTAATCCAAGCCAACAATCATATAAGCATAAAAAGCAAAAAACGAACTGAGGTTATTTTGAAAAAGCTGGTCGTTAAAATCAATGATCTGACCTTCAGTATAAGTAAAATCGAAATCTTTATCATTGATGTTCAACAGAGTAGAATTATAGTTGGAGCCGAAAATTGGCCGGCTGGACTGCACTTGAACTTCGGCGCTAAACGCACTTGCGTTGTCCCATTGCGTTATGTTGATTACGAAGTTGCAATCAATCCTTTCCTGCGGCGTAATTTGGTCTGCGCTCCACTTCCTGCCGTTCAAAAAATCTTTGATTGCAGTTTCTAAAGCTACAAAAACCCTTCGATTGGTGGTTTGGATTTTGGGCGAAAGCACTTGTACGCGGGCATTTAAATCCTGTGCACAAGAAAAATTGTATGATAAAAACAGTATCAGAATAAAACTTATGAATTTCATTTATTGAGTAATTGAATAATTTTTTGGCAAATATCAACAGCAACTTCGGTTTTGGTTTTCAGCCCGATTTCGGTTTTTTGCAGATGTTTATCAATCATAGTTACTTTGTTGGTATCGGTTTTAAAACCTGCACCGATATCAGCAAGCGAGTTTAAAACGATCAGATCCAAATTTTTTTTCTGCAATTTATCCAAAGCATAACGTTCGCCGTCGTTGGTTTCTAAAGCAAACCCGATTAAAATTTGGTCATGCTTCTTTTGTGCACCTAAAGTTTGCAAGATGTCAACGGTTGGTTTTAGTTCGATGGTTAAGTTTTGGTACTGCTTTTTCATCTTTTGATTGGCTACAATTTTCGGCGTAAAATCAGCAACGGCAGCATTCATCACACAAATACGTGAACCGGGAAAATAAGTTAGGCATTGCTGCAGCATTTCCTCCGCAGAAGTGATGTTGATGCGCTTCACGTTTTTGTTCTGCGTTTCCTGATTGGAAGGGCCGGCAATCAGCGTAACTTCGGCGCCTAAATTGGCCAGTTCATCTGCTAATTTAAAACCCATTTTTCCGGAAGAATGATTGGCAATAAAACGGACAGGATCAATCGCTTCAAACGTTGGCCCGGCCGTAACTAACGCTTTTTTGCCTGCTAAAAGAAGCATTTTGCCAAATGATTGGTTTAAAAATTCGACAATTTCTTTCGGTTCTGCCAATCTTCCTTCGCCAACCAAACCGCTGGCCAGTTCGCCATATGCTGGTTTTATTAAAATGTTTTTATAAGAAATTAACTTCTGAATGTTATTTTGGGTGGAAGGATGTTTCCACATATCCAGATCCATCGCTGGCGCAAAATAAACCGGGCATTTGGCAGAAAGGTAAACAGCAGTAAGCAAATTATCGCACAACCCATTCGCCATTTTTGCGATCGTATTGGCAGAAGTAGGCGCGATTAGCATCAAATCTGCCCACAAACCCAATTGCACATGGTTGTTCCACTCGCCGGTTTCGGTTTTATAATACTGAACTAAAACCGGATTTTTTGAAAGCGTAGCAAGTGTAAGCGGCGTGATAAAGTTGGTTGCTTCCGGCGTCATGATTACTTGTACCGTTGCGCCAGCTTCTGCCAACAAACGAATTAAAGGAGCAGATTTATAACTTGCAATACTGCCGCAAACGCCCAGCAGGATTTTTTTACCGTTCAGCATTTTCAAAAGTAAGAGCCTGTTTAAGTTTATACAAGTAAAAATGTTAATGCTTCTTTTACCCTATAAAAATTGGTGCCTGCATAGCTTAAACAATCCAAAAACTTAGGTGCCCATCAATTTTTTAGTGATAAAAGAAGCATAGAAACCTTAATAAGTAAAATTTAAACAGGCTTTAAGTTTTTCGATTATAAAAAAAGCCTTCCTGTTTGTGGGAAGGCTTTGGATAGGTTTGTTAAAACTATTGTTCTTTGGATGGGTTACGGTAATAAATTTTGCCTTCCAAAAATTCCTGAACGGCAATTAAAGAAGGTTTTGGCATTTTTTCGTAATGCTTGCTAATTTCGATTTGCTCGCGGTTTTCAAAAACTTCTTCCAGGTTATCGTTGGATTGGGTAAATTCAGACAATTTCTGGCCCAGTTCTTCTTTGATATTGTTAGAAATTTGGTTTGCCCTTTTAGACATTACCACAATAGATTCATATATATTATCGGTTGATTTGTCCAGGTCGCGCAAATCGCGTGTTACCGTGGTGCTTGCCAAAACGGGTTTTGTATTGCTCATCTTATTTTATGGGGTTTTAATATCTTGTGTTGCTTGTGTTTGTTTACTTTTTTCCTGCTCAACCTGTTTTTTAAAGGCTTTTTGCTCGTTATCCATATTGGCCAAATACTTCTTAACGTTCTGGATACTGTTTTGGCACTGGCGGCTTAACGCTTCTGCCTGTTTTAAATATTGGCTTGAGGGATACTTCTCTTTAAATTCATTAAAAGCGTCAATGGCTTCCTGGAAGCGTTCTTCCTGTTTGGTTTCCAAGCTGTTTTTAGCATACATATATTGTGCTTGTATGGTTAAAAACTCCATTTCTTCGGCGTACTTTGTGTCCGGGAAATCGCGCATCGAATTTCTAAACGCAATAACTGCCGACTTATAGTCGCCAATAGTTAAATACAATTTTGCGTTTTCGTAAGATTTCACTTCCAAACGGTCGCGCAGGTTTTGGATCAATTTGCTGGCTTCCGCAACCCGCGTACTTTTAGGGTACAAGTTGATAAACAATTGTAGCTTATCAATAGATTGTAAAGTATTGGTTTGGTCTAAAGTTGCATTTGGCGCTTCCAGATAAGCACAATAAGCCGACATATAACGGCATTCTTCCGCCCGCGAACTGTTTGGATAAGTATCAGCGAAGTTTTTAAAATGATATCCAGCCGAAGTGTAATCCTTTAAAAAATAATTTGCGTAAGCGTAATTGAAAAACAAAAGTTCTGCTTCTTCGCGGCCTCGGTAGCGTTGTATCAAATCGTCAAACAAAGCCAAAGCGCGCGAGTAATCCTTTTTATTATAGTATTTTATACCTTCCTGGTATTTTTTCTGATAATCGTTACTGGCTTTTAGTTTCTCAAATTTGCTTTTACAACTGAATAAACCAACGGATATGATAAGGAGGAAGCCAAATAATGAAATCGAACTGCACTTTTTAAACATTCTGCAAAGATAAGTTAATATTATAGATCAATCAATGAATTTGCAATCAATGTTACAGCGAAAATTTCGAGGGATCAAAAAATTAACATATATTAACGGTACTATTAAATTTGGCTGTTTAGCCGGAAGCATTCATTATATATAAGCTTGTTTAAATGGCGGTCTCTAAACTGATAATACTTCTTTTATGCCTATAAATTTTGTTCGCGGATATTATATCAGCACAAACAGGACTATAAAACCACTTATTTTTATGTGATAAAAGAAGTATAGAAAACAAGTTGAACAAAAATTTAGACAAGTATATAGTTATGAATATTGTATATGATGCATTAATGGAATGCTTCTTTTAGCGAACAAAAGTTTAAGGGAATAATATTAAAATTCAAAACCAGCTTACAACAACTAATTAATTGTACTGATAAAAGAGTTTCGTTTCCTTTTTTCTTTTTCAGTTTCAATGTTTTAGGTGAATGGGCTTGGAAATAGTGAAT
>NZ_CALMAT010000007.1 GCF_937859865.1 uncultured Mucilaginibacter sp.
CGCTTGGCTAATGGAAAGAAGTCCGGTTGCGATCATTGGCGATGAAGCCGTACAGCGTTTTGCCGATGTAGCAAAAGCAAAAGGCGTTTACCACGGCATCAACGTAAAACTGATGAAATCGGCCGGGATGTATGAAGGGAATCGCATGATTTTAAAAGCGAAAGAATTGGGTTTAAAAGTTTTGATTGGCTGCATGAGTGAAACCAGTTGCGCTACGTTGGCCGCCGCTGCTTTGGCCCCGCTTTGTGATTGGGCCGATTTGGATGGGCCGTTCCTCACCAAAAACAACCCTTACCAAAACCCTGCATTTGCCAATGGAAAATATGTGCTAAAAGAAGCATTTGGGTTGGGGCTGGTATCGGTTGATGGTTTTGGGTTGTGAGTTGCGGGTTCTTTTCGGCTTTGTTATCTGCGTTTTGTTATCGCAACATAGTTAAAACAACCATCATAAACAAAAAAATCAGCACCGGTTTGATGCTGATTTTTATGCGGTAAAAGAAGCATTAAGGTTTAGTTGCGCCTGTCGCTTTTTTGCCTTTTTTAGTAGTGATTTCAATTACGCCATCTTTGCCTTTATCACCATATTTTACTGCTGCAGAACCGTCTTTTAAAACAGTAATACTTTCTATATCATTTGGGTTGATGTTGTTAAGCGGGTTAATCCCTTTTGCCTCAACACCATCTATAATCACTATAGCTTTATTATATAATGTATTACCATCAATTCTTACTGCATTTATTCTTTTAGTAGTATCTGCATTTGGCGGTGGAGTGAGTACAATATCAATAATGCTATCTTTTTTTGAAGATGAACTTGTACTTGCTGCTTTTGTTCCATCATTCAAACTGAAATTAACCGGCATGGTAAAACTCACCCTTACCGGGTTGCCATTTTGCAGGCCAGGATTCCAGGCAGGAGATTCTGACAGAACACGGACAGCTTCTGGCCCGCAGCCGCCGCCAATATCGCGCAGCACTTTGATATTGGTTAATTTACCATCTTTTTCTACAATAAACGAAACGATCACGCGACCAGTAAATTTATTGTTTTTAGCTTCTTTTGGGTAACGGATTGATTTTGCCAAATAATTAGCAAAAGCTTCTTCTCCTCCGGGAAATGATGGCAGTTTTTCAACTGATGCAAAACTAACGACTCCAGGGTCAGAAGAAGGTTTTACAGCAAGTGTGTTTGCTCTGGCTTTGGCCATCGTCTTGTCTTCAAACACAACGATTTTAAGTTTTCCGGCAACATTATCAAATGTTGTTACCAAAACAGTTGAATCAGGACTTTTAAAATTTACTATAGCCCGTTCAGTATAATTGGGTATTTCAAAATCTCCGTCTTCGTCCGTTGTTGTATTAAAATTATTTTGTTCGTACTGCACTTTAACATTCGCCATAGGTTTGCCCATAGGATTTACCACTTTCCCTTTTAAATCTGATACTGTTTTTACCGTGCCTTTTTCTGTTAAAGTATTTTTCGGAAAAGAACTTTCTCCTTTATCAATATTCATCAAAACAGAATTAACAGGTATATCACTGCCGAAATTATCAGAAATTTGTTGGATCGTTTTCTGCTTGCTTACTGTGGCTGAAGTTAAAATCAGCATGGCGGCAAAAAGCGGTGCCGAAAGCCCGTATTTTAAAAGTGCGGCACGGCGCGAAGGGTTTTTATGCAGCATCATAATGCGTTGTTTTAAAAGCGATTGGTTAAAAAAACTGTTGGTTAAAGTGTTTGGCTCGATGCCCATGCTTTGGCTAAGCAACAGCATCGCATAATCCGATTTATCAACACCAAAACTGATGGCATCACGATCGGCAATAAATTCGTGGTTGTATTTGATGGCTTTGCGGTAAAAATAGATTACTGGATTGAACCAATTAAGGATGGTTAAGGCTTCAAACAAAAGCACATCGGCCGAATGCAATTGCGCTACGTGCACCATTTCGTGCTGTAAAATCACGTCTTTCTGCGGCAGGTTTTCATCAACCTTAACTTTTCCAAAAAAGGAAAAAGCAAGCCCGGTTTCTGCTGATTGCAGGTAGCGTTTCAGCTTTACAAAACGATAAATTAAGCGTGCTAAAAGAAGCATCGTTACCAACCAATAAACGGCGGTAAAAAACTGGGAAACGGTAAAACCGCTTTCTGCCGTTGGCGAAACCTGGTAAACAAAACCGGGGTCAATGTAGTAAATGGTTTGTTGTACCTTTTGCGTGATGAACAGGTTTTTCACCCATTCAGATTGCATCAGCGGGATGAAAAAAGACAGCATTGCCGCCGAAACCAAATAAATGCGGTTGAGCATAAAGTAGGTTTCTTTGCGCAAAAGCAATAAATAAAACCCGTAAAACAGCGCCAAATACAGGTTTGCCAGTAAAAGATAGTGCCACCAGTTCATATCGTTTTTATTTGTTTTTAAGTTTCTCGATCAGCTTTAAAATCTCGTCTGCTTCTTTTAAGTCTATTTTTTCCTTCTCCACAAAAAAGGAAAACATGCGTTCTACCGAGTTGTCGAAATAACCATTCAACAGTTTATCGGCCGAAAAATTCTGGTATTCTTCTTTCGAGACCAGCGGATAATACTGGTGGCTTTTGCCAAAAGAGTGGTGGGCGATAAAGCCTTTGGTTTCCAAAATGCGGATAAACGTAGAAACCGTGTTGTAGGCAGGTTTCGGTTCGGGCAGTTCTTCAATTACTTCTTTTACAAAGGCTTTTTTCAACTGCCATAATATTTGCATAATTTGTTCTTCGGCGCGGGTTAATTCTTTAATTTGTTTCATAGGACTAAGGTAGAACTATTATTTTAGTTTTCCAACTAAAAAATTAGAATAAAAAGTTTTTTATTTTTAAAGGTTTTAGGACTGATAAGCTTAAAAAGAACATTTTATAATTATATCTTGTTGCAACCAACATCAGATGAATATTAAAACAGCATGAGCATTACTTTTCACCGCGCTTCACACCAAGTAGACAACAGTAAAAATTTATTGCAGATAGATGAAGGGCGGGTCATTCCGCGTATCATTCACCAAACGTTCATGTCTAAAAATTTACCGGCAGAGCTGCAGGAAAATGTGGAAAGAATAAAAAGGCTGAACCCGGGCTGGACGCATATCCTTTATGATGATAACGATATCCAAACCTTTATCCGCAAAAACTACGGGGTTAAAATGCTTAGTTATTTCGGGCGCATCAACCCAAGGTACGGCGCGGCGCGGGCAGATTTGTTCCGCTACTTAGTTATGTACAAATGTGGGGGTGTATATTTGGATATTAAAAGTACCTGCACCAAACCTTTGGACGAGGTATTGCAACCTGACGATAAGTACATTTTGGCGCAGTGGAGGAACAAGCCGGGCGAAAATTATGCCGGATATGGCCTATCTAAAGAAGTAGCCTTTATCGAAGGCGGCGAATACCAGCAATGGCATATTGTTGCGGCTCCCGGCCACCCTTTTTTGAAAGCTGTTATCGAAACCGTCATCCGTAATATTGATAACTATCGTCCCTGGTTGCATGGCACAGGCGGAATAGGGGTTTTACGTTTGACAGGCCCGCTCGTTTACACGCTGGCCATTCATCCTTTACTGGCATCGGCATCGTATAGACTGGTCAACAATGAAACGGACGTAGGGCTGCAATACTCCGTTTATACCAATACTCACCACAGGTCTGTTTACAAAACTAATTACTCCCTTCTCACGGAGTCTATCATCCATATGAAAAACTTCCATAAAATACTGGCTTACCTATACAGCTTTGCAAAAAAAAGTAAGCATCTGTTGTTTGGCAGATAATTTTTTGTGATTATAGACATGCTTCTTTTATGCCTGTAAATTAAATATTTGCAGCCTCTTCACAATTAAGAAGGCTTTTAGAAAAGTATGGAAACCTGCTGATTTTTAGTCGATAAAAGAAGCATCGGCAATAAATCCAATGAAAGTTTATGTATTCATAATTTTTTGATAAAAAGTTAAAAAAAGAACTTTTATCAGGAAAACACGTTGCACCTCAACTTAAAAGATAAAAACTACATGAAGATGACTTTCCACGGTGCCGCACGAAACGTAACCGGCAGCAAACATTTATTAGAACTGGCAGACGGGACAAAGATTTTGCTGGATTGCGGCATGTTCCAGGGCATGGGCGAAGAAACCGAAGAACTGAACGAATATTTTGGCTTTAAACCGGATCAGGTAGATTACATGATCTTGTCGCACGCCCATATTGACCATTGTGGATTAATTCCGCGTTTAGTTGCCGAAGGATATGCAGGCCCAATTTTTTGTACTTCGGCCACGATGGATTTGGCGCGGATACTGATGACAGATTCGGCACGGATCCAGGAACAGGATTCTAACTACAGCAACAAACACCGCCGACAAAAAAATATGCACGAACTAACGCCGCTTTATGTTGAAGATAACGTGGTAGAAGCTTTACGGCTGTTTAAGATTGTAGAATACGATGAAGAATTTGAAATCACGCCGCGCGTAAAATTGAAACTAACTGATGCCGGACATATTATTGGCAGCGCGGCCGTGCATTTGACCATTTTGGAAGATGGCAAATTTACCAACCTTACTTTTAGCGGAGATGTTGGCCGCTACGATGATTTATTGCTGAAAAACCCGCAGCCTTACGAGCAGTCGGATTATATCATTTTGGAATCCACTTATGGTGATTCTTTGCACAAAGATTTGCCGCCGGTAGAAGACCAACTCAAAGAAATGATCGAGCAAACGTGTTTTGTAAAAGGCGGAAAGCTCATCATTCCGGCTTTTAGCGTTGGCCGCACACAGGAACTGCTGTATGCTTTAAATGCTTTGGAACTAAAAGGCGTTTTGCCCGATGTGCCGTATTATGTAGATAGTCCGCTTTCCGAAAAAGCAACACAAGTTTTAAAAAACCATCCCGAAGTATATAATAAAGATGTGCAGAAAGTGCTTCAGGTTGATGCCGACCCTTTTGCGTTTAAAGGGTTGCGGTTTATTGAACTGGTGGAAGAATCCAAAGCTTTAAATGCCGATCCGCGGCCTTGCGTTATTATTTCTGCTTCCGGAATGGCCGAAGCCGGACGCGTAAAACATCACATCAAAAACAGCATCAGCAACCATAAAAACACCATTTTGATGGTCGGTTATTGCGAGCCAAATTCGTTGGGCGGACATTTAATCAACGGCGATAAATGGGTTTCGATTTTTGGGGAAGAATACCAGGTAATGGCCGAAGTAAAAGTGATTAAATCCATGAGTGCGCACGGCGATTACAATGATTTGCTGCATTTTTTATCCTGCCAAGACCCGAAAGAAGTGAAGAAAATATTTTTGGTGCACGGCGAATACAAAGTGCAGCAAAACTTTGCCGAACGGATCAAAACCTACAATTTTAAGGAAGTGGAAATCCCGGAACAGCACGAAACGGTGGAGTTGTAGCGGTGGTTTTAAGGTGAAGGGTTGAAAGGTAAAAGGTTTAGGGTGGAAGGGAGAAAGGTAGTGGCTTTGCCATTTCTATCAAAAGGAGAAATACTCTTTAAAAGAACACTGATTTTTAGGCGATAAAAGAAGTATTATCTTCTTGCTTTGAAAAAGGTTCCTCTCTGCGTTTAGAATGACAAAATTTGTACTTCTTTTTAACTTAATTCAGCATAATTTTAACTACGTTTAGCAAATTTGTTACATCAAGCTAAAAAATTTAAGTTTTAATTTGAACTAACACACTAAAAAAGGTACGGTAAAAGAAGCATGCTTCTTTTACCGGTATAAATTTGGCAACAACATCAGCAGAAACATGAAAAAAACAATACTCAGCACTTTTATATTTGCCTCATTCAACATTTTTGCTTTCGCGCAAACCACCATTAAACCTGATTTGCAGATCAGTAAAATGGTGGACGAAGTTTCGGCCAAAAATTTGGAAGCAACCGTTCGGAAATTGGTGAGCTTCAAAACACGTCACACATTAAGCGATACCACGAGTAAAACAACTGGCATCGGCGCAGCCAGAAACTGGATCAAAGCCGAAATGGAACGTTACGCCGCTGCTTCCGGCGGAAGGATGAAAGTGGAATTTGATACGTTTACCCAACCAGCAGGCGGAAGGATTGACAAACCAACCGTTCTAAAAAACGTGCTGGCTATTTTGAAAGGAACCGACCCAAATGATACGCGGATTTACATGGTTTCCGGCCATTATGATTCCCGGGTGAATGATATTATGAACGCTAGTTCCGTAGAACCTGGCGCAGTTGATGATGCTTCGGGAACGGCTTTGTCTATGGATCTGGCGCGGGTCATGTCGAGAAGGGCTTTTCCTTCCACCATCATTTTTATGGCCGTTGCCGGAGAAGAGCAGGGTTTAAACGGCTCAACCAATGTGGCCAAACGCGCCAAAGCCGAAAACTGGAACATTGACGCGATGCTGAACAACGATATTGTGGGCAATACTTACGGCATGGAAACCGGTTTGAAAGATAACCGCAGCATCCGTGTTTTTAGCGAAGGTGTTCCTTCCACCGCTATTGCTTCCAAAAATGATACTTTGGCTGCCCGCCGTGCCGGTATCGCTATTAATTCTTTGGTTGGAAACGGCGGCGAAAATGACAGTCCGTCCCGGCAGTTGGCGCGCTATATCAAAGAAGTTGGCGAGCGTTATGTTGCCCAGTTAGATGTAAAAATGATTTATCGGCGAGACCGCTTTTTGCGTGGCGGCGACCAAACGCCTTTTTTACAGCAAGGTTTTACGGCCGTCCGTTTTACCGAAATGAACGAGGATTTTAACCGCCAGCACCAGGATGTACGCAAAGAAAACGGCGTAGATTACGGCGATGTGCCGGATGCTGCCGATTACGATTACATTCAAAAAATTTCAAGGATGAATTTGTCTGTCCTGGCAAATTTGGCTTTGGCCCCTGCCGAACCGCAAAACGTTGGCGTCATCACCAGCGGTTTAACCAATAAAACGGCTTTAAAATGGGAAGCGCCAAAAACCGGCAAAAAACCCGCAGGTTATTATGTGTTGATGCGCGAAACGATCAGCCCGTACTGGGAAAAGAAATTTTATGTAACGGATACACAAGCTACGATGGATTACTCGAAAGACAATTACTTTTTTGCAGTGCAGTCTGTGGATGAGCAAGGGCATGAAAGTTTGCCGGTTGTACCGAAGCCAATTAGGTAGAAGTTGTAATACTTCTTTTACCACCTAAAATTCCTTACCAAATCTGCATTTTTTGACTTTAAAGGATTGTTTTAAAAATTTGCTCCAATTCTTTGTCTGTAATTGTGCTTTTTTTAGATTTATCATAAACAGAAGCAAGGTAAACAGTTGTTGCGGTGATTTTCAAATAAGTAATAATCCGGACACCGCCAGATTTTCCTTTGTTTTTCGAAGCAATGGCTAAACGGATTTTAAAAAAGTTGTTGCCCAAGGGCTTGCCTTGGTTCGGTTCAGTTGTAAGGCTTGCAATAAGTTGGGCCAGGTCGTTTTTAAAAGAAGGATGTTTTTTTCCTAACCGTTTTGCTTGTTTGTCAAAAATCGGAATAGTGGCTATTTCATAATTCATCCAGCAATTCTTTTGCCGGCCGGGCTTTTAGTTTTCCTTGTTCTACAAGTTTAAGTTGGGTAACGGCTTCTTTCAATTCGAGTAAAAGCTGTTCTTTGGTTGGTTCTTCAAATTCTAAAACCTCCAAATCTTTGTATTGCTTTTTTAGGTTTTCCCATTCTTTAATCGGAATATAAACACCAGTAGCTTTGCCTTTACTATCTTGTATTACCTGTAACCTCATAATCCAAAATTAGTAAATTGTAATTAAAAGCAATGCTTCTTTTACCACCTAAAATTCCTTACCAAACTTGATCTTTAACCACTTCGCAAACGGTTTGGAATAAATTCATTTTGCCGGAAAACAAAGAAATAGTTTCGGCACTGGCAATCTGGAAAGTGCGCAAATTTTCTACTTCGTAATTAATGCTCAGCAATAGAGCCAAAATTACCGGTGCCAAAAGCAGTATAAAAGGGTTGGTGTTGATGATAAAGTTTTTCATGACTATCGGTTTGATGAATCAAAGAAAAAGCTAATCTGCAAGCTGCTAAATGCTTATTAGGCAGAGCTGTAAGAAAAATCGGTGAACGGCATTTTTTTACCGACGAAAATTTTTACCGAAAGAAGAAAAAACCTAAAATTAAAAAAAGAGAAAGACTATTTCTATTATAAAATTAGCGTGCCTTATTTCCATTTTACAGCTACATCCTTAAGTTTTAAGTTTAATGTTCGTCCTGGTGCATCAGGATCGTAATACTCGATATTAATAAGTTTTAAAATAAGGGTAGTTGGAGTTGTTTTTAATTCGATAGTTGTTTTGACAGGAGTATTTGAAAATAGCTTTCCCCTTATTCCTGAAGAACCAATGTTAATATTACCCGCTTTTATTTCATTTCCTTCTACATCTATTGCAGATGCACCTGCAAACTGAAATTCTTTATCTGCCCCTTTGTTGGTTAACACAAACTGTAGCGTTATTTTATCACTGCTTTTATTGCCTTCTGCTTTAATCAAATTAAAATCAATGTTTTCTGCTTGAGCAGTCAAGATCGGTTTTTGAATATTTAAGGCTGAGCGCAAATATTGATTTTCTTTTGCCAAATCAACGCAATCTTTAGTTTGAGCATTAGCAGATAGTCCGCATAGGATTAGTGAAATTGTAAGTAAGTTTTTCATGTACAGTCAAAGATAATAGATTCTGTATTTGATATATCATCAAATTTAAAACTGCATAGGCTAAACTTAGTTGCTTTGCCCCAACGCTTCCCGAATTTCCGTTTCCACACGTTTCACTAAAACTTCCATGTCTTTTTCGGTTGGTTCTATCGGTTCCAAAACTTCAAATTGCAGGTTTAAAAAGGTTCCTAACGGGAAAGTGCCGTTCCGAACCATTTTCCAGGAATTGCGGATGACGATTGGAACCAATAAGGTATTTGGGCATTTTTTTAACAGCGTTGCAATTCCGCCAATCTGAAAATTGCGCATTACACCAATTTTCGCACGTGTTCCTTCGGGGAAAATTACTGCTGACCAGGTATTGGTTTGCATCCGCGTCCCGAATTTCGACATTTCGACAATCGCTGATTTTGAATCTTTGCGGTCAATGTTGGCGCCACCGCCATATTTTAAGTTGAAAGAAATGGAAGGGATTCCTTTGGTCAGTTCGATTTTAGAAATAAACTTGGCGTGGTATTTCCGCAGAAACCAAATCAGCGGCGGGATATCGTACAAACTTTGGTGGTTGGCAATAAAAATAATTGGCCGGTTTTCGGGCAAAGCAAAACGGTTGCTAAAACTAACGGTGTTGCCTAACAGATAATAAGAGGAAATCAAACCCAAATTCATCACATCCACCACATTTTTATGCGCTTTGTAGCCGAAAAGCCGAAACGCAATCCATTGTATCGGATGAAAAAACAGCAGAAAAAAAGTGAATAGAATATAATGCAGCGGCGTTAAAATATAACTCAACAATTTTTGCATGGTAAAAGAAGCATTAAAGTTTAGGCCGGCAATTAATTTTCCGAGAGCATGATGTGTACTTTCAAAACCGCCGCAACGGTAATAGCATCGGTAATTTCGCCACGGCAAACCATTTGGTAAACTTCTTCAAAAGGTAATTTTTTGATTGTTAACTGTTCGGTTTCTTCCGGTTCGGCTTCAAATTGTTCCAGGTTTTGAGCGAGATAAATGATGGCTTCTTCATCACAAACCGAATTGGACAAATACATGCGCTGGATTTCGGTCCATTTCCCAGCTTTTAATCCGGTTTCTTCCAACAGTTCGCGTTTGGCCGAATCCAAAGGTTCGCCGGATAATGGCCCGCCGCCTTCCGGGATTTCCCAACTGTATTGCTTTAACGGAAAGCGAAATTGCCCGACCAAATACGTGTTGAGGTTTTCATCCAAAGGCAAAACGCCAATCGCTTTATTTTTAAAATGAACCCGGCCATAAATCCCGGGATTACCCGAAGGATTGAGCACCTGAAACTCAGTAATATTGATCCAAGGGTTATCGTAAATATTTTCTTCGGAAGTAACTTTCCAGGGATTAACTTCAGTTTGCATGGTTGTAAAAGTAGTAAAATTTAAAAGCCGGAAATCAGGTTGCCGTTGCTTTTTGGTATTCAGGTACATTTACCAATACAATGCCAACCAAAATAATGACGAGTGCGAGCAACTGTTCTTTTACCAAACTTTCGTGCGCAAACAACCAGCCTAAAAGCACGGCCACAACCGGATTAACATAAGTATGCGTACTAATCAAGGCCGGAGGACGCTTGGAAATGAGCCAAACGAAAGACATATAGGCAATTAAAGAACCAAAAACGATTAGGAACAACAGTCCCAGCCATGATTGTGTAGGAACATTTGCAAAGGAAAAACCGGAAAATTCTCCGGTAAAAGAAGCAATAACGCCGCTTAACGCTGCTGCTGCCAGCAATTGGATGCTGCTGTTCATCACAATGGAGCTGCTGCCTTTGGTATTGCTAATCAGGAGCGAACCTAAAACCCACCAAATTGCGCTCAGCAAAACAACCAAAGTTGCAATAAGGCCAATGGCAGATTGGTTGATTTGCACATCAGTTGATTTTAGAAACAGAAAAATCCCGCCAAAGCCAATAATTAATCCGGCAATAATGTATTTGTTGGAGAAGTAAGTTTTCCAGTTTTTTTTATCCAACAGCAAAAACCACAACGGTTCGGTTGCAATTAGGATGGCGGCCTGTCCGGAGGTAATGTATTGTTCGGCCCAGGCAATCATCCCGGTGCCGCCAACCAGCATTAATATACCGCTTAAAGCATGCCTTGAAATTATTTTTAGCGAAGGCCGTTTTTCGCCTTTTAGTTTGGCATAAGCCAGCAAAATTAAACCGGCCACGAGGTAACGTAATCCAACTAAAACAAAAGGCGGAAAACCTTTTAGCCCGAAAGCCACAGCCAAATAGGTAGAACCCCAAATAATGTAGATGTTAAAAAAAGCGAAAATCAGCAGGAGTCGCTGGAAGAGCAGGTTATTTTTCATACCGAGACCTTAATTTTTGGTATTGCCTCAAAACGGCAATACCAAAAAATATAGGGTAAAAGAAGCATCGGCTTATAAACCAAATGCTTCTTTTACCTGGTCTAAATAGTCGAGTTTTTCCCAGGTAAACAATTCTACTTCTACCTTGGTTTCTTCGCCGTTTGGCGTGAAGAAAGATTTGATTACCGTTTGCGGTTCCTTACCAAAATGCCCATAAGCCGCAGTTTCAGAATAAATTGGGTTGCGCAATTTAAAACGGGTTTCGATGGCGTAAGGCGTCATATCAAAAATGGCAGCCACTTTTTCGGCGATTTCTCCGTCGTGCAAATTCACTTTTCCAGTGCCGTACGTGTTTACATAAATGCCCATCGGTTGTGCCACGCCAATGGCATAAGAAACCTGGACCAGAATTTCGGTACAAACACCGGCAGCAACTAAATTTTTGGCGATATGGCGTGTGGCATAAGCTGCAGAACGGTCAACTTTTGAAGGATCTTTTCCGGAAAAAGCACCGCCGCCGTGCGCACCTTTGCCGCCGTAAGTATCTACAATAATTTTTCGCCCGGTCAAACCGGTATCGCCGTGCGGGCCGCCAATAACAAATTTTCCGGTTGGGTTGATGTGGTATTTAATTTCGTCGTTAAAAAAGTGGCTGTATTTTGGATACTTTGCTTTTACACGCGGGATCAGGATTTTAATGATGTCTTCCCTGATCTTTTCTAACATTGCTTTTTCCTCGTCAAAATCATCGTGCTGCGTAGAAATTACGATCGCATCAATCCGGATGGGCTGGTTGTCATCGTTATATTCCAGCGTTACCTGCGATTTTGCATCCGGCCTTAAATACGGTATGTCTGAGTTTTCTCGGCGAATGGCAGCCAGTTCGATCAGCAAAGCATTGGCAATATCCAACGTAAGCGGCATAAAATTATCCGTTTCGATAGTGGCATAACCGAACATCATGCCCTGGTCTCCGGCGCCTTGCAGTTGTTTATCGGCGCGGTCAACACCTTGGTTGATGTCCGGTGATTGTTCATGAATGGCCGATAGCACACCGCAGGAATTGCCATCAAACATGTAAGCGCCTTTGGTATAACCAATTTTGTTGATCACATCGCGGGCAATTTTTTGCACGTCTAAATAAGCTTTGGATTTCACTTCTCCCGCCAAAAAAACCTGCCCGGTGGTAACCAACGTTTCGCAGGCAACTTTAGAATCAGGGTCGAAGGCCAAAAAATTATCAATTAAAGCATCAGAAATTTGATCGGCAACTTTATCGGGATGCCCTTCAGAAACAGATTCCGAAGTAAATAAATATGACATAGCTATTTTAATAAGTTAACATGAATAAAAAAGCAAAATAGCCGGATGAGGATTGCAAGCGCAAAATGGAAGACCAGTTTTTTAGCACTTTTTTTTACGTGGTTGCAATCAATTCAAATCAGTCCACTTTACAGCCAGCAAAATTAGAACATTTTTATAATTGCCGAAATTTGAAACCAGATTTGTTTTTTGCAGTTGCAATGCTTCTTTTAGTGCCATAAATTTGGGGTGGATGAAGAACAAGAATAAAATTATATGTGGTAAATTTCGTTCAACAAAAGTTTTCGCACTAAATTTATACCGGTAAAAACAGCATCACGAAAAGGCGTTCAACTCTTTAATAGATAAATTAATTTGAGCAAGAGAAATAAAAATGCCACAGGCGTAGTTTATTCTACTGATCCTGGTTTTGAATACCAGCAGGAAAATGACTGGGTTGGCGAAACGCTTCCTGCGCAACAGCAGCAGCTCAAGATTTTTTTAGACCGGAAAGCGGGCGGAAAATTGGTAACTAGGATTACAGAATTTAAAGGCAACGAAGAAGATTTGGAAAAATTAGGTAAAAAACTGAAAGCAAAATGCGGTGTAGGCGGAGCGGTAAAAGACGGCGAAATATTGATCCAGGGAAATTTCAGGGACAAGGTTTTACAGATTTTGCAAACCGATAACTACAAAGCAAAAATAGCCGGAGGATAGGCAACAATTTTTACAATTACGGCAATGGTGTGTTTTTTACACTTAATACTTGCATTAATTAATATTTTTCACTTTTATTGTAAAAACAAATTTGTAGAAAGTGTTATTTTTAAATCAAAGCAGTTCGATAAGCATTTTTAAGGAGGTAAATTAAATTAACATTATCTTTTATATTTATTCTTTTTTTAAAATAGTAAAACTTTAAATTTGTTATTCCATTTATAAAAACACCAATATTAAACCCTACATTTATAAAACTAAAAACTAACTAAACTAAAAAACCAAACAATGGCAACTACTCCACCAAAACCAACAACAACAGCAACAGTAAAAAAAGAAGGCTCAGGTTCATCGAGCATTTTTGCATCTTTAGTAATTCCAATCGCATTTGTCGTAGCTTTATTGATATACATATTTGTATTGGGTGATCCAAGTCATTACAAAGGCGGTGACCCAGCTAACGAGCCAGCAAATGGTGATTACTTTGGTGTTGTGCACAAAGGAGGACCAATTGTACCAGTTCTAATGACCTTTTTGCTTTGTGTTATTATTTTTTCTATTGAGCGCTTTGTTGTAATTGGTAAAGCGGCTGGTTCTGGAAATGTAGACGCTTTTATCAAAAAAGTTCAGTCTTACCTTAATGCTGGAAACATTGAAGCAGCAAGTGCCGAGTGCGATAAACAAAAAGGTTCGGTAGCAAACGTGATTAAATCAGGTTTGAAAAAATACCGCGAGATGGAACAAGAGCCAAATTTGGACGTAGATCAGAAATGCCTGGCTATCCAAAAAGATATTGAAGAAGCAACTTCTTTAGAAATGCCAATGTTGGAGCAAAACTTAACGATCATTGCAACTTTGGTATCTATCGGTACATTAACCGGTTTGTTAGGTACAGTAACTGGTATGATTAAAGCGTTCGCTGCATTGGCAACATCAGGAGCTCCCAATCAAGCTGCACTGGCGACAGGTATATCTGAAGCTTTGATCAATACAGCTTTAGGTATTTTCACCTCAACCTTAGCCGTTATTGCGTACAACTACTTTACTTCTAAAATTGATACCTTAACCTATGCTATTGATGAAACAGGTTTTAGTATTGTTCAAACTTATGCAGCTTCCCATAAAAATAATCATTAATTTTTATCGTTAATATGTCTGCAATTGTTTGCTCATATTTCTAACCGATTATTTAAAATAAAGTAATTATGCCAAGAGCTCATATAAAAAGAAAAAGTACTGCAATCGATATGACAGCGATGTGCGATATGGCTTTCCTTTTGCTTACCTTTTTTATTCTTACTTCCAAGCCTAAAACAGAAGATCTTGTTCCGGTAGATATTCCTGGATCTTCTGTGCTGATTAAATTACCGGATGATGTAGCAACCCTTACAATTGGACAAGGAAAGGTTTTTTTTAGTATTGAAGGAGAAGCGATAAAGGCACAAACATTAGAAAATGTTGGTCAAAAGTATAATATAACTTTTACACCTGCAGAAAAAGAGTTGTTTTCTCGATTGCCATCTTTTGGTGTGCCCATAGCCAGTATGAAACAGTTTCTGGATATGGATCCGGAGAAACGTAAGGCATTAAAACAACCGGGAATACCAACTGATTCTGTTAGTAATGAATTGTTTAACTGGGTTCGTGAAGCTCGGGTTTCAGCAAAAGCTTTGGTTAATAAAGATTTAAGGATTGGTATTAAAGGAGATAGCAAGGAAGAATATCCTACTATTAAAAAAGTGATTGCAATATTGCAAAAACAAAAAGTAAACAAATTTAGCCTGATTACTTCAATGCGGGCTGCGAAATAATTAAACTTAAAATAAGATGGCAGAATTAGATACCTCCGGGGGTGGCAAAAAAGGCGGGGGAAAAGTAAGGAGTAAAAAAGCATCCACCCGTGTTGATTTAACAGCTATGGTAGATTTGGCTTTCCTGCTGATCACATTTTTTATGCTAACCACAACCTTGGCAAAACCACAGGCTATGGATTTAGGCATGCCAGATAAGGATGATATTAAAAAGGATCAGTTACCAGTTCCGGCCTCTCGTACAATGTCTGTATTACTGGGCAGTAAAGATAAATTAGAATGGTTTGTTGGCGAACCAGGAAAAGTAGCCCCTAATGTTGATAATTACGGAAAAAATGGAATTCGTAAAGCTTTATTGGATAATGCTACACGTATTAAACAACAATCAGGTGGAAAGGATATGATCGTGTTAATTAAGCCATCAGATAAATCTGACTACAAGAATTTAGTGGATATGCTGGACGAACTTAAAATTGCTAATATTCAGATTTATGCAATTGTAGATATTACCGCTGCTGAGGTCGAATCGTTGAAACGAGATGCCCTTTACTAATATGTGTAATCAAGATAGAATCAATCAGTTAAAAAAATTAAATCATAAATTTAAACAACCATGGCAAGATTAGATATATTGGATCCGGAATGGATCGAGGTTGTTTTTAGGGGCCGCAATAAGGCTTATGGAGCGTATGTGCTACGTAAGGAAAATGCAAAGACATCAGTACGGGCTTTAATCATTGCCAGTGCTTTATTTGTTTTGGCTATTGCAATGCCTACTATTATCAACAAACTTAAAGGTTTTATCCCTAAGGCAGATGAAAAAGTAAAAATCCAGGATGTTGTGTTAATACCGCCACCGCCGATAGATGCAACTAAACCGCCACCCCCGCCACCTAAAGTGGAGCCGCCAAAACCAAAAGTTGACCAGGTGCGTTTTCCGCCTCCGGTTGTTAAGCCAGATAATGAGGTGAAGGAAAAAGATCCGCCGACGGTAAAGGAACTGGAAGTAAAAGACCCAGGGCAAAAAGATTTGAAAGGCGACCCCAGTGCTGATATCCGTATAGATGAAGCTGTAGGCAAATCGGACATAAAAGAAAAAGTAGTTGAAGAAAATACCAATGCGATTGTAAGTTTCGCGGCAGTTGAAAAATTGCCGGCATTTCCTGGTGGTGAAGGTGCATTTGGTAGTTATCTACAAAAGAACCTTCGTTACCCTCCAGTAGCAAAAGAAAACAATACGCAAGGTCGTGTTATCTTATCTTTTGTGGTAGAAAAAGACGGCAGCTTAACTGATATTAAAGTATTGCGAGATATTGGCGGAGGATGTGGCCAGGAAGCCATACGGGTATTGTCTAAATCGCCACATTGGACACCTGGTATCCAAAACGGAAAGCCAGTTCGTGTTGCTTTTACCATGCCGGTTAACTTTACGCTTTCGTCAGACCAGTAATATTAACATGTTTGACCGATTAAATTTTAAGGAGAAACCGCTCAAAGAGCGGTTTCTCCTTATTTTAGGCTTAACCACATTTGTTTGTTTTGTAAGTTTAGGATTAATGGTTATGTTTTGGGACAAGCTTCCTTTAAACATGAACAATACCCAACGTTACTTATTTGGTGCTGTAATTATTATTTATTCCGTACTTCGATTTTCCAGATATATTACAAGAAAATGAAATCAAGAAATTTAATAAGTTTCAGTTGTACATTACTATTAAGTATAGTTATTGCTTCCTGCAATAATGCAAATACTGCCGACCAATTCACTTCCGGTAGTTATCGTTTTGTGTTTGATGAATCGCTTTCCCCGATATTAGACCAGGAGCTGTACGTTTTTAAATCTATTTATCCAGATGCAAAACCTGATGTTATTTATCAACCTGAAAATAAAATACTGGATTTAATGCTGAATAATAAAGCAAGATTTGCAGTTATGGGACGTACTTTGAATCCAGACGAAGTAAAAGTGTTAAACAACCGAAATTTACCTCCGCAGATTGGGAAAATTGCCGAAGATGCCATTGCTTTAATTGTTGGAAAAAATTCCCCGGATTCATTAATGCTGCTGTCAGAAGTAAAAAGTTTGTTTTTAAGCAATACTAAAACAAGTAAAAACCTCGTTTTTGATAGTCCAAACTCAAGCATTATTAATTACTTAATGAAGTTATCAGGAACGAACCAATTAAAACAAAAAAATGTTTATGCCCTTAAAAATAGCAAGGAAGTGATAAAGTATGTTGCCACGCATCAGGATGCAGTTGGTTTTATCAGTTACAGTTGGTTATTAGAACCAGATACAGATTATGCCAGTGCAGCTCAAAACATTAGCGTTGTTGGTGTAAAGGATGACAACACAAAAAACATAAACAATAGTTATGTTAAACCTTCGCAATCCGCTTTGGCTCTAAACCAATATCCTTTAAAAAGAACAATTTATATAGTAGATTGTACCGGTAAAGTAGGTTTAGGTACAGGTTTTGCTTCCTTTTTACAAAGTGAACGAGGGCAAAAGATAATATTACGGTCAGGTTTATTACCTGATTCTTTGCCCAGAAGGGAAATAAATATTAAAAAGGACTTATAATATAATTTAACCATTAGAATTTTAACTATGAAGATGATCAATAAAGCAGCACTGACCATTTCTGGTTTAGCCATGTTAAGTTCTTCTGTATTTGCCCAAAGTTTAGCCGATGCTAAAAAGGCAATTGATGCAGAACAATACCAAAAGGCCGAATCAATGCTGAAGAACCTTACACAAACCCAAGCCACAAAAGATGAGAACTTTTTTTATCTGGGCTGGGTATATTTAAAAACAAATGAGCCTGATTCTGCAAAAGCTACTTTTACCAAAGGAATCAGTGTAAACCCGAAATCTGCTTTAAATTATGCAGGCTTAGGCGCAGTAGACCGTTTAGATAAAAATGCCACTTCCGCAAAAGCAGATCTGGACAAAGCTGTAGCTGCGATAGACAAAAAGGATTTAGAGCCTTATGTATATATTGGCAAAGCATATTTATTAGAGCCAAACCCGGATGCAAATGCTGCAATTGCAGTTTTGAAAAAAGGTATCGCATCTAACCCTAAAGAAAAAAACCCGGAACTATTTGCTGCTTTAGGCGATGCATATCGTTCTCAACTTAAAAATACGGATGCTTATGACAATTATCAGCAGGCATTGGCGATCAACCCAAAAATGGTAAGTGCCATTGTAGCAACTGGTGTGATTTGGAAACAAGCCAACAACTTTGAAGATTCTGAAAAAGAATACCGTAAGGCATTGGCAATAGACCCAAATTACGGCCCTGCTTATCGGGAATTGGCTGAGACTTATTTACGTTGGGGAAACAATACCAAAAAAGCCGATGCACCGACAAAATATACACAAGCTGTAGATTTTTATAAAAAGTACCTGGATTTAACAGACCGCTCTGTGGCTTCAAGGATGCGTTATGCTGACTTCCTGGTTTATGCGCAGGATTACAAAGGATTAGAGCAAGAGGCAAATGATATTGCTAAAATCGCACCTAAAGACAATTTAAAAGTTTACCGGTATTTGGGTTACGCGGCCTACGAAAACAAAAACTACCAGGCAGGTTTAGATGCTTTGAACAAGTTTATGAGCCAGGCAGATCAAAAACGTATTATTCCTTTGGATTACCTATACCTTGGAAGGTTACAGTTAGCCATTGGCGGACAGGATTCTGCCGCTATTAACAATTTGAGAAAAGCACTTCAATTGGATACTACTCAGGTAGATGCTTACGGCGAGATTGCCAAAACTTTGTATAACCAAAAGAAGTATGTGGAGGCTGGTGATACTTACAAAACGTATATCGCGAAATCTCGTCAGGTAACATTAGGTGATTATTTGAGAGAAGGTGTAAGTTATTACAATGCGTTTAAAGAACAATATTTTAGTACTGCCAAAACAAAACCAGTTCCTGATACGACGTTGCTTGTAAAAGCTGATTCGGCATTTAGCTACATACAGCACCATGCCGCAGCCCCACAAGCTACAGTCGCACTTTATCAGGCAAGGGCAAATGACTTAAAAGAACCAAGCCGTAATACAACTAATGGTTACGCCAAACCATATTATGAGCAATACATTCAGTTGATTAATGCCAAAACCCCTGTTGCTGATGCAGACAAAGTATATTTAGGCGAAGCTTATGCTTATTTAGGAACTTATTACGAGTATAAAGAAAAAGATGCTGCTAAGGCCAGTGAGAACTTTACCAAGGCAAGGGAAAATGACCCAACTAATAAACAGGCAATTGCTTATTTCTCCAAAAAAGGCGGTGGTTCCGCAAAAGGTAAATGATAAAAACAGTATCCATAAAAAAGGCTTCTTGAAAAAGAGGCCTTTTTTATGTTACATTATTATCTTTGCAACATGGAAGCACAAAGTTTACCAGTCAATTATCTGCCAATCATTTTTCAAATGATTGTTGCGCTTGGTTTTGTTTTTACCACCATGCTTGCAACCCATAAATTAGGGCCTAAAAGAAGTACTAAAGACAAGTTAACGCCGTTTGAATCAGGGATTGAAGTGATAGGAAATGCACGTACGCCAGTTTCTATCAAATACTTTTTGGTGGCTATCCTGTTTGTACTGTTTGATGTAGAAGTTATATTTATGTATCCCTGGGCAGTAAATTTTCGGGATTTAGGGTCAGATGGCATGATAGAAATGTTTGTATTTATGGGGACTTTACTGTTAGGCTTTATTTATATTATCAAAAAAAAGGCATTGGACTGGGATTAAAAGTCAGTTTGAAATTTTTTCGATAATAATTCATATGCTTCTTTTACCACATAAAAATCATTGAGGTCTTGTGCTTTTTATACCGAAACAAAATTTAGAGGCATAAAAGAAGCATGATAAATTTTGCGATAAAAATTTAAACCAGTTTTAATAATAGAATTGTTCTAAATAAGTTTATGCTGGTTTAGAAGCTATTGCACAAGAAGTTATTATTGTAAATTTGTACTCGTCTTTTTTGTGAGATGAGTTTTTTGGCATTAAATATATGAGTAATATAAAGGTTGTTGAAGCGCCACCGGGCGTAGAAGGATCAGGATTTTTTGCTACTTCACTGGACCAGGCAATTGGCCTTGCCCGTTCACATTCATTATGGCCCTTACCGTTTGCTACCTCTTGCTGCGGTATAGAGTTTATGGCTACGATGGGTTCGCATTATGATTTGGCCAGGTTTGGTGCCGAAAGATTAAGCTTTTCTCCACGCCAGGCAGATTTATTAATGGTGATGGGAACAATTGCTAAAAAAATGGCGCCAGTTTTACGCCAGGTTTATTTGCAAATGGCCGAGCCACGTTGGGTGATGGCGGTTGGTGCCTGTGCTTCAAGCGGTGGTATTTTTGATACCTATTCTGTATTGCAGGGGATTGATGAAATTATTCCGGTTGATGTTTATGTTCCGGGTTGCCCGCCAAGGCCCGAAGGGATTATTGATGGCTTTATGAACATCCAAAAATTAGTGCAAACAGAAAGCGGCAGAAGAAGGGAAGCACCGGAATACAAAGAACTGCTTGCTAAATACGGGATTCAATAATGGGTAAAATTTCAAACGAAGAAGTAATTAATCAACTCAATTCAAAGTTTGGCGAACAAATTGTTTTGCTTTCAGAACCTTCTGACTTGCCCAATTTTGAAACTTCCCGCGAAAAAATTACTGATGTCCTTTCGTTTTTAAAAACAGATCCTACATTTCAGTTTAATTATTTGACGGACATTACCGCTGTTCATTATCCTGACAAGGAAAAGAAATTTGCAGTTGTTTACCACCTGCATAGTTTTGTCAATAATGTTCGTATCAGGGTTAAAGTTTTTCTTACAGAAGATGACGTCCATATTCCAACGGCAACCAACCTTTGGAATGGTGCCAACTGGATGGAGCGCGAAACATATGATTACTTCGGAATTGAATTTGACGGACACCCGGATTTACGCAGGATTTTAAACGTGGACGATATGACAGTTTTTCCAATGCGAAAAGAGTTCCCATTGGAAGACCCAAACCGCGTAGATAAAAGAGATTATTTTTTTGGAAGATAAAAGGAGCATACAAGGAATGGAAAGTTTTCCTGTTTTTACAAATACCGATGTTCAGGATTCGCCTACAACCTTAAACCTCGGCCCAACCCATCCAGCCACGCATGGCGTTTTCCAAAATGTGTTGCAAATGGATGGTGAAAGAATCGTAAGCGGTGTTTCTACCATCGGCTACATCCATCGCGCTTTTGAAAAGATTGCTGAACACCGGCCTTTTTACCAGATCACACCGCTAACAGACCGGATGAACTACTGTTCATCCCCCATCAACAATATGGGCTGGCACATGACGGTAGAAAAACTGTTAGATATTAAAACGCCAAAACGTGTAGATTACCTTCGCGTAATTGTAATGGAACTGGCCCGGATTGCAGATCACATCATTTGTAACGGCGTTTTAGGTGTTGATACTGGTGCTTTCACCGGCTTTTTGTACATGATGGAATATCGTGAAGCCATTTATGAGATTTATGAAGAAGTTTGCGGTTCGCGATTGACCACCAACATCGGCCGTATCGGCGGTTTTGAACGTGATTTTAACGAGATCGCTTTCCGTAAAATCCGTAAGTTTTTGGTTGATTTCCCGGTTGTGTTAAAAGAATTTGAATCTCTTTTTAACCGCAACCGTATATTTATTGACCGTACGCGTGGTGTTGCGCCTGTTGATGCAGAAACGGCGCTAAGTTACAGTTGGAGCGGACCGATTTTACGTGCAACTGGTGTTGACTACGATGTTCGTGCGATGGAGCCTTACAGTTCTTATGAAGATTTTGATTTTGAAGTCCCGGTTGGCACAAACGGCGATGTTTACAATCGTTTTATGGTTCGTAACGAGGAGATGAAGCAAAGTATGCACATTATTTCCCAGGCTTTAGAAAAACTGGAAAAAGAACCGAAAGGTGTTTTCCATGCTGATGTTCCGGAGTATTACTTGCCTCCAAAACAAGAAGTTTACAACAATATGGAAGCTTTGATCTACCATTTTAAAATTGTGATGGGCGAGGTAAAAACACCGGTAAAAGAAGTATATCACGCAGTGGAAGGCGCAAACGGCGAATTGGGTTTTTATTTAATTAATGATGGCGGCCGTTCCCCTTTTCGTTTACATTTCCGCAGGCCGAGCTTCATCAATTACCAAATGTATGCGCCGATGAGCAAAGGCATGCTTTTATCAGATGCCATCATCAACATGAGTAGTTTAAATATTATTGCAGGAGAATTAGATGCTTAAAATTGAAGAAACAACTGTAGTGCATGATTTTTCTCCGCACCTCTACCAGCAATTTCAGGAAATCGTAAAACGCTACCCGGTTGAAAGTGCAAAAGCGGCATTGTTACCGATTCTGCATGTTGTACAAGCCGAATTCGGATGGTTAAGCGTAGATGCAATGGATAAAGTGGCCGAATATTTAGATATTCAGCCGATTGAAGTATATGAAGTTGCTTCCTTTTATACGATGTACTTCCTTCGTCCGCAAGGAAAATACATGCTGGAGGTTTGTCGGACCGGGCCTTGTTGTTTGGTTGGCGCAGAAAAAATTATGAAATACATCGAACAAAAATTGGGTGTAAAAGAAGGTGATGTAACGCCCGATGGCTTATTTAGCTGGCGCGGCGTAGAATGTTTGGCAGCTTGCGGTTTCGCCCCGGTTTTGCAAATTGGTCCTGAATATACTTTTTATGAAAATTTAACAGAAGCTTCTGTCGATCAGTTAATCAGTGATCTTACAATCAAGGCGAATAATTAAAATGAAAAAATTAAAGTTATTGCGTGTGATGTAGCGTTGATAACTTTACTGATACTGTTTTTATAGACTAAAAATTGGGAGCGATACAATCTAATCATAGGTTTTGAAACAGTGTTAATTCTTTCATTCAGCTTAAAACATCATTTAAAATACTATAAAATAACGGGTAAAATATATTAGCAGTAATGGGTCGCAAATTATTATTAGAACATATAAACGTGCCCAACATCAATACATTTGATGTTTACCGTTCAAAAGGCGGCTACGCGGCTGTTGAAAAAGCATTAAAAACACTTTCTCCGGAAGATATTGTAGAAGAAGTTAAAAAATCGGGTTTGCGTGGCCGTGGCGGTGCCGGTTTTCCAACAGGAATGAAATGGAGTTTTCTGGCTAAACCGGAAGGCAAGCCGCGTTACTTGGTTTGCAACGCGGATGAATCGGAACCGGGAACGTTTAAAGACCGCTTTTTGATGACCAAAATCCCGCATCTTTTGATCGAAGGAATGATCATCGGCAGTTTTGCTTTGGGAGCAAAAACTTCTTACATCTACGTTCGTGGAGAAATGATGCCGCAAATTCGTATTCTGGAAAAAGCAATTGCCGAAGCCAGAAATGCCGGATTTTTAGGCAAAAATATTTTAGGAACAGGTTACGATCTGGAATTATACGTTCAACCTGGTGGCGGTGCGTACATCTGCGGAGAAGAAACAGCGTTAATCGAATCGTTGGAAGGCAAACGCGGAAACCCACGGATTAAACCTCCTTTTCCGGCAATTGCCGGTTTATGGGGTTGCCCAACGGTGGTTAACAATGTAGAATCTATTGCAGCAGTTGTTCCAATCATCCGTGATGGCGGTGAAGAATATGCCAAAATTGGAGTAGGCAGAAGTACAGGAACTAAGTTAATTTCTGCATCCGGAAACTTAGTAAAACCAGGAATTTATGAAATTGAACTGGGCGTTCCGGTTGAAGAATTTATTTATTCCGATGAATATTGCGGCGGAATTGCAAACGGCAAACGTTTAAAAGCAGTTGTTGCAGGCGGTTCTTCTGTTCCGATTCTACCAGCAAATTTGATCAATAAAACCATTAACCAGGAAGCAAGGCTGATGACTTATGAATCCTTATCCGACGGCGGTTTTGCAACCGGCTCAATGATGGGTTCGGGTGGTTTTATTGCTTTTGATGAAGACCAGTGCATCGTTCGGAACACCTGGAATTTTGCGCGTTTTTATCACCACGAAAGCTGCGGGCAATGTTCGCCTTGCCGCGAAGGAACAGGCTGGATGGAAAAAGTGTTGCACCGTTTGGAATACGGGCACGGAAAACTAAGCGATATTGATTTGCTGGTTGACGTTTCTAGAAAAATCGAAGGAAACACCATTTGTCCTTTAGGTGATGCTGCGGCTTGGCCTGTTGCAAGTGCCATCCGTCATTTCCGTGATGAGTTTGAGTGGCATGTAACCGAGCCAAAGTTTTGTTTACAACGCAATTACGGTTTGGCACATTACGCCGATCCGTTGCCAAAACCAGAACCTGTTGCAGTATAAAAAATAGGTGTTAAAAGAAGCATCAGCATAAATGCTTCTTTTACCACATAAAAAATAGAGGCGCAGTTTTTAAGTTTTTATTACTGATTAGAAATCGAAATGTCAGAAATAGTTAAAGTTAGCATAGACGGGATTCCGGTAGAAGTGGCTCCGGGCACTACGATCCTTAATGCCGCAAGGCAAATCGGAGGAGATGTGGTTCCGCCTGCCATGTGCTATTATTCTAAATTAGAAGGCAGCGGCGGAAAATGCCGTACCTGTTTGGTTAAAGTGAGCAAAGGGTCAGAAAAAGACCCGCGGCCGATGCCGAAATTGGTTGCTTCCTGCCGTACAACTGTAATGGATGGCATGGAAGTACAAAACATCACCTCGCCGGAAGTAATTGAAGCGCGAAAAGGCATTGTAGAAATGCTGCTGATCAACCATCCTTTGGATTGTCCGGTTTGCGATCAGGCAGGCGAATGCTCTTTGCAGGATTTAGCTTACGAGCACGGCGCAGCAAAAACACGTTACGAGTTTGAAAGACGTAAGTTTGAACGGGTAGACATCGGCGATAAAATTCAATTGCACATGACGCGCTGTATCTTATGCTACCGTTGCGTTTTTGTGGCCGATCAAATCACCGATCATCGCATCCACGGCATTTTAAACCGCGGCGATCATTCTGAAATCTCCACTTATATTCATCAGGCAGTTGACAATGATTTCTCCGGAAACGTAATTGATGTTTGTCCGGTTGGTGCTTTAACCGATAAAACTTTCCGCTTTAAAAACCGCGTTTGGTTTACCAAACCCGTAGAAGCGCACCGCGATTGCGATAAATGCTGCGGAAAGGTAACGCTTTGGTATAAAGGCGAAGATGTGTTGCGCGTAACCGGCCGCAAAGATGCTTATGGCGAAGTGGAAGAGTTCATCTGCAACACTTGCCGTTTTGAGCAAAAGAAAACAGCAGATTGGGTAATTGAAGGTCCACGCAATGTTTCCAATGATTCTGTCATCAGTTCAAATCATTATGGTTCTTTGAATCTGCCACCTGTTGTAAAGAAAAACCTGGCCTTACAGGAATCTAATAAAGAACAATTAGAACGTTTTACACGACTATAATTTGATTTTTCAAATTCATGAAAAAATACAGTATTATAGTTTTTATTCCTCTTCTAATTGCTTGTAATAAAAAAATGATCGACAAGCAAGATAAAGCTCAGGAATTAGTAAAAAGCTATCTTAACAAGAATTTAGATGATTCAACAAGTTATCAACCTGGAACTTTTAGGAAAATTGATAGTATTACAGAATCTCAATTTAGTGGTGAAAACGTAAACTATGTAAGACATGGAGTACTTCCACCAGACACAACAAATCATAAAGGATTTTACGGCTACACACTTGTGCATGAGTATAGAGCAAAGAATAAATTAGGTGCATTTGTTAAAGAGGACAAGATATTCTATTTAGATACAGGATTAACAAGAGTAATAGTTGTACAATAATTAGACGATGGAATTAGCATTAGTTTTAGAAAAATTTATACTGGTTGCGATCATCTTCGGGATCAGTTTGGTAACTGCCATGTATTCTACTTACGCCGAGCGTAAAGTAGCTGCATTTTTGCAAGACCGCGTTGGCCCGAACCGCGCCGGCCCTTTTGGCATTTTTCAGCCAATGGCTGATGGTGCTAAAATGTTTATGAAGGAAGAGATCATTCCGACACAATCCAGCGGTTTGCTGTTTATTGTCGGGCCTTCACTGGCTATTTTAACGGCTTGTATCGGTTCTGCGGTTATTCCCTGGGGACAAAAACTAACCATTGGTTCGCGCGTAATTGATTTGCAGGTAACTGATATCAACGTTGGAATCCTTTACATTTTCGGAGTGGTTTCTCTGGGCGTTTACGGTATCATGATAGGCGGCTGGGCATCCAACAACAAATATTCTTTATTAGGTGCTATCCGTGCAGCTTCCCAAAACATCAGTTACGAAATTGCGATGGGCTTATCCATCATCGCCTTATTGATGTTAACGGGAACATTAAGTCTGCGACAAATTGCCGAGCAGCAACACGGTTTTTGGTCGAACGGATGGTTTACCTGGAACGTTTTCCGTCAGCCTTTGGGTTTTATCATCTTTATCATTTGTGCTTTTGCAGAGACCAACCGTAGCCCTTTTGATCTGCCGGAATGCGAAACTGAGTTGGTTGGCGGTTATCACACCGAATATTCTTCCATGAAATTGGGTTTTTACCTTTTTGCAGAATACATCAACATGTTCATTTCCTCGGCAGTAATGGCAACCCTTTATTTTGGTGGCTTTAACTTTCCGTTTATGCACCATTTGGGTTTGTCGGAAAACTTGGTTACCATCCTGGGCGTGGTTGCTTTGTTTATCAAGATTATTTTCTTCATCTTCTTTTTTATGTGGGTACGGTGGACAATCCCGCGTTTCCGTTACGATCAATTGATGGATCTGGGTTGGAAAGTTTTAATCCCGCTTGCTATTGCCAACATCGTTTTAACCGGTGTTTTTGCCACAATTTTTAAATAGTTGTCTAAATTAAAATGGAATCATTAACCAATAAAAAGAAAGTCCTCGAAGCAAAACCGCTCAATTTTTGGGAGCGTGCTTACTTGCCTGCCATTGCACAAGGGCTTTCCATCACTATAAAACACTTCTTTAAAAAACCGGTAACCATCCGTTACCCGGAAGAAAAACGCGAATTTTCTGAAAATTACCGTGGCCTGCATTCTTTAAAAAGAGATGAAGAAGGCCGGGAACGTTGCACGGCTTGCGGTTTGTGCGCTTTATCCTGTCCGGCAGAAGCAATCACAATGATTGCAGGCGAACGCCAGCCTGGAGAAGAAAAGCTGTACCGCGAAGAAAAATATGCCGCCGTTTACGAAATTAACATGTTGCGTTGTATTTTCTGCGGTTTGTGTGAAGAAGCCTGCCCAAAAGAAGCGATTTACTTAGACGGAGATATTGTTCCATCTGATTTTTTACGGAAAGATTTTATCTACGGAAAAGACAAATTGGTAGAAGCGCCCTTGAATCAATAGTTTTTATACCTTTGCCCCGGTTTTTGCCCGGAGCAAAGGTATTTTTATTTCAACCTATGAGTCTATTTTACTTCGTCGCATTCTTGTCTGTCTTCTTTTCGCTGCTCGTGATTTTTTCTAAAAATCCGGTTCATAGCGTGCTTTACCTCATTCTCACTTTTTTTACTTTTACCATTCATTATTTTTTGCTGAATGCACAGTTTCTAGGCATCGTTAATTTTATTGTTTACATGGGTGCCATCCTGGTGCTGTTTTTATACACCTTAATGTTGATGAACCTGAATACAGAAACAGAGCCGGTAAAATCAAACCTGTTAAAAATAATTGGCGTGATTGGCGGCGGTTGTTTACTGGTAACGCTAATTGCTTCCTTAAAAATATCCGGTAATACTGAACCGGTTATTTTGCGCGACCCAAACCTCGGTCTGGTAAAAAACCTGGGCAAAGTGCTTTTCCATCAATTTTTATTACCGTTCGAGGTTTCCTCCATCCTGCTGTTATCGGCAATGGTTGGCGCGGTTTTATTAGCTAAAAAAGAATCCTGATCTACGATGCAACATATATCCAACGCCATCCAAACCATTCCGCTTAACCATTACATTTTATTAAGCGCCATTATTTTTTCCATTGGTGTCATGGGTGTTTTGATCCGAAGAAACGCGATCGTCATTTTTATGTCGGTTGAGTTGATGCTGAACTCGGTAAACTTACTGCTCACCGTTTTTTCTATTTACAGAAACGACGCAGCCGGGCAAGTTTTTGTGTTTTTTGTGATGGCTTTGGCCGCAGCAGAAGTAGCTGTTGGATTAGCAATCATCGTAATGATCTATCGCAACACCAACACCATTGATATTAATGTTTTGAACAGGTTAAAATGGTAATAACTTTTAGAAATCAAAACGTATTGGCATGATCAGTAATTACATTTGGTTAATCCCAATACTTCCTTTAGCTGGCTTTATTATTAATGGTTTAGGCCGAAATACATTACCCAAAAACCTGGTTGGTTTGCTGGGGAGTTTGGTCGTCCTGATTCCGTTCATCCTGAGCGTGATACTGTTTTTACAGGTAAAAAATTTAGGTCAGCCTATTAATGTTACTTATTTTGAATGGATCAAAGCCGGAAAATTATCCATTCCTTTTTCATTCCTGGTTGATCAGTTAAGCTCCTTAATGCTGTTGATTATTACCGGCGTTGGTTTTTTAATCCATGTTTATTCCATTGGTTATATGCACGATGATGCAGGTTTCGGAAAGTTTTTTGCTTACCTCAATCTGTTTATTTTCTTCATGTTGCTACTGGTTCTTGGCTCAAACTACATCATTTTATTTATTGGTTGGGAAGGCGTGGGGCTTTGTTCTTACCTGCTCATTGGTTTCTGGTTTACCAATCCGGATTATGCCGATGCCGCCAAAAAAGCGTTTGTAATGAACCGCATCGGAGATTTAGGTTTCCTGATCGCCATTTTTGTGATGATCGCTACTTTCGGCAGTGCTTCTTTTACCGATGTTTTTTCTAAAGCAGCAACTTTAAATATCGGCAATCCAACTTTAGTTTTGATCACGATTTTGCTGTTTATTGGCGCAACCGGAAAATCGGCACAAATACCTTTATTTACTTGGCTGCCCGATGCCATGGCTGGCCCAACGCCAGTTTCTGCTTTAATCCACGCAGCAACAATGGTTACGGCCGGTATTTATATGATCGTTCGGTCTAATGTGTTATTTACGTTGGCACCTTTTACGCAGCATTTAATAGCGGTTATCGGTTTGGCAACCATTCTTTTGGCAGCCATTATTGCTGTTGCCCAAACGGATATTAAAAAAGTGCTGGCTTACTCGACGGTTTCGCAGTTGGGTTACATGTTTTTAGGATTGGGCGTTGGCGCTTACACGGGTGCTTTTTTCCATGTCATCACCCATGCTTTTTTTAAGGCACTTTTATTCTTGTGTGCCGGTTCGGTCATCCACGCGGTAAGCGGTGAGCAGGACATGCGCAATATGGGCGGCTTGCGCAAAAAGCTTCCTGTTACTTTTATCACGATGTTGATTGGCGCAATTGCCATTTCCGGTATTCCGCCATTTTCAGGGTTTTTCTCCAAAGACGAAATCCTGGCGCATGTATTTGAATATAGCAAAACGATGTATGTTTTAGGTGTGATGGGCTCCATGTTTACCGCTTTTTATATGTTCAGGCTGATTTATTTAACTTTCTTCGGAAAATTCCGCGGCACGCATGAGCAGGAACACCATCTGCACGAATCACCTTCTTCCATGACTATTCCGTTAATCGTGCTCGCCATTCTTTCTATAGTTGGCGGATTTATCGGCATCCCAGAAACTTTGGGCGGAAATCATTGGCTGGAACATTTTCTTTCGCCCATTTTTGCTTCAACCGCTGCACAAACTACAGAATTTCATATGGAACACCAGTCGGAATTAATCCTGATGGCTGTTTCTGTTACCGGTGCTATTCTGGCCATCATTTATGCTTTTATAAAATATGGCAAAGGCGGCAATATTCCGGTTGAAGAAGACGGAGAACGTACCCCAATTACTGCTTTGGCTTACCATAAGTTTTATATTGATGAACTGTACGATTTGATCATCCGCAAACCTTTGGATGTAGCATCAAAGTTTTTTTATAAAGTTGTTGATTTGAAAATAATAGACGGATTTGTAAACGGTTTGGGAAAAGTTTCGGTAGAAAGCAGCAAAGGCCTGCGTTTGCTGCAAACCGGAAATGTCGGTTTTTATATTTTCGTAATGGTAATCGGTATCATTGCCATGATGGCTTATAGTTTATTCAAAATTTAACAGCTTGCAAGATTAAGATATGACGGTTATTCTACTCTTTTTACCTCTTTTTGCAGCGTTGCTATTGTTATTGTTTAAAGGCGATAACGCTAAAAATATTGCCCTGTTTTTTGCCCTGGCCGAACTAATTGTTGCCGCAATTATGGTTTCCGGTTTTCATGCCGATGCCACTTCTCAATACGTAATTGATTATCCCTGGATTGCAGATTGGGGAATCCATTTTAAAGCCGGCGTTGATGGCATTAGTCTGGTTATGGTTATCCTGACTACTGTTTTAGTGCCGCTGATTATCCTTTCAACTTTCAAACATCGGTACAGTAATCCTTCCGCTTTTTACGCATTGATCCTGTTTATGCAAACCGGTTTGCTGTTGGTTTTTACAGCGATGGATGCTTTTCTGTTTTACGTCGGTTGGGAAACGGCGCTGATTCCGATCTATTTTATTTGTGCTTTGTGGGGCGGAGGAAACCGGGTTAAAGTAACCATCAAGTTTTTCATCTATACGTTCGCCGGTTCGCTTTTTATGCTGCTCGGTATTATTTATATGTACCTGCAAACACCTGGTAAAACTTTTGATATCCAGGCTTTTTATCACCTCAACCTTGATGCCTATCACCAAAGCTGGATATTCTGGGCTTTCTTTATTGCTTTTGCCATCAAAATGCCGGTTTTCCCTTTTCATACCTGGCAACCTGATACCTACACTACGGCACCAACAGGAGGAACAATGATGCTTTCGGGTATTATGCTGAAAATGGGGATTTACGGCGTGATCCGCTGGCTCATTCCAATCGCGCCCCTTGGGTTTGTACAATGGCAAAGTACGGCCATTATTCTTGCTGTTATCGGGATTGTTTATGCTTCACTGATCGCTTTTAACCAAAAAGACGGCAAACGCTTAATTGCTTATTCTTCCATTGCACACGTCGGCCTGATTGCCGCCGGCATTTTTGCCTGGAACATGCAAGGCGTGCAAGGTGCGGTCATCCAAATGTTGAGCCACGGAATTAATGTGGTCGGTTTGTTTTTTGTAATGGATATCATCAGCAGAAGGATCAACACACGCGATATTAGCCAAATGGGTGGTATTGCCAAAAGTGCACCTTTTCTCGCTGCTTCTTTTATCATTATAATTATGGGCACGGTTGCGCTCCCTTTAACCAATGGCTTTATCGGCGAGTTTTTGCTCATGAACAGCATCTATCAATACAATATCTGGCTGGTTGCCGTTGCCGGGTTGACGATTATTTTCGGTGCCGTTTACATGTTAAGAATGTATAAACAGGTGATGCAGGGCGAAACCACTGCACTTACGGCTCCTTTTACCGATGTTTCCGGTTCAGAAAAAGTTGTTTTAATCACCATTTGTGCTTTAATCATCATCATCGGTATTTATCCGCAACCAATATTACACCTTTCGGAAGCAAGCGTGGGCAACCTGATCGAACAAGTAAATCAAAAATTAATATCAGCTAAATAAAAAATGGGTAGTTTAATTACAGTTTCTGTTTTAGCCATTGTTGTTTTGTATTTGGGATTATATGGTGCAAACAAAGCATTGCTGCCGGTTACGGTAGTTGGTTTGTTGGTAGCCGCCGGATTGGCTGCCATGCAATGGAACACAATTGCCCAACCTCAGTACAGCGGAATGGTTTTGTTTGACCATTATGCCATTGCTTTTTCGGTGATTTGTATTCTTTCTACCGTGCTGATTATTCTCCTTTCCAAAAACTATTTTGAAAGGATCAGTGTGCATGTGGCAGAATATTATGCCATCATTTTATTTTCGTTAGCCGGAATTTTGGTGATGGTTTCGTACCACAATTTAACGATGCTGTTTATAGGCATCGAAATTATGTCGGTAAGCCTGTATATTCTGGCGGGTATTAAAAAGCGGGATTTTGGATCAAACGAAGCCGCGATGAAATATTTTTTGATGGGCGCTTTTTCTACCGGTTTCCTGTTGTTTGGTATTGCTTTGATTTACGGCACAACCGGTTCTTTTGATTTGGAAGTCATACGTGACTACATTTTATCCAACCCGCGCGATATTTCTTTTTTGTTCTACACAGGAATTTTACTGATTATCGTAGGCTTATGTTTTAAAGTTGGCGCCGCGCCGTTTCATTTTTGGACACCAGATGTGTACGAAGGTTCGCCAACGCTGATTACCGCTTATATGGCAACCGTGGTTAAAACAGCAGGTTTTGCTGCATTTCTGCGTTTGTTTGCCGTTTGCTTTGCGCCATTAGCCGATTTCTGGACACCTTCGCTTTTAATCATTACGATTATTACTTTGTTTATCGGCAATATTACGGCCTTGTATCAGCATAACTTTAAACGGATGCTGGCTTTTTCCAGCATTTCGCATGTGGGTTATATGTTGTTTGCCATTGTTGCTTTGGGCGTTGCTTCCAGCAATGCGGTTTTTGTTTACGCCACGGCTTATTCCATTGCTTCCATCATCGCTTTTGGTGTGTTGATGCTGGTGCAGCAGCAAACCGGAAACAGCAGTTTTGACAACTTTAACGGCTTGGGAAAAACCAACCCTTTCCTGGCTTTAGTGCTTACCATTTCCATGCTTTCTTTGGCGGGCATTCCTTTAACGGCCGGTTTTATCGGCAAGTTTTTTATGTTTTCCAGGGCATTGTCGCAGTACCAGGTTTGGCTTACAGTGCTGGCCGTTATCAATGCCATCATTTCAATTTTCTATTATTTTAGGGTGATTATTGCCATGTACTTTCATCAGGAAGAACGTAATTCCATCAACATTCCGGCAAATGTTGGCTTTGTGTTGGGGTTCGCTGCTTTGGCCACCATTATTATCGGCATCTTTCCGGGTATCATTGCCCATTTAATTTAAGGCAGAATTGTTTATGCCAGAAAAAATTGCCCATGCTTCTTTTACCCTATAAAAATTGGTGCCTGTATCAATTTAAATAAAACCAAAACTTTGCCAATTTTTAGATGATAAAAGAAGCATGATGGTTGTTAGGTAAACTTTAAACAGGCTATTAGCTTTGGCAGCTAAAACTGCAATTAATTTAATAATTTGTAATTTTGCAAATTAACATTGCGAATGAAAGAAATCTGGGAACATTTATCAAACTTAGTGGATGCAGAAGCAATCATCAGCAAGGGCGGAATTTACCTGGTCTTTTTTATTGTTTTTGCAGAAACCGGTTTGTTCTTTGGGTTTTTTCTGCCAGGTGATTACTTGCTGTTTTTAGCAGGCATTTTTTGTGCCACCGGTTTGCTGGAGGTTTCCATTTACCATTTACTGGCCACCTTGTTTCTGGCCGGCGTACTGGGCAATTATGTAGGTTACTGGTTTGGGCGCAGCACCGGCCGAAGGTTGTTTAACCGCGAAGACTCCTTTTTCTTTAAAAAGCGCTACGTTTACATGGCCGAAGACTTTTTTAAAAAATATGGCGGTATGGCCCTTGTTTTTGGCCGCTTTTTTCCGATAATCCGAACTTTTGCACCTATCTTTGCGGGTGTTGCAAAAGTCAGTTTTCAAAAATTCACGCTTTTTAATTTGTTGGGGAGCTTTTTTTGGGTGATGCTGCTCACATTGCTTGGCTTTTTCCTGGGCATAAAATTCCCTGGAATTGTTCATTATATGCCCTATATTATTGTCGGCTTGATTGCTTTTACGGCAACGCCTATCGTAATTGCCTATTTTAAATCAGCAAAAAACAATTTTGGCCAAAACGACTTACCAAACTGAAAATAAATATAAAACACAATTGATTATGACTCCAGAACATTCTTGGCATAGCATTCCGCCTGGCGAAGGTAATAACTCTCCTAAAATTGTTAATGCAATTATCGAAATCCCAAAAGGCTCTAAATGTAAATACGAAATAGATAAAGATTACGGCCTGCTCCGATTAGACCGCGTGCTGTTCTCCTCGGTAATGTACCCGGCCAATTATGGTTTTATCCCGCAAACTTATTGTGATGATAATGATCCGTTAGATATTTTGGTCATCTGTTCGCAGGAAGTGGTGCCGATGTGTTTGCTCGAAGCCAAAGTAATCGGTGTAATGCACATGGTAGACAAAGGCGAACGCGACGATAAAATTATTGCTGTTGCCGCCAAAGATATGTCGGTAAACTATATCAATGATATTTTAGACCTTCCGCCGCACACCGAAGCAGAAATTACGCGTTTTTTTGAAGATTATAAAAAATTGGAACACAGTAACGCCGTTACAGTCGAGCAATTTGAAGGTAAAGATGCAGCTTACCGGATAATTGAAGAAAGTATCGAGCTGTACAAAGCAACGTTCCAGAAAGAAATTATTTAATGGGTCCCGATCTTGACATTAGCGGTTTTCATGCCTTCTTAACTGTTTTTTTAGTATTCCTAAACGGTTTTTTTGTTGCTGCCGAATTTGCAATTGTTAAGGTACGGTCTTCTCAAATTGAAGTCCAGGCAAAAACCGGCAGCCAGGTAGCCAAAATAACCAAAAGTATCATTCATCACTTGGATGAATACCTGGCCGCCACGCAATTGGGGATTACGCTTGCCTCATTAGGCTTGGGTTGGGTAGGTGAGGAGGTAATGAAAAAGCTGGTTTTTAGCTTATTTGGCTTTTTACATGTTTCTATATCAGGTGCTTTTGCGCAAAATCTCGGCTACTTTTTAGCCTTTTTAATTATTACGGTCATGCATATTGTTTTTGGCGAATTGGCGCCAAAAACTTTTGCCATACAGCAGCCTGTCCGTACCAGTTTGTTTGTTGCTTTGCCATTGCGTTTTTTCTATGTGGTTTTCCGGCCGTTTATCTGGTTGCTGAACGGTTTTGCCAATGGGATTTTAAAACTGTTTGGGATAGAAAATGTAAGCACAAACGAAGCACACCACAGTTCGGAAGAGCTGCAGTATCTATTAGACCAGGGCAAAGAAAGCGGCGCTTTGGATTCTACCGAGCATGAACTAATTAAAAACGTGTTTGATTTTAACGAGCGGGTTGTTAAAAATATCATGGTTCCGAGGACAAAAATATCCGGTGTAGAACTGCACTTAAACAAAGATGAACTGTTAAACCGGATCATCAAAGAAGGCTATTCCAGGATGCCGGTTTATGATGACACGATGGACAAGATCGTAGGCATTGTGCAAGCAAAGGATATTTTGCCGCTGCTGGTTAACCAAACCGAATTCAACTTAAGCGATATCATCCGTAAACCCTACTTCATCCCCGAAACCAAAAGGATTAATGACTTGATGGCCGAGCTTCAGCTAAGGCGCATCCAGATTGCTATTGTTTTAGATGAATTTGGTGGCACTGCCGGTATGGTTACCATGGAAGACATTGTGGAAGAGATTGTAGGGGAGATACAGGATGAATATGATGAGGAAAAACCAATTGTAGAGCAAATTACTTCGACGGAGTTTGTGGTGAACGCTTTGGCCAGTATTTATGATGTGAACGGGCAATTGCCGCACGACCTGCCTGAAGACGGCGATTTTGATACTGTTTCCGGCTGGCTGGGTGATATTTTTGGCAAAATCCCGGAAGTGGGCGAGCAAAAGGAAGCCAACGGCTACAACATTACTGTTTTAAAAAAATCAGACCAGAACATCGAATCGGTTAAGTTGGAATTGTTGCTGAACGAGGAAGACGTAATTGATAACCATTAATTGCTTTGTTACATGTACTTGTTTTATGCCCCTGGTTTAGATCTGCAGGATTGCTTTTTAAATGAGGAAGAAAGCAGGCATTGCTGTAAAGTTTTGCGTTTGCAAAAAGAAGGTACAATTGAAGTAATTGATGGGAAAGGCAATTTCTATCATGCTAAGATTACGGACGCTAACCCTAAAAAAACCCGTTTTACCATTTTACAAACACAGCATGAATTTGGCAAGCGAAATCATTATCTGCACATGGTCATTGCGCCAACCAAAAATATCGAACGGCTGGAATGGTTTGTAGAAAAAGCAACCGAAATTGGCATTGACGAGATTACGCCCATTCTTTGCCAACGTTCAGAACGTAAAACCATCAACCACGAAAGGCTGAACAAGGTAATCACTTCCGCAGTAAAACAATCGCTTAAAGCATATCACCCCAAATTAAACTCGCTGACTGATTTATCAACTTTGATAAACGTGCCAGCAAATGCCCAAAAATGGATGGCACATTGTATGGACACCGAAAAAGTACCGATAAAAGAAGCATTGCGGCCGCAGCAAAACTATTTAATTTTGATTGGCCCGGAAGGCGATTTTTCTCCGCAGGAAATTGATTTCGCTTTAAAAAACCAATATCAGGCCATAACTTTAGGCAACAGCCGTTTAAGAACAGAAACGGCTGCACTGGAAGCCTGTTTTGAAGTCAACTTTTTAAACCGATGATAAAATACCTGCTCATTTGTTTTTTGTCTTTGTTGAGTTTTACAGAACCAACTTACAAAATTGCTAAAATAAAATACAATGGCGGCGGCGATTGGTACGGTGACAGGACTGCTTTGACCAACCTGATTAAATTTTGCAACGACAACCTGAAAACCAATATTAAGCCCGAAGAAGATGTAGTAGAAGTGGGCAGTGAAACTTTGTTCAATTATCCGTTTGTGTTTTTGACCGGGCACGGAAACGTTGTTTTTTCTGCACAGGAAGTTAAAAACCTGCGCAAATATTTAACAGGTGGCGGTTTTTTGCACATTGACGATAATTACGGTTTGAACGAATTTATCCGTCCGCAAATGAAAAAGGTTTTCCCCGAACTGGATTTTGTAGAACTGCCGGCCAACCATCCCATTTTTCACCAGAAATTTGCTTTCCCAAATGGCTTGCCCAAAATACACGAACATGACGGTAAAAGGCCGCAAGGGTTTGGGCTGATCTACAAAGGCCGTTTGGTTTGTTTTTATACTTACGAATGCGACCTGGGCAACGGTTGGGAAGATTTTGGAACTTATGCAGGAGATACGCAGGAAAGCCGCTTAAAAGCTTTGAAAATGGGCGCCAACCTTATTCAATATGCTTTAACACAATAAGTTTTTTTGTATTAGGTTAGTTTGATAGCAGATGTCAGAGATACATGCTTCTTTTACCGGTATAAATTTAGTGCCTGTTTAAACTTCACTTATTTAGATTTCCATGCTTCTTTTACCATATAAAATTGGTGATTGCAACAACTTGTACAAATTAAAAATCAAGGGCTTGCCAATTTTTAGGTGATAAAAGAAGCATGGCCAAACCTTTTGTACAAATTAAAATAAACCTTTAATGTTTTTGGTAACTTTAAAAATAAGGCTTGAGATTGTAAAATAAGGTATTGTACTAATTGTTGGTAAGATTAAAGGAGCAAAACTTATTTTTTTAATCTTGGATAATTGTTTGAATGGTTGTAAAGTTAATTGTTATCCAAGTAAAGCATCAACTATCAATTGTGCAAGTTTAGCTTGCCATCAGATCCAGTAAACTTTCTGTTTTGAGTGGCTTCTCTAAAAAGAACTTAACAGATTGGTAAGCACTGATCCTGTCGGTATATTGTTTGTTGATGGATGAAGTAAGTGCACAAATTAAATAATTGTCTTGGATGTTTTTTGGAAGGTTTTCAAAAGCTTCTACAAATTCAAAACCATCCATTAACGGCATGTAAATATCCAGGATGATGATGCTTTTGGTGGTGGCAACAGTATTTAAAACATAGTCAAAAGCTTCGTGCGGGCTTAAAAAAGATTGAATAGTAAAAGAAGCTTTTAATGTTTGCAGTCTTTTTTTAATCAGGTAACAATCTTCTTTGCTATCATCAATTATAATAAAGTTGGTAATATCCTGCATTTTATTATTTACTTGGAACTGTAATTACAAATGTTGTGCCTTTATTAAAAACAGAAGTTACAGAAATTTGGCCGCCTATTTTTGTAACGGCATCTTTAACATTGTACAAGCCAATGCCAGATCCAACTTCTTCTGCCGTGGCCCTAAAAAACATGTTAAAAATATCGCCCACAAATTTATCTTGTATGCCTATCCCGTTGTCTATTACTTGTATGGTAGCTGTCCCTATTTTTACTTTGATATCCAATTCAACATATTTGTCCGGTTTGTCTTTTTGCTGGTATTTAAATGCATTGGACAAAAGGTTGCTTAGGATAATTTTAAGCGACATGGTGTCGCTCCTAAAATTATCTTTTTGTTCTACTTTTGTAACAAAGTTTATATTTTTCATCTTGGTAGTTACCTTAAAGTTTTCTACCTGGTCTTTTATAATATCTGCAAAATTCACTTCTTCAATTTGCAGTTCACCTTGTTTTAAACTGTAATAATCATGGATGTTGAGGATAAAAGTGTCCAGCTTTTTAACTGATTTTTCCATCAGCCGCAGCATCTCTTTTATTTCGTCAATATTATCAATGTATTGCGCCACATCTGCGGCACCCATAATGCTCAGCAACGGCCCACGGAGGTCATGCGATACGCTATAGGCAAACTTTTCCAGTTCTTTATAGGCCTTTTCCAGCTCTGTGTTTTTTATAGAAAGCATAGAAGTAACCATGTAAAACTTGTTGGCCTGTTCGATACAAGATATGATATCCTCCGGAAGGTAAGGCTTCCTTAAATACCGAAAAATATTGCCGCGGTTGATCGAATCAATAACCGATTCTACATCGGTAAAACCGGTCAGCAGAATACGGACAGGCAGCGGATAAGTACGTTGGATTTCTACAAAAAAATCAACACCGCTGATGTCTGGCATGCGCTGGTCGCAAAAGAAAACACGGATGTCGGGGTTTTCTTTCAGGTGCTGGCGGGCCTCATCACTGTTAAGAGCTACCAAAATGGTATAATTTAACCTGAATGACGCTTTAAACCCAATCAGGTTTTGAGGCTCATCATCCAAATACAAAACTTTAATTTTATCCGTGCTGCTCACTTTGGTAGTCTTCTAATAGGTACTCGTCAAATATAAGGTGTAATTTTAATATAAAGGTTGTCCCTTCGCCTTCGGCCGAATTTATATAAATTTCGCCATGGTGTTTTTTAATCGTGTTGTACACGATGGACATGCCCAGGCCAGTACCTACACCCACGTTTTTGGTGGTAAAAAAAGGTTCAAATATTTTGTTCTTTGTCGCTTCGCTCATGCCGGTGCCGTTATCGGCAATGGTAATCAGCAAATATTTTTCATCGCAAGCGGTCGTTATTTCTAACACCCCGCCAGGCTCTTTGCCAAATTTTTCATCAATGGCATAGATTGCATTAGAGATAATGTTTAAAAATACCTGGTTCAGTTTGCCGGGAAAGCATTCGATCACCGGAATTTGGCCAAAGTTTCTGATTACCCGGATGTTTTTGCCGATGATATTGTTGGCAACCAACAACGTTGAGGCCAGGCCTTCGTTGATATCGGCTTTTTTAAGGTCGTCCTCGTCCAAGCGGGCAAATATTTTCAGCCCTTTTACAATTTCGGCCGTGCGCGAAGCGCCTTCGTGTATCCCGTTCAGCAATTGGCCGATCTCTAATTTCAGGTAGTCAAAATCAATTTCTTCTTTGTACTCGTCAATCTGCTGCTGCTTTTTGCTAACCGGTATTTCTGATAAACCTACGTTTTCCATCGTTTGGATGGCATCCACCAGCAGGTCAACATCGCGTTTCAAGGGTTCTATGTTGGCCGAAACAAAATTGATCGGGTTGTTGATCTCGTGGGCAATGCCCGCGGTAAGTTGCCCCAACGAAGCCATTTTTTCTGCTTCTACCAATTGTGTCTGGGCTTCTTTCAAATCAGTAAGGGTTTTGCTTAAATTTTTGTTTGTCTCTACCAGTTCAAATGTACGTTCTTCTACCTTGTGTTCCAAAATATTATTTTGGTTTTTTGCTGATTCGACTTTTTCTTGTGCGGTAACCAATGCCTGTGCCTGCAGTTCTTCTTTTTCTTTTTTGTAAGTGTTTATCTTATCTGCAAGGGCGAAAGATAGTAATGTTACTTCAATTGCAGAACCTATTAATATTGAATTACTGGTAAATGTACTATAAGCAAGTATACCAACATCTTTTAATATGTAGATTATAACTCCTACTAAAAAAAAACTCCACGATATATTTAAAAATAGTGCAGGTTTATAACCTTTTTTATAAACTATTAACCCAAATACTATTATTAGAATAGATTCAATTCCGTTTACAATCTGAAAAAGCTGTTGTGCTAAAATGTAAAAATTTAATAGAGCAAAAATAATTCCAATAATATCTGCAATTATTAAAACTTTACAGAGATTATAAAACAGAGGTGAGTTATATTTTGCATTTAAAAAGCTTGATGAAAATAACAAAGACACAATTCCGGACAAACCTATGATAATAATTTGAGCATGAATAATAATCCAAGTATTCTCTGGCCAAAGATATTTTCCAGCATAACCTTTCAAGCATGCTTGTGTTAATCCTATAACTGATATATATAGCACATAGAATAAATAATTGTTATCTTGAACTGTTAAATAAATAAACAGATTGTAAAAGAACATAACAAAAATTATCCCAATATAGATTCCAAATAAATATTGGTCAAAACTTATAGAATATAGTATATCATATTCTGAACCAATAGACATCGGAAGTTGTATAACACTATTGCTATAGGCTTTTAAAAAAAAAGTACGGGCGTTGTTACGAGGTATATAAACTTTAAAAATTGGAGTAGAGCTTTTAAATAACCTACTTGAAAAAGGAATATACTCACCGAGTTTTGTTGATGTTAGTTTCCCATTTTCTGGTTTATATAGCTCTAAAGAACTTATTGTACTGTTTAATATTTGAAAGAGTAAATTACTATCATCACTATTATTTTCAATGGTTATTTTAAACCAATAAACCGAAGTTGATAAACCAAAGTTTGGAGTTAGGCTTGTTGTTTTATAATTAAGATTTACTGCATCTTTAATTGTTAAAAATTTAGTTTTATCTTCATAAAATGAAACGTTTTTTATTTTCACAAAACCGATGTTTGCAAAAGACGGTTTTGTTATTAAACAAGTGCAATTTATAATTATTATTACAATAAGGCTTTTATGCTTACACATTTACATTTTTAAAATTAAATTATACTCAACTCTAATTTCACCTTTCGGGCCTTTTTCTATGTTGTGCATTATTCTTTTATAACACAAGTCATTAATAAAGTCACGACTTTCTTCTGTTGCGGTTTCAAGATTATTTATATCTTTAATAATCATTGCTGTTGCTATAAGATCTAATTTAGGGTAATTAAAAAATCCATCATTACCTAATGATCTTTCAATTACAAATCCAGATTTTGAACACATTTTTACAGTTGCAGGGGCACATAAAGCGATCATTGTTTTTAATCGTAAGATTCTTGCTAATGCAATTCCATTTCTTATTAAGAAATTACTACCTATTCCATATCCGGCAATTTCCCTCGAATTCCATAGTCCACATAATTCTGCTATAAAGTTATATTTATATTCATCAACAATATCATATATTCTTATATCAATCTGCTTAACAGCATCAATAATAGGTAACGGTAAATCATCATCTGCAATTTGTACTCTGGCACCACCAACTACTTTTCCGTCTTCTACAGATTCAACAAGTATAACGTAAGTATTTTTATGGTTCATCCATAATGCTTTATTGGATGTTATCATGGTTATACCATAAATTTCTAAAACCTTTCTATGGCCTTCTATAAATCGCAAACATGCTTCGGGTTCATCAATAGCTCTAAATACTCTAAATACGAGCGAATTCATTGATATGTTACTTATGAAAAGTAAATTTCACTCAAATTTAATCTTAATGACTTTATGTTTGGTTCGGTGGCATTAAAAAGTCGAAATAAAAACACCGGTACTTGATTAGAATTTAAGTTGAATATTGTATTAAATTCATTATATAACTCTCTAAATTGAACTTGTATATTTTCTGGCATATCAATGCCGTTACCTTGTATCAGTCTGGCAAAATGTAATACTGCTGCCAATGCTGGTTGCATAGCAATATGATGTTTACTTGCATTGAGCCAAATGCGTTGTGTAGCATGTCCTGCTAATAAACAATTCTCCGGAGTGAAATTTGGAATAGTGACTAATCCAACTGCAGAAGCTGTTGAAACAAGTTTTTTAGTCATATTTTCTAACGCCGCACCTTTATTCCAGGCACTTACCAGTTTTATAGCTTGTGAATCTTTTGCAACACGAAAACCGATTGCATCTTTTGCCTCAAGATCGAGTGTTCGAATATCCAAGCCATCCCTTGTACTTTCTGCACTTTCTTTAGTCCACCTTATTTCTTTTTCAAACAATTCGTAGTGTCCTTGTGGAATAAACATTCGTAATTTTTCTGCTTTTCCAGTTATTTCTGCAACTTTTTGCAATATATTATACTCAGTTATAAATGTTAAATCAACATCCTTTATATCAGCCACAGATGTTTTAAAATCATTAAGAATGTCATTGCTTAACGGCGAACTATCTCCTTTACGCCTATTTGTATAACGAACATTTAGAAAGCTTACCAAGTTATCTTTTGCAATGTTATCATCTTTAATAAATTGTAAAACAGCAACTAAAACATTATTTTCAGTTTCTTTTAGTGGGAAATGCTTTATTATGGTTTTAATTTTTAATTCTAATGCTTTCAATTCAATATTTTCAAGTGCGCCCCCAAGCGACATATAGGTAGCCATATAATTAAAATCGCCATAGGAAATTGAACGTTCTTCATCATTAAATAGAAATAGCTGTCTTCCATCAAAGAACCATTTCCAGGGTTGATTATTACCAGGTGATGGTGCAACAAGAGCTGCCTTCACCAAAGTTTCGATAATATCATTATCAATAACAGCATTATCAATCGTTTGATAAGCGACTTTACTAGCAAAGTCTCTCATCTTTTCTATAGTTAGTTTCTCAGTTTTATAATGAAAAAGTTTATCTTCTTGTTTAGGATCGCCTACCAACTCTTCAATATCAATAAAGTATCTACCAGATTGATGGAATTGATTTAAGAGAACTCTTCTGCATATGTCTGCTGTAATTCCACCACCCATCGTAACTGCGCTTGCAAGTTGTGGCCATGTTGAAATTGTTTGGCCTACTTCCACAGCAGACGCTTTCATTCTGGTGGATAATGTTTCTACCCCTGCAAAAGCTAAAAGGTACGGCAGTTTTTGTTCGTTGGTAGTTAATGTATGAAATTTTGAAACATCTAAATGTTGAATGTAACCATGTAATAATGGCCTGTCTGGTTCTAAATCAAATCTTTCTACATCCACAGTCCCTCTATCACTTGCTTCCATTAAAACAGGAATTGTATATTTTTTAGCAGCTATCCTACATTTAAGTTTTATATCAACTCCGTCGCATTCATCTATAAGGACATCTAATTTCCCGTTTTCTAACAAAAACTTATCTAAATTATTTTCAGTGATTCCTTCATGAAAGCAAGTAACATTTAAATACGGATCTATTTCGGCTATTTCCCTGGCTACTATTACAGTTTTTTTGATTTCTAAGTTATGTACGCCACTTCTAAGCCTGTTTAGGTTTGTTAATTCTAATTCATCAAAATCTGCGATTCTTAATTCTCCAAAGCATCTTTCCATTGCTAATGTTAAAGATACTGATTGACCTACAGAAAGACCTATTACGCCAATAATTTTTGATGATAAAGTTTTTCTTTCCTCATCTGTAATCTTATATTTATTTCTGCTTGTCCTTAAATCTATAAAATCTTTTTCGTCTAAAATGTGTACTAATTTTTCATTCCATGGATAATATACCCATGTCCCAAATTCTGATAGATCAACTCCCTTTAAAGTATATTCAATTTCTTTATCAATTTCATCTTTTTTTAAAGTTATATTCGGGTTTCTATTTTTTACTAATTCCTTTAATTGAGATAAAATACTGTCATAAATTTTTATATTGGTTTTTTCAAATAGTAATTTCAGCAATTCCTCTTTTTCATACTCATTAATTAGTTTAAAAAATTTTGGTCTGTATATGTCATTTTCACACAAATTTTTGTTGGTTTTTATAGCTATTATTTTTTTTAATTCGTTTAATGAATCCATAGTATGATTTCTTATTTAATTCGTTTATACGAGTAATGCAAATTATTGATTTAATTAATAGAAATATGATTTATATTAATTAAAATTTTCCTTATGGCTGAAAAAAAAATTAATATTTTATACGTGGACGATGAGATAAACAACCTTATCTCTTTTCGGGCGGTTTTCCGGACGAAATACCAGGTTTATACCACGCTGGATACAGACGAAGCAATGCAGATTTTGGAGCAAAACCCGGTCGAGATCGTGATTGCCGACCAGCGGATGCCCAAGCTGAACGGAAGCGAATTTTTGCAAAAAGTGGTGGAAAAATTCCCGGCGACAGTACGTATGTTACTAACCGGTTTTTCGGATATGGATGCTGTAATTGAGGCAGTTAACAAAGGAAAGATTTTTCATTACCTCACTAAACCTTGGAACGAAGACGAAATGGACCGGACCCTTAAACGGGCGTACGCCATTTACGAAGAAGCCCAAAATGTTAAAGAAATGAACGATAAACTGGCCGTGAGCAACGGACAGTTGGAGTTTTTGCTGCGGCAAAAACTGCTTTCTTAAACCAAAAAAAATTTACAAATAAATTGCAATCTAATGTTAATTTGTAGTTAACAGATTATATTAAAATTAAAATAAGCGGTATACTTCTTTTACTGCCTATTTTTCGTCCTTCTTAAAAAGCTAAACTTTCTTCCCAAATGCTATTTCAAAAATTTATAAAACTACTTTTTTTTACGCTTTCGGTCCTTTTTTTTAATTTTTTTGCCGCTTTTTCGCAGGGCAGTTTTGGCACGCAGTGGACCAAAGACGGCCAAAGTTATATGCACCAGCAAAACAGTTCTATCGTGCAAACGGACGTAAGCGACCCGACCAAAGAAATTATACTGGTAAACGAAGCATTGCTTACACCAAAAGGTAAAACGGCTCCGCTTGCCGTCCGGAGTTTTACTTTTTCTGATGACGGCAAAAAGGTA
>NZ_CALMAT010000008.1 GCF_937859865.1 uncultured Mucilaginibacter sp.
CCTTTTGACAAAATGTAATTGGAAGAACCGTTAAAAATCCCGCTAATGGAATACAGCAACTCGTTATCGTAATATTCTTCTAAATTCCGAATGATGGGAATACTGCCGCAAACTGCGCCTTCGTACAACAGCGAGGTTCCGTACTGGTGCAGCAAATCAATCAGTTCTGACAAATGCTGCGCAATCATTTTTTTATTGGCCGAAACTACATTTTTGCCTGCTTTGATCGCTGCGGAAACAATTTCAAAAGCAGCATCTGCATCGTTAATCAGTTCGACAACCGTGTTGATTTCCGGGTTTTGAAGGATACTGTTTTTATCGGTAGAAAATAAGTATTGCGGCAAGGAGCGTTCTTTCGTGGCATCTTTGATCACAAATTTGATAATCTCCAGGTTTAAATGTTTTGTTTTGATAATATCGTACAAACCCTGGCCAACCACACCAAAACCAAAAAGGCCGATATTTAATTTTTTACTCATAAGGATTTAGGCCGTGCCGGATAAAAGGACAGGCTTTACTATAACTTGTTGTTTTAAAAAAGAATGTATGATTTTACTTAAAGCTTCTGTTTCTATTAAAAAACCATCATGGCCAAATAAGGATTCTACCTCGGCAAAAGCAGCACCGGGAATATTGCGGTAAAGAAAGCGTTGTTCGTCTGGCGGAAAAAGAATATCAGAAGCAATGGCAATAATCAATGTTTTGGCTTTAATTCGTCCCAGGGCACTTTCTAAACTCAGCCTGTTTCGTGCCACATTATGGCTGTCCATTGCTTTAGTTAAATACCAGTAACTGTATGCATTAAAGCGGTTTACCAATTTTTGTCCCTGGTAATTTTGGTAGGAAGAAGCGTTGAAAGAATCTCTTTTTTGCAAATCATCGTCTGCTTGCGTAACAGCATAAGTTTGATAGCTGCGGTAAGAAAGCAAGGCCAAACTGCGTGCTGCTTTTAGCCCGATATTTCCTCCGTTTGGTACGCTTTTATAAAAGGTAGGATCGGCAGCAATAGCCAGCCGTTGCGATTCGTTAAAGGCAATTCCCCAGGGAGAATGTTTGGCGTTGCTGGCCAAAACAATCAAGCGGTTCATTTTTTCAGGTTCTGCAATTGCCCATTCCAAAGCTTGTTGTCCACCCAAAGAACCACCGATTAGCGTTTCAATCTGTTCAATTTCTAAATGTTTGGCCAGCAATTGATGTGCTTTAACCACATCACGAATGGTAAATTCGGGAAAAGTTAGAAAATAAGGTTCTTCATTTTTTGGGTGGATACTTAGCGGATTGGTGGTCCCATAAGCAGAACCCAGAATGTTGGCGCAAACAATAAAATGTTCCTGCGGGTTGAACAAAGCTTTTTCGCCAAACAAACCCGGCCACCAGTCCAATACATCAGAATTTGCGGTTAAAGCATGACAAACCCAAACCACATTGTTTTTTTCGGAATTGAGATGGCCAAAAGTATGGTAAGCAATATTAAGGCCGGGCAAATGCTTACCAGATTCTAAAGTAAAACGATCAGTGCTTGTAAATTTTTGTAAGCTCATCAATAAAATTAAGGTTCGGCCAAAACCAATTTAAATAAGCTGATTAGCAATAAGATATTGCTAATCAGCTTATTTATTTTATACCAATTCTGTTTCCAGTTGCGTAACCAGGGCAAAAGCTTGTTCAAAATCGGCTTTAATATCATCAATATGTTCGATGCCAACTGCCACGCGCAAAGCATTTGGTTTTACGCCCGCAGCCAATTGTTCTTCGGCCGACAGTTGCTGATGGGTGGTTGCAGAAGGCTGGATAATTAAAGTTTTAGTATCGCCGACATTGGCTAAATGGCTAACCAGTTTTAAACTATCTACAAAACGTATCGCTCTTTCTTTTTCGCCTTTCAACTCAAAAGACAAAACAGCGCCAAAACCATTTTTCAGATATTTTTTGGCGAGGGAATGATACGGAGAAGATTCCAATCCTGGATAATTCACTTTCTCCACTTCCGGATGCGCTTCCAGCCATTGCGCCAGTTCCAACGCATTTTCTACGTGCCGCTGCACACGCAGAGAAAGCGTCTCCAATCCTTGCAACAATAAAAACGAGTTGAACGGAGATTGGGAAGGGCCAAAATCGCGCAAACCTTCTACACGTGCACGAATGATAAACTGAATATTGCCCATCGCACTGTCTACACCAAAAATATCCGAGAAAACAATGCCGTGATAACCTTCTGCAGGTTCTGAAAATTGTGGATATTTTCCATTTCCCCAATTGTAGTTTCCGCCGTCCACAATCACACCACCAATACTGGTTCCGTGTCCGCCAATCCATTTCGTTGCCGATTCAACCACGATGTTTGCGCCATGTTCTAACGGCCGGAACAAATAACCACCGGCACCAAAAGTATTGTCTACCACCAAAGGCAGATCATGCTTTTTGGCGATAGCGGCAATGGCTTCAAAATCAGGAACATTAAATTCAGGGTTACCAATTGTTTCGATATAAATGGCTTTTGTTTGATCGTTTATTAAAGCTTCAATGCTTGCTGCTTTGTCATCTTTTGCAAATCGCGCTTCAACCCCCAAACGTTTAAAACCAACTTTAAACTGATTGTAACTTCCACCGTAAATAAAAGGGGAAGTAACAAAGTTGTCGCCTGTTTGCAGGATATTATTTAAAGCGATAAACTGCGCTGCCTGCCCGGAAGCAGTAGCCAAAGCCGCAACGCCACCTTCTAAAGCTGCAATCCGCTTTTCGAAAACATCTGTTGTCGGGTTCATAATCCGGGTATAAATGTTCCCAAATTCTTTTAACGCGAAAAGATTGGCACCATGTTCCGAACTGTTAAAAACGTAAGAAGTAGTTTGATAAATAGGTACAGCGCGGGAACCGGTAACCGGATCAACTTCCTGACCGGCATGAAGTTGTAAGGTTTCAAATTTATGTGATGCTTGAGTTGCCATTTTTGTTTTTTTAGATTGAAAAATTTGGTTTGTGGTTTATTGATATGCAGGAGAAACTGCCGCAAATTAATTGATGCTTAACTTATTATGCTGCGTTAGCAGCAACACATTCGGTTAAACCAAATACCAAAACTTGTTTTTTTGATGGCAGTTTTGCTGCTTTGCGTTGGGAAGATGCTGTTTTTATACATGTTTTTTTATCAATTTATATTTCCCGGGGTTATTTTCCGGGCCAGGAATTGGCACCTTCTCGCTTTTGCAAGGGTTGCCAGTGGGTTGCAGAGCCTGATCTCTCGCCACTTCTTTATAAACCAAAACCTGCGAGAGGTTGGGTTAGAATGGTATCGCTACCAAATATTGTTTCAAATGTATAAACAGAAATGATAAAAATCCAAATTTCGTTCTTTTTAATTTCAAATAGCAGTTAAACCAGTGGTTAAATCTTCTACCAAATCTTCGATATTTTCTAATCCCACTGAAGCACGAATGAGGTTTTGTGGCGTTTTCGTATCTGGCCCTTCCACAGAAGCACGATGTTCAATCAAACTTTCTACGCCGCCCAAACTGGTTGCCTGGGTAAATATTTTCAGTTTGTTGATAACGGCCAATGCTTCTTTTGCACCACCTTTTATCAGGAAAGACAACATGCCGCCGCCTGCTGACATTTGTTTTTGGGCGATTTTAAATTGTGGGTGAGAAGCTGCACCGGGATAAAAAACACGCTCTACTTTTGGATGGTTTTCTAAAAAAGCTGTCAGTTTCGTTGCATTTTCTACGTGTCCTTTTATTCGATATGGCAAAGTTTTAATACCCCGAACGGTTATGTAACAATCAAAAGGGCCGGGAACGGAGCCGCCCATTTCCTGGATCTGCTTCAACTTTAACCACCATTCATCAGCTTCCCGGGCAACTAAAGCGCCACCCAAAACGTCGCTGTGCCCGCCCAAATATTTTGTGGTTGAGTGCATAACGAGATCGGCTCCCAAATCCAGCGGACGTTGTAAAACAGGCGTGGCAAAAGTATTGTCGCATACTGTTTTTACCGATGCTTTTTTGGCAATAGCGGCAATAGCGGTAATATCCGTGATTTTTAAAAGCGGATTGGAAGGCGTTTCTACCCAAATCAGTTTTGTGTTTGGTTTGATGGAAGCTTCAACCAATTCCAAATCGTTCAAATCAATAAAATCAAACTCCAGCTTGTCGGCAAAAATTTTTTTTAACTGATTGCGCAAACCATGATACATATCGTTGGGGCAAATCAAATGGCTTCCGGGTTCTAAAGATTGAAAAACCGTCATTCCCGCTGCATTTCCCGAAGAAAAAGCCGCCGCCGCCGTGCCGTTTTCCAACTTGGCCAACACGTTTTCCAGCGAGTTCCGGTTCGGGTTATTGCTCCTGCCATAAGAATATCCGGTTGGATAAGAGCCATCATCGGCACGCTCAAATGTGGTTGATAAAGTAATCGGCTGGATCACGGCTTTGTTTCCCTGGTCCAACTGGTTTCCGGCATGTATGGCTATCGTTTCTATCTTCATACTTCTTTTATCGGGTAAAAATTGGTGTCGCAAAAGGCTGCAAAATCAGAAAAAACTTTTATAAATCCTGCTTTAATCAGTTTTAATGGCGTTCACAATCAATCCAATGTAAAAAACATCGGTAAAAGAAGCATGTTGTTGTAGGCGGCAACCCTAACAAAGCTCCTTTGCCGTTTTAATCGTATTTTTGCGCAAATAATAATTGTTATGCCTGATACTTTACAGGGCTTGATCAACAGTCCAAGGCTTTCTCCGCAACATCGCGCCATTGCTGCAAAAGTCCTTCAAAATGAAAGGATTACGTTTGAAGAAGGTGTGTTTTTATATGAAAATGGCGAGCTGCCTTTTCTCGGAATTCTGGCCAATTATATCCGCGAAAAACGCCACGGCAACAACACTTTTTTTAACCGAAATTTCCATATCGAACCCACCAATTTGTGTGTTTACGATTGCAAATTCTGCTCGTATTCGCGTTTATTAAAACAGCGTTCAGAAGGTTGGGAATACACGATGGACGATATGTTTAACATTGTAAAAAAGTACGACGGGCAGCCGGTTACCGAAGTGCATATCGTTGGCGGCGTATTGCCGCAGTATGATGTTCCGTTTTATCAGGAACTGTTTAGCCGGATCAGAAACCACCGTTCTGACTTGCATATCAAAGCTTTAACGCCGGTAGAATACCATTACATCTTCAAAAAAGCGAAGATTAATTATGCCGAAGGAATGCGGTTGATGCAGGAAGCTGGTTTGCAATCTATCCCTGGCGGCGGCGCTGAAATTTTTCATCCCGAAGTGCGCGAGTTGATTGCGAAAGATAAATGTACGGCCGATCAATGGCTGGCAATCCACGAAGAATGGCACAAGCTGGGCGGACGGTCAAACGCGACAATGTTGTACGGACATATTGAAAAGTTTTGGCACCGGATAGATCATATGGAACGTTTGCGCCAATTGCAGGATAAAACGGGAGGTTTTCAAACTTTTATTCCGTTGAAATTTAGGAACCAGGATAACCAAATGTCGCACGTGCCGGAAACTACGGTGATTGAAGATTTAAGGAATTACGCAATTTCACGGATTTATCTCGATAATTTTGATCACATTAAAGCTTATTGGGCGATGATCAGCCGGAACACGGCGCAACTTTCACTCAATTTTGGTGTAGACGATATTGACGGAACGCTGGACGATACAACTAAAATTTATTCGATGGCCGGGGCAGAGGAACAACACCCGGGAATGACGACGAAAGAACTGGTGGAACTGATTAAACAAGTTGGCCGAGTTCCTATTGAGCGCGATACGTTGTACAATGTGGTTACCAACTACCAGGATTTCCAGTTTGAGGACGAAGTAAAGCCTCAATTTTATAAATTGCCCGTTCTAAACTAATTTTTTGTTTAAAACGACGCAAAACTGATACTTCTTTTAATGACTAAAAAAACGCTTTACATTATCCGCCACGGTGAAACCGACCTGAACAAAGCAGGGATTGTACAAGGCCGCGGCATGAACACCGATTTAAACGAAACTGGCCGCAAGCAAGGCGAAGCGTTTTACAAGGCTTATAAAAATATTCCTTTCGATAAAATTTACACTTCTGAACTGAAACGCACACACCAAACTGTACAACATTTTATTGACAGCGGCATTCCCTGGCAGCAATTATCCGGTTTGGACGAGATGGCTTGGGGAAAATACGAAGGCAAAGCTGTAAGCGAAGAAACTCGCGGCCGGTTCAAAAAAATTATGCAAAGCTGGAAAGACGGCGAATTGGATGTACGTTTTGAAGACGGCGAAAGCCCGAACGAAGTACAAACCCGGCAAAAAGTTGCGCTGGAAGAAATCATGGACCATCCGGAAGAAAAAACAGTTTTGATTTGCATGCATGGCCGGGCAATGCGGCTTTTTCTTTGTTTGTTAAATGAATTGCCACTGACCGAAATGGACAATTATCCGCACCGAAACACCACCTTGTACAAAGTCAATTTTGATGGTGAAAAGTTCCATATTGAGGACTTTAACAATACGGACCACCTTAAATATTTACTATAATATTTTTTAAGCAATGCTTCTTTTACCGGCAATATTTTCGGTATCAAAGCTTGCAATATTTTTGATTTATACCTTTTATTTTGATAAATAATATTCGCATTTCTGCTGTTAGTTATACCAATACCAAACCTTTTATTTATGGTTTACAGCATGATCCTATCCAAAACCGTATTGATTTAAGCTTAGATACGCCTTCAGATTGTGCCCAAAAACTAATTGATAATAAAGCAGATATAGGATTGATACCAGTTGCGGCTTTGTTAAACTTGCCATATTGGCATATTGTTTCTGATTATTGTATTGGCGCGGTTGGTGCGGTTAATTCTGTATTTATTTTTAGCAACTGTGCGATTGAAGATGCAAATATTATTCAGTTGGATCCGGAATCAAGATCGTCTAATAACCTGGCAAAAGTGTTGTTGAAAAACTATTGGAAAGTTGATCCGAAGCAACTCATAAATGCTGTGGATTACGCCAATTCTACCAATGTAAAAACAGCATTCGTGCAAATTGGTGACCGTACTTTCGGCAAGAAAAACAAGTTTCCCTACGTTTATGATTTGGCCGAAGTTTGGCAACAGTTAACGGGTTTGCCTTTTGTTTTTGCGGCCTGGGTTGCCAATAAACCAATTGACCCTGAATTTATGGCTGCCTTTAATAAAGCTTTAAAAGCGGGTTTGGATGAGCGGGAAGAATTGCTGAAACAACTGCCTGTTTACCCGAATTTTGATTTGCGCGATTATCTTTTCAATAAATTGGATTTCAACTTAACAGAAGATAAACGACAAGCTTTGAATTTGTTCTTGGACTACATCAAAAAACTATAGGTAAAAGAAGCATGGCTTATTTGCTGTTCATCGGCAAAATCAAATCCTGGTGGTTGTTTACCGCTTTGTTCACATCGGTAGAAACTGGGTACATTTTCATTTCTTCATCTGGATAAGAGTCGCAAAGTTTGATGAGTTCGGCAGGAGGAACATCATCGGCCAGCCACAGTTTTTCTTCTTCTTTGGTTAAGATAACCGGCATCCGGTTATGCAAGGTTGCAACTTGTTCGTTTGGTGTGGTGGTTAAAATGGTAAAAGATTCGTAAACCTCTTTTTTGTCCTCACTTTTCCACTGCGACCATAAACCGGCAAAAGCAAAGGCATTTCTATTCAACAACACAAAACGGTACGGCAGCTTCTTTTTGCCTTCCGTTTTCCACTCGTAAAAACCATCTGCCAAAACCAAGCAGCGTTTATTGTGGATCATTAAAGGCTTGTAAGTGTTGTTTTCTAACACGGTTTCCTGCCGCGCGTTCATCATCGAATAGCTGCTTTTTTTGTCTTTCGCCCAAAATGGAACCAGGCCAAAATGAAATAGCTGTATTGCTTCCGGCTTTTGGGAGATGATGACCGGTGCCAGTTGCGTAGGCGCCAGGTTATAGCTTTGCCGGTACTGCTCGTCAATCGTTTTTGCCTCAAACTCGGCCAGCAAGGCTTTGTCTTCCTGCGTCATGGTAAATCTTGCACACATTGTTTTCGTTTTTTGGTCTTAAATCTTTACACCAATTTTTTGCCGGTAAAAACAGTATGCCGGCGTAAATCTTTCAAACCAACATAACCCTTTTTCCATAACTTTTGATTGGAGAAATCCGTATAAAAGCCATTAAAGCTAAATTTATGTTTTATAAAGGTGTTACGATTGGGTTGGATTTTGATGGAACGGTAGTTACACACGAGTTTCCAAAGATTGGGAAAGACATTCCGCATTGCATCAAAACGCTGAAAAAAATAACAGACGAAGGCGGAAAAATTATTTTGATTACGATGCGCAGCGGCAGAAAACTCCAGGAAGCTGTCGCTTACTTATCGTACCACGAAATCCCTTTGTATGGCGTAAACCATAATCCCCGGCAGGAGCATTATTCCAAATCGCCAAAAATTTACGCTAATATTTATATTGATGACGCCGCTTTGGGTTGCCCATTAACCTTTAGCGAGTTGAGCGGCAAGGCTTATGTAGATTGGCTGCAGGTACAGAAATACCTTTTCCCGAAACAAGGTAAAGAATTGCTGAAAAATGCGTTGATGGAAGAACCGGTTTATGATTTGGTTGTCGATAAAGGCAGTCCAAATAAATTCGTTAATTTTTTCATTAGCATGTTTTGAAGATCTAATTCCAGGATTAATAGCATGATAAAATGCTTTCTAAAAATGGAAATCATTTTTACAGTAGTAAAAGAAGCATTTTATATTATTATTTATGCTGTTTATCTTTCTCATACTCAAGAATGCAGTTTAAAAAAAGTCTGTGAAACTTATTAATTTTAATCCAAAGATAGAAGGTAGAAAGAACTACTTGACCAAAGTGAACTTCGTTTATATCGTCTTTTACTTTTTTAAAAATTCTTGGATCTTTGCTTTTGTGAAAAGCAGTATTGTTTCGAATGTCACCAAGCATTTTTAAAAATTCATCATTGATAAGTCTAAAAATATCTGCGATGTTATCAAATTCATACAAATATCGTTCTGAATAAGGCATTGCTGCCATTTTTACCCTAAACTTTTTACTTAAAAAGTATCTGCTATCATCTAAGAATTCATAAAGAGTTCCTGCAAGAAGTCTTACTATTAAATTCTCCTCAGCCTGGTTTGTATTGGTCCAAATATTTGCTAAACCTACTATATCTAAAATAGCGTATTTGTAAAATAAAATACTATCAATAATAACCGATTTAGCCCCAGATCCATGTAATTTAACAAGAAGATCGTTTCCTGCTTCCAAAGCATTTATATCAGATAAAATTTGAGGAACAAATTTTTTATAAAGATGATTAAATTTCTTTTTTAGCCTTTTTTCCTTTCTACTAATAAAATATTTTTTTAAAAATTCTATCATGTTTACCAATAAATATAGGTATCTGTTTTTTTAGTAATATAAGTTGCAGTGTGTTTTTGTACCTCTCGCTACCAATATATCAAACCAATCTCAAACCAGATTTTAATCTAAAAAAGGGTCTTGAACCGATGCCATGTTTAAAATCATTTAAAAAACATACTCTTTTGCAGGCAAATATCCATTTTGTCCAACTTTCACAAAAAAGCTATTTAATAAAGATAGAGTTTTTGTATAAAGCAAATATTGTGAAACATAAAAACGGCCTCAACTTACGAAGTTAAGGCCGTTTATAACTTGTACACCCATCAGGATTCGAACCTGAGACCGACGGTTTAGAAAACCGTTGCTCTATCCAGCTGAGCTATGGGTGCATTTTTTGATACTTCTTTTACCACATAAAATTTAGTGCCATAAAAGAAGCACAAAATTATAAAATTATCGTTTCCGGTCAACGGTAAAAATTAATTTTATCATCGCCGGTGAAAACAATTGGAGCTTATAAAATTATTTTGTTTTGATGGTTGACCCATTGCGTATTTCATCCGTAGCAGTTTTTACCAATTGGTCGCCTTCGTTTAGTTTTCCGTAAATTTCTACCTGGTTGCCGCCTTCGCGGCCTTTTTTTACATCAACCCATTGTGCTTTGTTGTTGATCACCCGAACCACAAAAACTTTTTCGGTGGAAGTAACCAAAGCTGTTTTGGGGATCAAAAAAGTACTGTCGGAAGACGGAAGCGGAAGGTTTACTTCGGCATACATGCCCGGCAACAATTTTTTTCGGTCGTTGTAAACGTCCATTTCCAGCCTTTCCGAACGCAGCCGCTCATCCAAAGCGCCAGCCATCCGTTTTACTTTGGCTTTAAATAGTTGGCTGGGCAAAGCTTTTACGCTAAAACTCACCTCGTCGTTCATCTTTAAAAAACCGGTGTACAGTTCGGGTACAGAAACCACCAACCTTAAACGCTTTTGTTCCTGCAAAACAAACAACGGCACTTCAGAACCTTTGCCCGAAGGCCCAACATAAGCGCCGGGATTGATGTTACGCGCACTCACTACACCATTAAAAGGCGCACGGATATCCAGATAAGCGCGGGTAGCGGCAATAGATTGATAGGCAGCTTTTGCTGCATTCAGTTCTGCTTCGTCAGAATTTTTGCGGGCAGCCGCTTTGTCAATATCGTTTTTAGAAATCGTTCCCGGCGTTTTTGCGGTTTCAACAAAACGGTTATAATTGGAGTTACTGGCCGTATAAATGGCTTTCAGCGATTGCAGTTTGGATTGTGCCGCTGCCAAATTTGAGTTGATTTCTGGTGCTTCCATACTCACCAGCAACTGGCCTTTTTTTACTTCGGAACCTACATCTACGTAAACCTTTTTTACAAAACTGCTTTCTTTGGCATACAAATCTACCTGTTGGTATGGTGTTAGTTCTCCCGGAATTTCGAGCTTAGTAGAAAGCATCCCTTTTTTTAAAGAAATGGTTTCTAAAGGGGCAGGCTTAATGCTTTCCTGCTGATCTGTTTGTTCCTGTGAGGTATTATTATCTTTTGTATGACAAGAACTTATCAAACCAGTAAAACTGATCAAGCCGATTAGCAAAAAGGCTTTAAGCAGGTTGTTCTTGTTCGGTTGCGTTTTCATAAAGTGATGGAATATAGTGTTTACTCTCTTTATCTTCAGGATCTAAAGAAACAGAATCTGTGGTGGCATTGCCTTGCAACCAGGCAAAAGCAAGCGGCAAAATCAACAAAGCGGCAAAAGTAGAAGCAATGAGGCCGCCGATAACCGCACGTGCCAGCGGCGAGGCTTGGTCTCCGCCTTCGCCCAAACCGGATGCCATTGGAATCATCCCCACGATCATAGCTAAACTGGTCATTAAAATTGGACGCAACCGCAAAGCAGCGGCTTCTTTTGCAGATTCTAACGCGTTTCCGTTGTGCATCCGCAAATGTTCTGCGTTCGTAACCATCAACACCGCATTGGAAACAGACACGCCAACAGACATGATCATGCCCATATACGATTGCAGGTTTAAAGTTGAACCGGTTAAAAGAAGCATCAGCATCGAACCCATCAACACAGCCGGAACGGTAGACAGCACCACCAGTGAAACTTTAAAAGACTGGAAATTTGCGGCCAGCATCAAAAAGATCACAACAATTGCAACGATTAAACCTGATTGCAAGCTGTCTAAAGTTTCTGTTAAAACCTGGCTTAACCCTTTGGTTTCTATTGTTAAACCTTTGGGCAGTTTTCCTAAAGATTTAACTGCTTTTTGCACATCGTCTGTTGCCGTGCCCAAGTCCATGTGGTTTAAATTGGCCGTAACCGAAAGCATGGGCAAAGCGCCTACATTGTCGTTTTCGCCATAAGTTGTTCCTTGTTTTAGATCGGCAACATCGCCTAAATTCGGGCGTGGCTGATTGTTCAGCAAAGATATTTCGCGTATATCATTCATGCTTGCCATTTTATATTCAGGCACTTCCACTTGTACGCTGTAAGTTTGCCCGGCTTTTTCGTCCAACCAAATATTTTTTTCGGTAAACCGGGACGATGAAGTGGAAGCGATCAAAGAACGGGAAACATCAGAAACATCTAAACCTAACTGTGCAGCCCGTGTCCGGTCGATATTGATATCAATGCTTGGGTATTTGACCGATTGCCCTAACTGTACATCTCTTAAATAACTGATTTTTTGCAGTTTATCCTGAACCTTTAAAGCGTATTCTTCGTTTTGCTTTTTGTTTTTCCCTAAAATACGCACTTCAATTGGGGTTGGCGAACCCTGGCTTAAAATTTTGTCTGTTAGTTCTATCGGTTCAAAAGACAGCTTTACATCCGGCATCGCTGCTTTCATTTTATGCCGGAACCTTTCTTTCAAATCGTCTAAATTTGTTTTATAATCTTCGCTTAGGTTCACTTGTAAAACGGCTTCTTGTGGGCCGGCCATAAACAAATAGATGGGGCTGGTAGAGTATGCCCCGGGGTGCTGACCAACAAAGGCCGAAGTAATGGCCACATTTTTTGCACCAACCATATCATTCAACACCTGTAGTGTTTTTACCACATCTTCTTCGGTGCGTTCTAAACGTGTGCCGTCTGGCGCCCTTAACCGCACTTGAAATTGTCCACCGTTCACTTTTGGCAAAACATCTCTTCCAATGGTAGATAATAAGATTGCGGTGATACCAATTGCTAAAATCGCGTAAGCAGAAACTACAATGCGGCGGTTGTTAAATAGGCGGTTCATCAAGCCTAGGTAACGGGAACGGAACTTATCAAATTTAGAAGACTGATTTTTGGGATCTGCCGATGCTTCTTTTAGCAGTACTTTTTTCTGTTCCCAGGTATCGCCTTCGCCGGTTGCCTTGTAATCTTTTTCGTGTTCGTCAATCTCGTGGCCTTTCATCATCCAATTGGCCATAATCGGAACGAAGGTTTGAGCCAAAAGGTAAGAAGTGATCATGGAGAAGCCGATAGCCAGCGCGAGCGGCAAAAACAAAGCACCTGGAATGCCTTTCATGGTAATGGCCGGCGCAAACACGGCCAGGATACAAAACAGGATCAGCAATTTTGGGAAAGCAATTTCCTTACAGGCATCCCAAATGGCCAGGCTTTTCGGTTTGCCCATATCCAAATGCTGGTGAATATTTTCGATGGTTACCGTTGATTCATCCACCAAAATTCCGATGGCCAAAGATAAACCACTCAAAGTCATGATATTGATGGTTTGATGGAACAGGTATAAAAACATTACACCAGAAATCAAAGAAATCGGAATGGTAAAGATTACGATCAGTGCTGCGCGCCTGTCGCCCAAAAACAGTAGCACCATTAATCCGGTTAAAACTGCACCAATGGCACCTTCGGTTACCAAACTTTTTACGGCATTGATTACGTAAACCGATTGATCAAACTCATAACTCAACTTTACATCGTCCGGCAATAAACTTTGCAAGCGTGGCAAAGCTTTTTTCAGGTTTTGAACAACTTCCCAGGTTGAAGCATCAGCCGATTTGGTAATGGCGATGTAAACAGATCTTTTACCGTTTACCAAGGCATAACTGCTGGTGATATCGGCAGCATCTTCTACAGAAGCAACATCCCTTAGGAAAACAGTTTGGACACTGCCTTTATAAATCGGGATGTTTTCAAAATCTTTTACTGTTTTTATGGTAGTATTTGTGGGCGTGAGGTAGTTGAGGTTTCCGATACGCACGTTCCCGGCCGGTGAAGTTTGGTTGTTGTCGCGAAGGGCGGCAACAATTTGATCAGGCGTTAGGTTGTGCGAACGCAGTAGTTCCGGGTCCACTTTGATTACCACTGTCCGAACGTTTCCGCCAAAAGGGGCAGGCGCAACCAAACCGGGAATAGAAGTAAATGCCGAACGGATATACACATTGGCCATGTCTTGCAATTCGTTATTACTTCTTGTAGAACTTCGCAATACCAATTCGCCAACAGGTAATGTTGAAGCATCAAAACGCAAGATAAAAGGCGGCTGCGACCCAGGCGGAAAAATAGCTTGTGCCCGGTTGGCAAAAGCAGTTACTTCGGCAGCGGCCTGCGCCATATTTGTTCCTTCATAAAACGTTAATTTCATCAATGTTAAGCCTTGTATATTTCTGGTTTCTATACTTTTAACTCCCGAAACATAAAGCATCAGGTTAACATACTGCTTGCCAAAATATGCTTCCATTTGTGATGGTGTATAACCGCCGAAAGGATGCGAAACGTAGATGACAGGCAGGTTCAAATCCGGGAAAATATCAATCTTGATATTGCGGATGGCGTTCAGCCCAAAAAAGAAAACTCCGGCTACAATAACTAAAATTGTGATTGGTTTTCTAAGTGCACTTTTTATTAATCCCATATTGCTCGCGTTCTATATACTTCTTTTACCGGGATAAAATTGGTTTAAAATTCATTGAAAAACATTCCGAAATCTCCGCTTGCAGCAGCTTTATAAAGCAAAGCCTGCCAAACATTGTTGTTAGCAATGTCGCGGTCGGTTTCGGCACGGTTCAACGTGTACAAAGCTTGTGTTACATCTACAATAGTTGCCAGACCGTTTTTATACAAAACCGTTTTTTGCAGGTACGCATCCGATGCTGCTTTTAACCCAATCGGTGCTTCCTGGTAATTTTTTAAAGCGTTTTGAATGCGTGTTCTCGACAAAATTAACTGGCTGCCCAACTGCTGGTTTACCAAGTTGTATTCGTTTTTTAATCCTTCCGAAGTAAACTTTTGTGCTTTCACCTGCTCATGGATACGTAAAATTTGAGTGAGGTTCCAGGTTACGCCAATACCGACCAGATAATTGGAACGCGTTGGGTTTACACCATCAAAATAATTTTGGGTGTAAATGGTTTGGTTGAGGCTGTAGTTGCTAAAACCTGAAGCGCGACTTTGGAAAACACTAAACAAAGTAAAAGTTGGATAATTAAACGTATGCAGGTATTTCTCCCGTTCGGAACTGATTGTAACTCGGTTTTGAAAATAGCGCAGTGTAGGATGGTTTTCAATATTTAAATTGGTTGCCGTATCCAGCGTTTTTGGGATTTGGTTGACAAAAGCGCTGTCCAAAACAAAATCTACAGGCGTAACGGCGAGGTATTGCGACAATTGGTTGCCTTGCTGCTGCACCACATCCTGTGCGTTGGTCAAAGCAATTTGTGCGCTGGAAACTTCGGCATTGGCCAAAGAAGAATCAACGCCGGGGTTTAAACCACTTTTAACGCGGGCAACAATTACATTGCGCAAAGCAAGCGCACGTTGCAGGTTTTTTTCCTGCGAACGGCTTAACTGTTGCGAAGCCAGCAAATTAAGGTAAGCAGCAGAAACACGGATTTCGTGTTGAAACTGCTCTTGTACAAAATCGCTTTGGTCTAAGTTTACCTGTTTTGCAGCTACTTTTATCCTTTCTTTTGATTTTCCAAATGAGAAAAAATCCCAGTTTACGTTGGTCAAATACAAGCCACCAAAAGCAGCGTTCCAGTTTTGTTCGGTTAAAATCGGCCCGCCAGAAGCGACGCCCAATCCGCCAAAACCATAGTATGGGCCATATTGCGAATTTACTGTTCCGAAATCGTTCTGCCCCGACAAGGTTAGGTTTGGCAAATATTCGCGCTTAGTTGCTTTATAAGTTGCTGCCGATGCCTGTGCATAATTGGCCTTTGCTTTGATGGTGCCATAATTTTGCAGCGCGTTTTGTACAGCTTCTTTTAAAGTCAGTATTTTTTGCTGTGCAAAAACAGCAGGGCAGGCACTTAACAAAAACATCAGGCATAACCCCTGGCGAAAAATAGTCCGGTAGCACATCAATTGTTATGATGATAAAATTTGGCGGTACAAAAATCTTCAGCAATAAGGATAAAATTGCACCGCCAGTTTGCTTTCTGATGCGTGCAAATATAGCTTTTGCGCACTAAAGCGGTTTGTAACAACTTTATTAATGAATGCAAGAACTGTAAAACGAAACTAAATTTTTTGCCGGTAAAAACAGTATCAAAAGTTATTGCATTTTTTTCCACAATTTTAAATCCTTAACAATTTGTTAACATAGCAGCATTTACCTTTAATGTAAAATCCACCCACCCCATGTTTAGCACGCTTTTAGACTACTTTACGCCAAAAGGTAAAAAGCTTTTTTTTCCTTTGTTTGATCATGCTGCCGAAAACGTGGTGGCAATGGCCGAGCTTTTAAAAACAGCACTGTTTGAAACGCCTTTCATCAACACCAAAGACCTTTACCACAAGATAGACCGGCTGGAAAACATTGGCGATGACGTTACGCACCACATCAACATCGAGCTTGGAAAAAACTTTATTACGCCTTTTGACCGCGAAGATATCCACGCACTAACTTCTTCTATTGATGATGTGGCCGATTACATCCACGAATCGGCCAACCGCATGTTTTTGTATGATTTAAAGGAGTTTACCTCGCCAATGCAATTGCTGGCCGATCTGATTTTGCAAGCTGCAATCGAACTGCGCGCGCTGATTGATGCGTTAAAAGACATTGAACATGTGGACAAAATAACCACTTACTGCAATTCGATTTACGCCATCGAAACCAAAGCCGACCATGTTTACAACAAAGCTGTAGCTGATCTTTTTGACAATGAAAAAGACCCGATCAAAGTCATCAAATACCAGGAAGTTTTGCTTGGATTGGAAACCGCAACCGATATGTGCAAAGATGTGGTTAAAGTGGTCGAATCTATTATGATTAAAAATGGTTAGCTGTCAGCTTTCGGCTATCAGCTATTAACCATTATCTATCAGCCATTAACTATTAATTAGCTTTTTTTATCTTTAAAGCAATATTTAAATTGCTTTAAATGATTTTTGCAGAAGACCTGCTTCATTATATTTGGAAGTTCCGCTTGTATAACCAGCACAATTTAAGTACTGCGGATGGATCTCCAATTCAAATTATTTCTACTGGAAATCAGCATCATCATGCCGGCCCTGATTTTCAAAACGCAAAAATCAGGATTGGCGAAACGCTTTGGGCCGGAAATGTAGAAATCCACCTCCGCGCTTCGGATTGGATGCGGCACGAACACAGCCAGGATGCTTCGTACAACAACGTGATTTTACACGTGGTTTACAAAAACGACCTGGAGATTTTGAACCAGCAAGGTTTGAAAATGCCGGTTTTGGTGCTGGAAGACCGGATTGAAGACGCGCTGTTATTAAGGTATCAAAACCTGCTGTATGCCGAACATGTTGCCTTTCCCTGCCAAAAAACTATTCATCATATTGATGAATTTACCATCAAAAATTGGTTAGACCGGATGCTGATCGAACGCTTGGAAGAAAAATCGGCACAAGTTTTAGAAAAAGTAACTTTTTTAAAAGGCAATTGGGAAGAAGCATTTTACCAAACACTGGCTGCAAACTTCGGCTTTAAAGTAAATGCCTTGCCTTTTGAACTGTTGGCCAAAGCCTTGCCTTTAAACATTCTCGCCAAACACACGCACAAGTTATCGCAGACTGAAGCTTTGATTTTTGGCCAGGCTGGTTTTCTGAATGATCCTTCTGAGGATTTGTACGTTTTGTCCCTGCAAAAAGAGTATCAGTTTTTGCAACAGAAATACGGTTTAAAGCCGATTGAAAAACATTTGTGGAAGTTTTTGCGGTTGCGTCCACCAAATTTTCCAACCATCCGATTGGCACAATTTGCAGTTTTGATGCACCGGCAAAACCGTTTTTTGGCTGAGATTTTAAAATTAGAAAACCCGGAAAATATCAATGCTGTTTTTACCGGTATAAATCCGTCCAACTATTGGACGAACCATTACCAGTTTAATAAAGAATCCAAACCAAGTTCAAAAAAATTAGGACAGGCTTCGGCAGAAAATATCCTGATCAATACCGTTGCTGTTTTTTTGTTTGCTTACGCGAAAGAAAACCGATCCGAAAAGCACCACGAACGCGCCCTGCAACTATTAGAAAATTTGCCTTGCGAAAACAATTTTATTATCAGTAATTTTATAGAAGCAGGCGTAAAACTGAAAACCGCCGGAAACTCGCAGGCAATAATCGAACTTTATAACCATTATTGCAGTAAAAAAC
>NZ_CALMAT010000009.1 GCF_937859865.1 uncultured Mucilaginibacter sp.
TTGCAGAATGCACCCGACCACGATGCGGATTATTTTAAAATTCCGAAAGTGATTGAGCGATAGCTTTTAGCTGTCAGTAATCAGCTATCAGCTTCTGGCAATCGGTACTTAACTACCAATTTAAAAAACCTGCTATTCGCTGAAGGCTGATAGCTGATCACTTATTCATACGGCTGCATCTTCTCGCAAGTGCAAACACAATTCGGATCGGAGATATTTAATTTTTTTAAAAAAGCCTGGTAAAAACCGGCGCGGTCTGCCGGGCCAAACTGGTTTGCGCGGCCGCATTCTACTTCGCCGTTGATAATGTTGGTAGTCATGCCGAAACCTGCTGTCCTGCCTTTTGCCGTATCGGCGGCGGTTGGTTTCCAGTTTCCGGCCATTACAGCATGTGCCGATGGTTTTTGTTCCTGCGGCATCATCCAAAAATAAAGAGCTGTTTTAAAAGCCGTTACGGCATCGGTGGTAATTAAATCCGGGTTTTGCAGCAGTTTGTTTTTATCGCCAAAAATACAATCGCTTGCAAAACCATAATTGCCGTTGTAACTGATCTGCATCGGCCCGCGGCCATAATATTTTTTTTCGGGAACAGCCGGATAAACATCGTTCTTGTCCACGTAAGGCAAATTGGTGTTCACTTCGTGCAAAAACATCAGGCCGTCGTCGTATTGTCCGTTTCGGCCGTGCCGCGTTTCGTGAGCAATTTGGGCTAAAAATGCGGCCAGTTCCCGCTTGCTGGTTTCCAAACTTTTATCGGCACAAAAAGTGCCAAAATCAACGGTAAACTGGGTGTATGCTTTAGCTTTTGCCCAGGGTTGGTTCCAGTCCGCATCCTGCCGAACTACAGCAGATTTTCCGGTAGCTCGGTCTGTCCGAGTAATCCGAAATAGATACGTATCCCGTTTTTCAACCTTGATTACAATGTTTGATAGCGCTTTAATTGCACCGGTAAAAGAAGCATACGTGTAAAACGGGTCGCGCTGCGGAAACATTTCTTCAAAAGTTTTTTGGCTGAGCATAGCAGCGAAAGGAACTTTTGCAGGTGCTTCAGTTTGTTTGGTTCGGGTTGATGACAGGTATTTGAAACCGGCAATCAACATAAAGCTTAAAATTAAGGTGCTAAAAAAAGCATATTTTTTCATGGGTTGAGAAGTAAAACAAAGTCCGGGACCAGCAAAAAGCAAAACATAATTTTTAGATGATAAACAAAGTAAGGTTTATTTAATTGTATCAGCATGAAGATTTATACCAAAACCGGCGATTCTGGTTACACTTCTTTAATCGGCGGAACTCGCGTTCCAAAACATCATTTGCGTATCGAAAGTTATGGTACAATGGACGAGCTGAACAGTTACATCGGTTTGATTTGGGGCCAGGAAATTGATGGGCAAGACCGTTTGCTGCTCAAAGAAATACAAGACCGGCTGTTTACCATTGGCGCTTCGCTGGCTGCCGACCCGGAAAAATCATCTATGAAAATCCCTGACATTCACTTAAAAGATATTGAATTGCTGGAAACAGAAATGGACAGGATGGAAGGTGTTTTACCGCAACTGAAGCACTTTATTTTGCCGCGCGGCAACAATGCAATTGCCTTTTGCCATTTGGCACGTTGCGTTTGCCGTCGGGCAGAACGGATTGTAGTTTCCTTGTCTGAAGAAAGTTTTGTAGAAGAAAAGGTGAAAATTTACCTGAACAGATTAAGCGATTACCTGTTTATGTTGGCACGAAAGATTGGGCACGATCAAAATATTGCAGAAAATAAATGGGTTCCGCGTATTTAATCCGGCAAAACATTTCGATATTAAAACTAAAATATTATACTTTTGCAAACTTTTAAATAACACAAATTTATTTATGTATTGGACACTCGAACTGGCATCGCACTTAGAAGATGCACCATGGCCGGCAACTAAAGATGAACTGATTGATTATGCCATACGCTCCGGGGCACCGGTTGAGGTAATTGAAAATTTGCAGGCTTTGGAAGACGACGGCGAGCCGTATGAAAATATTGAAGAGATCTGGCCTGATTACCCTACAAAAGACGATTTCTTTTTTAACGAAGACGAATATTAGCAACTTAGTTATTTTAAGTTTATTGCCCTTATTAAAGCAGCATAACTTCTTTTTTTAAAATTATTGCTTTAAGTTGACTTTTTGGAACGGTTTTCGCTTATGAGAAACCAAAATAACCACTTAAACTTTAAAACTTAAACTTAGAAATTATGGGAAATCTATTGTATCTTATCGCTGTAATCCTGATTATCTTATGGGTAGTCGGATTTTTATTTCATGGGCTCGGAACTTTTGGTGACGGAGGAATTATACACGTATTGCTTGTTATCGCCATCATCATGATCCTGTTAAAAGTGATCAGAAGAGCATAAGCAAATCTTGATAACGAAAAAAGCCGCTACATGCGGCTTTTTTCGTTTAATAACATTGCTGCAATTCTTAGATCAGATGGAAACGTAATTTTAAAATTTTCCGGGTTTCCTTCTATTAAGTTGATTTTTTCTCCGGAGCGTTCTACTACGCTGGCATCATCGGTAAATTCTTCCAAATATTCTTGTTCGTAAGCTTTTTTTAACTGGTATGATTGAAAAGTTTGCGGCGTTTGTACTAAAAAAACTTCGCTTCGGTTTAAGTTTTGCGTCTCGCCGTTTGCCTTTTGCCATCGAACAGAATCTTTACTGGGGACGGCAACAACGGCATTTTCAACTTTTAATGCCTGTTGATAAGCGTTTGAAATAATTTCTGTGCTGATTAAAGGCCGAACCGCATCATGAATGGCAACAACGTCGTCTCCGCCTATTTTTTCTAATGCATTTTTTACACTGTGAAACCTGGTTTCTCCGCCTGCAACCAATTGGTGTTTGATTTTAAATTGATGCAATTCGCACAAACTTTCCCAGTAAGAAAACTGCTGCCGGTTTAAAACAACCAAAATTTCGGGTTTTTCCAACGAAGCAAAAAAAGCCGAGATCGTGTGCATGATCACCGGCTGTCCATTCAATAACAAAAATTGTTTTGGTATTTCGCTGTTCATCCTGGTACCAGAACCTCCTGCAACAATCACCGCAAAAAATTTCATCTGTACCTGAAACCTAAAATTTATGTGCTAAAAGAAGCATTTAGATAATCAGCATGGCATCGCCATAACTGTAAAAACGGTATTTTTCTTTGATGGCCACTTCGTAAGCGTGCATCACGTTTTCGTACCCGCCAAAAGCGGCAATCATCATCAGCAGAGTTGATTCCGGCGTATGAAAATTGGTGATCATGCAGTTGGCAATACTAAAATCATAAGGCGGAAAGATGAACTTGCTTGTCCAATCGTTGGCTGCTTTCAAAGTATGGCTTGCCGAAACTGCCGATTCAATGGTGCGCATCGAAGTTGTCCCAACCGCACAAATGCGTTTTTTGGCTGCAATGCCGCGGTTTACAATGTCGGCTTGTTTTTGCTCAATGATAAACTGCTCCGAATCCATTTTGTGCTTGGTCAAATCTTCCACCTCAACCGGGCGAAAAGTGCCTAAACCAACGTGCAAGGTAACTTCTGCAAATTCTACACCTTTCAATTCCAAACGTTTCATCAGTTCGCGGCTGAAATGCAGACCGGCAGTTGGTGCGGCCACTGCGCCTTCGTTTTTCGCAAAAATGGTTTGGTAACGCTCTTTGTCTTCGGCAGTGGCTTTGCGTTTAATATATTTCGGAAGCGGTGTTTCGCCCAAAATTTCTACGTTTTTTCTGAATTCTTCGTCTGTTCCGTCAAACAAAAAACGAATGGTGCGGCCGCGGGAAGTGGTGTTGTCCACAACTTCGGCAATCAGCAAATCGTCATCGCCGAAATACAGTTTGTTGCCCACACGGATTTTTCGTGCCGGGTCAACCAAAACATCCCACAAACGAAGCTCTTTGTTCAATTCGCGCAGCAAAAAAACTTCGATGGTGGCACCGGTTTTTTCCTTGTTGCCATACAAACGGGCCGGAAAAACTTTGGTGTTGTTCAAAATCATTACGTCTTTGTCATCAAAATAATCCAGCACGTCTTTAAATATTTTGTGCTCGATTTTGCCCGAATCACGGTGCAGTACCATCAGCCTGGATTCGTCCCGCTTTTCGGAAGGCGAATGGGCAATCAATGATTCTGGCAGGTTGAACTTAAATTGAGATAATTTCATGGTTCGGCGTAATAAATTTAAGGGCGCAAATGTACAAATTTATTACCTTAAACGAACAGCTTAAACGGTTGTTTTTGCAGGATGTTAAAACGTGGTTTAAAGCGCTGCCGGTAAGTTTGGCTTTTGTGCCGATGCTTCTTTTACACCTGTTTTTTTGGTGTGCTTTTTGTTTTTTCAAACCAAAAAAGTTTTATTGGTTTTTTAAACCAGCCGTAAAAACAAATTTTTGCATAAAAATATAAGCCCGAATATCATTTAACTACCAAACAATTGTACTTTTATCGGCTTATAAAGCAAGCTGGTTAAATCTTGTACTTAAACAGGTTTTCATCCGCGGAAACCTGTTTATACGTTTATTATAAATTTTATTTTCATGTCAGAAACAGCACAAATAAAGCTTTCCGAAAATACCTATGATTTCCCTGTCATCACAGGGACCGAAAATGAAAAGGCGGTTGATATTTCAAAACTTCGTGATTTAAGCGGTTATATTACCCTGGATACCGGTTATAAAAATACTGGCGCTACCAAAAGTGCCATTACTTTTTTAGATGGCGAAAAAGGTATTTTAAGATACCGCGGTTATTCGATTGAGCAATTGGCTGAAAAATCAAATTTTATAGAAGTGGCTTTTTTGCTGATTTATGGCGAATTGCCAACGGAAAAGCAGGTTGCCGATTTCCAAAATGAGATCAGCCACCACACGTTGGTGCACGAAGACATGAAGAAGTTTTTCGACGGGTTTCCAAGCCATTCGCACCCGATGGGGCAGTTGGGCTCGCTGGTTTGTTCGCTTTCGGCTTTCTATCCCGAATCTTTGAAACTCAACCAAACTGAAGCGGAGATTAACCAAACAATCATCAAAATGCTGGCCAAAATGAGCACGATCGTTTCCTGGATCTACAAAAAATCTTTCGGCCACCCGGTTATCTATCCCAAAAACAAATACGATTATGTAAGCAATTTTTTGCACATGACTTTTGGCCAGCGTACAGAAGATGTTGAAATTGACCCGGTTTTGGTGGATGTGATGAACAAACTGCTGATCTTGCACGCAGACCACGAGCAAAATTGTTCTACTTCAACGGTCCGCATTGTGGGTTCTTCGGATTGTAATTTATACGCTTCTATTTCTGCTGGGATTTCTGCGCTTTGGGGCCCGCTTCATGGTGGTGCAAACCAAGCCGTGATCGAAATGCTGGAGCAGATTAAAGAAGATGGCGGCGACACGCAAAAATGGATTGCCAAAGCAAAAGACAAGAACGACCCTTTTCGTTTGATGGGTTTCGGACACCGGGTTTATAAAAACTTTGATCCTCGTGCCAAGATCATCAAAAAAGCCTGTGATGACGTGCTTGAAAAATTAGGCGTAAACGACCCGGTTTTAGAAATTGCCAAACAATTGGAAGAAGTGGCTTTGAAAGATGATTATTTTGTGCAGCGAAAATTGTATCCAAACGTAGATTTTTATTCGGGCATTATTTACCGCGCTTTAGGTTTCCCGACGGATATGTTTACCGTGCTGTTTGCGTTGGGCCGTTTGCCGGGCTGGATTGCGCAATGGAAAGAAATGAAAGAAAATAAAGAACCGATTGGCCGTCCGCGCCAGGTTTATACCGGTTATACCGAACGGGATTATGTGGAAATGCAGGCACGTTAAGTTTTAACACTGATTTTTATACGGTAAAAGAAGCTTCCGAAAAACGGGGGCTTTTTTTGTGCAGTTGTTTTTGCTGTCATCCCGACCAGGAGGGATTTTCTTTGAAGCGGAAGGTTTAGATTTTCTGGCTTGTTGAAAGAAGGTTTCTCCTTTCGGTCTGAAATAACAACACCACCAATTTTTGCATGATAAAAGAAGCATCAGCCTAAATCCCTTTGCTTAAAATTTATGTGGTAAAAGAAGTATTCAAGTTGAAAGAAGACTTTTGTCTTCGGATCGAAATAACAACACCACCAATTTTTGCATGATAAAAAAAGCATCGGCTTAAATCCTTTTACTCAAAATAAGAAACATACTTTGCCGGGATAGCTTTGATATTCCTGATTTTGATGTCTTTATAAAACACTTCCGCTGCTTCACTTTGCAATTGGATTTTGCCATGCGTAAGTGGTTTGCGCTGATTGCCGTCGTGGTAACTTGAATTGCTAAGGGCCATCACTACATGTCCGTTTACAATATGCAAACTTTTGCCGCCAAAACTAATCAGCTCAAGTTCTGTCCATTCGCCGTGCGGGCTTTCGTAATTTCCGCTGGCCTGGATAAAGTTTTTACCGTTACCAGTGGTAATTATTTCGCCTTTCGGGTTAAATTTTAGCGAGTCTTTTTTTGGCGAATAGTCAATGCGCACGTCAGCCTGCGAGTTGGCAATGCACCAATAATCGCCCATCGAATTTCCATTTTCATGTGCCGAAACCTGAAACTCCTGGCTCAACATCCACGAATGCCAGTAATCCACGCCGGCCGGGCCTTGCGAGTTATACAAAATGCCCGAATCCCAGGGTTCAGTTAAGCGCGGTACCCATTTTTTGGTGCCCCATTTTACCTTCAGCTTTAAATCATAGTTTTCAAAATCCTGTTTGGTAAAAACGCAACCGTAAATTTCGCCGCTGATGCGTAAAACTGGTTCGCCGTTTTGCATCACCACCGAAAAAACGTTGGCTTCATTTTTATTGTAACCAATTGGCGCAATCGGTTTTCCGCTGGCATCCACCGGAACCTGGCCTTTATAACCCAACTGGTGCCGGTAACTTTCATAGTTTTCCCACTTCGATAGGTTTTTATCCAGCAAATCCGTCCACAAATTTGGTGGCATAAAAGAAGCATTCAGCAGCAGGAATAAGCCGCAAAACAGCAAAATTGCAATTCGTTTCATATTTATTTAAGTTGAAGTATTTGCAGTTGGTTTTCAGTAGTCGAGATAACCACTACCTAACCTGATGCTGCAATGCAAAAGATAAAAAGCTGCCATCAATAGCCAAAGCAAAAGCCAAAATAAGGGCAGGCGTAAAGCCTTTAATTTCAAAACCGGCAAATATGGCATCGGCTATTTTAACCACAACGGCGGTAACCAATAACCGGATGATAAAAGAAAGCAGGCCAAGTGTAAGCAAATTTAAAGGAAAGCGGATGACGGCACCGATGGTTGCATTTAATAAACCAATGACCAAAGCAACTAAAATGGCAGTCCCGAAATTGCGGATAATAATGGTTGGTAAAAAATGCGACAGTAAAAGGATGATGCCTGCGTTTACCAGTAATTCAATAATAAAGTGCATAGGTTTTTTTGTATTTTTTATTAATGGTTAAAACTAAAAATTTATACCGATAAAAACAGTATCAGGTTTTGGAAGTACCGGAGAATTGAACACTGCAATTCCTTTTTTCTAAGTAAGATCCTTTGTTTACACTTGCATCAAAAGCAATAAGCATGATTAAAATAGGCATCATTGGTTTGGGCGATATTGCAACGAAAGCGTACCTTCCCGTTTTAAGCAGCAAAGCCGGTTTCGAGTTTCATTTATGTTCGAGGAATGAAAGCCGGTTGCAGCAATTGGGCACCCAATACCGCATTTCAAACTTGCATACAAATTTAACTTCGCTGATGGCAAGCGGAATACAAGCTGCTTTTGTAAATGCCGCAACCGAAGCGCATTATGAGCTGGTGAAACAATTGCTGGAAGCCAACGTTGCCGTTTTTGTAGACAAGCCTTTGACGATGGATTACCCTTTATCAAAGGAGTTGGTAGAACTGGCCGAAGCGCGAAATGTATTGCTGATGGTTGGTTTTAACCGCCGTTATGCGCCTGTGTATCAGCAGTTAAAATTGGAAGAGCCGATGCTTGTTTTAATGCAGAAAAACCGGAAATCGTTGCCGGATTTTGTCCGCCGGTTTGTGGTGGAAGATTTTATCCACGTGGTAGATACACTGCGTTATCTTTTTCCATACGAGATTAAAAATCTGCTGGTAAACGGCATCAAAAAAGGAGAAATGTTGCACCAGTTGGTAGTCCAGTTTGTAGCTGAAAACGGCGCGGTTGCCATCGGCATCATGAACCGCGACACGGCAACAACTGAAGAAAAAGTGGAAGTGATGACGGCCAAACATAAACGTGTAGCTTATAATGTGGCCGATTTGGTAATCGAAGAAAACCGGAATAGTATTCGAACCGCAACCAATGATTGGGAATCTACTTTGCGCAAGCGCGGTTTTGAGCAAATGGCGGATGATTTTTTGCAAGCGGTTGTCCATCAAACTACAACCCAAATTTCTGCACGCGATGCTTTGTTTACCCATGAAATTTGTGAACGGATTGTGGAAGATTTGGAGGCAAACTTGTAATTTGTTAAATCATAACCCCAATTGCAGTACTTTCTTTCTAAAATTTGGCAAGAACTTGCCAATCGTTGATAAAAGAATTTGTACCTTTAACAGTACAAAATTATGAAAGCTATAACTATTTCGGCGTTGCGCGCTAAGATGAAAGCTTATTTGGATGGTGTAAGCAAATCGCAGGACGTTTTGATTGTTCCCCGAAACAACAAGGAAGAAGATGCCGTGGTGATTATGTCTATCAAAGAATATAATTCATTAACGGAAACCAATCATTTATTGTCTACTGCTGCCAACCGCAAACGGTTGGAGAAATCTCTTAAACAACTTCGTTCGGGCGATACCACCGCTTATTCTTTTGATGAAAAAGATGTAGCGGTACATTGATATGAATACCGAATTTACCCCGGACGGCTGGGAAGATTTTGAATATTGGCTGGACAACGATCAGCAAACAGCGGATAAAATCAGGGAATTAATAAAGTCTATTAAACAAACTCCATTTAAAGGTTTGGGGAAACGAACCGTTAAAATATGAACTAAAAGGGCTTTGGTCGAGAAGGATAACCGGAGAACACAGGTTGGTTTATCAGGTTTCTGGTACTAAAGGAGAAGATCAAAAATGCTCGATTGTTCAAGGTCGGTTTCATTACGACCATTGAATTTATCAATCAAACACCGTTTAAACAATTCAGTTTTAATCTTCATTCTGTTAATAAAAAGAGTGGAATAAATGTCATAAATAATAAAAATTATTATTTTAAGTAACTTTTAAGTAACTTTTAAGTAACTTTTAAGTAACTTTTAAATTCTAAACACGTAAAATTGTACCGGCTATCAAAAACTAAAACCGTTTTAAGGTAGTAAAAATTTGCTGATCCTTGCCCGTTGCAAAACGGGCTTTTTATTTTTTGGGCAAAAAAAAGCCGGAAAATTTTCCCGGCCTACACCAATTTTTATCCGATAAAAGAAGCATTGGCAAAGTTTAGTTCTCGCCGCGTTTCAACCCAAACTTTTCAATTTTACTGTATAAATGGCTGCGTTGGATGTCAATATCGTCGGCCGTTTTAGAAACGTTCCAGCCATTTTTTTCGAGCTTGAATTTGATGTATTCGCGCTCGGCAAAATCCTTGTATTCCTGGAAACTTTTAAAGTTGTCAAAATCCGGCTGTGCAGAAATGGCTTGATGCCCAACCGTAACCGGGGCCGATGGGTTGGCAAAAGCTTTTACATCCAAATCGGTAATTGTTTTGTCGCTCAGGATGATCAAACGTTCGATCATGTTGCGCAGCTCGCGGATGTTGCCCGTCCAAGGCAAAGCTTTTAAAGCTTCCATGCCTGCATCCGAAACCTTTTTTACCGGCATGCCATAATCGGTGCAAACTTCTTCCAGAAAACTTTTGGTGAGGAGCGGAATATCATCACGCCGGTCCGAAAGTGGCGGCACATGGATCAGGATCACGCTTAAACGGTGGTACAAATCCATCCGGAAATTGCCGGCTTCGATCTCTTTCAGTAAATCTTTGTTGGTTGCGGCCACCACGCGTACGTCCACATCAATTTCTTTTTCGCCGCCCACGCGCGTAATTTTGCTTTCCTGCAAAGCACGCAGCACTTTGGCTTGGGCCGAAAGGCTCATGTCGCCAATTTCGTCCAAAAAAAGCGTGCCGCCGCTGGCAGATTCAAACTTGCCGATACGTTGTTTTACTGCGGAAGTGAAAGAGCCTTTTTCGTGGCCAAACAATTCGCTTTCAATCAGTTCTGAAGGGATTGCCGCACAATTGACCTCAATTAACGGCGCATCGCTGCGGTGCGATTTCTCGTGCAGCCAACGGGCAACCAATTCTTTTCCACTGCCGTTGGCACCGGTAACCAGTACGCGCGCTTCGGTTGGCGCCACGCGGTCTATCGTTTCTTTTATTTTGCTGATGGCTTGCGACAGGCCCAGGATTTCGCGGGTTTTAGAAACTTTTTTCTTTAAAACTTTTGTTTCCGAAACCAGTGAGCCGCGGTCCAAGCCATTACGTACCGTGATGAGCAAACGGTTTAAATCCGGTGGTTTGCTGATGAAATCAAAAGCGCCTTTTTTGCTGGCTTCCACCGCTGTTTCTACCGTTCCATGGCCGGAGATCATGATAAAAGGCAGGTCTGGTTTTACGGCAAGCGCTTCGGTAAGCACTTCCAAACCATCCATACGGTTCATCTTGATGTCGCACAAAACCAAGTTGTAGTCGCCCTTTTTGATCAGGTTGAGCGCATCAACGCCGTTATCTACATCATCTACCTGATAATCTTCGTACTCCAAAATTTCCCGAAGCGTACTCCGTATGGCACGTTCATCATCTATAATCAAAATTTTCGACATTGATTTTTATTGCTTAAAGGCTTGGTTTTTTTCCGGCCGCTAAGATAGAATTTTTTGGGCTTTAAAAATCAAACCCTCTCCATGTTGCAGAAAAGGGTTTGGTGTAATAATCCGGATAGCAAACCTGTAAGCCGGGTTCTGTGCCCGGTTGCCCGGGTTTCTGCCATTTATCTGGGATGATGATCGCCCATCACCTCAATCAGCCTACCCGTTCCGGCGTTGCGTGGCAACAAAAGCGGACCGCTTTCTGTGGTTGCCGGAACCTATTTGGCCTTTCAGCTCCTGAGGTTTACCGCAAGGCATGTTGCCATGCCAGGCCGTGCGCTCTTACCGCACGTTTTCACCCTTGCCGCCGATAAATCGGGGCGGTTTATTTTCTGTGGCACTTGCTGTCGCCCATCCGGAAATGGCGCCTTCCCGTTAGGAAGCAGGATGCCCTGCGCTGCCCGGACTTTCCTCCCCGAAGGGAAAACCCAACGGAGCGGCAGAACGTTTTGCTGGGGGCGAAGATAGTAATTAGCTGAAAGCATTCAGCTATCAGCCATCAGCTTCTTTTATAGCTGGTAGCTAATAGCTGATAGTTAATGGTTGATAGCTAATAGCCGGGAGCCGATAGCTAACTGCTGACTGCCGATAGCTGACTGCTGATAGCTGACTGCCGATAGCTGAAAGCCGATAGCACCTTTTCCCAAACAAAACATTTTCCAAAGAGTTAATAGGTTTAAAAACAGATAAAAACTTCGACATGAAAAAATATAACCATTACTTATTGCTTGCTGCTTCCGTTTTTGTGATTTCCTGCGGCCACAGTACTTCGGGCGGTACCACAGACAAAGAAAAAGATGAAGCCCAAAAAGGTGCTTTGGCCGATACCGTTAAAACTACCGATGTATTGCAGGTTGGCACGGGCGATGCCGGTTTTGCTTATAAAGCCGCTGCCAGTGGCATGATGGAAATCCAATTGAGCGGCTTGGCGCAGCGAAAAACTATGGCGCGATGATGGTAAAAGACCATACCAAATCAAGCACCGAATTGAAAAACCTGGCTAACAGCAAAAAATTAACTTTGCCGGTGGCTTTGGAAAAAGATGTGCAAGACCGTGTAGATTCGATGAGCTTGCAAAGCAGCGCCGGTTTCGATTTAAAATATATGGAGATGATGGTGCAGGCACATCAAAAAGACGTGGCCGAATTTGAAAAAGCAACCACCACGGTAAAAGACCCGGACTTGAAAGCTTTTGCCGTAAAAAACCTGCCGATTTTAAAAATGCACTTAAACGAAGCGGAAAAACTGAACGCTTCCCTCAACAAAAAAAATGACGCCAACAATGCCAAAAATGCCAGCGCACAAAAAAAGTAAGCGTATTTTAGGCCGGTAAAAGAAGTATTGGTTTAAACTAAAAAGCCGTATTTTCCTCAAAACAAATTGATTGTTGGTTGGAAAGTGCGGCTTTGTTTTTTAGCTGTGATTTTTCAGGGGAACCGGTCGTAAGCCGATGCTTCTTTTACCGGCATTTTTTCAGCCTCAATCAAAAAAATACTAAAAATATTAGTAATTTTAATATTGATTTTCTACCTTAGCAGAACATAATTCAAGCATTTCCTCTAACAAAAAAAAATTGACCAGCATGAAAACAGCAAAAAAAGTTGTCTTGAAAGGAAGCCACAGGCCAACGCCCAAAACCGAACTAAAACCAATTGATTCGGAAGCGTTTATAGAAGTTACCGTTCGCATCCGCAGAAAAAGATCAATAGATGAAGCCATAGCCAAAGGCGAAGTGATTGCGCGCGAAGACTATGCGCAGGAATTTGGCGCTTCGCAGGAAGACGTAGAAGCGGTGGAAACTTTTGCAAACGAGCATCATTTAACCACGGTTTTGGTGGATTTGGCACGCCGAAGCGTGATTTTGAAAGGCAAGATCAGTGATTTTGAAGCAGCTTTTGCCGTAAACCTGAACTTGCAAGACCAACAAGGAACAGAATTTAGAATCAGGACGGGCGATATCCATGTGCCTGCAGAGTTGGCCGATGTCATCACCGGTGTTTTTGGTTTTGATGAACGCCCGGCAGCGCGGCCGATGTTCCAGATTTACAAACCCGATCAGAAAATTATAAACCATGCTGCCGGAACGCCATCTTACACCAGCGACCAGTTGGCCAAAATTTACGGTTTCCCCACCGGCGTAACCGGAAAAGGGCAATGTATCGGCATCATTGAGTTGGGCGGCGGCTATAAAACGATTGACATCACCAATTACTTTAAAAACCTGGGCATAAAAAAACCGGTGGTAAAAGCAGTATCGGTAGATGGCGGCAAAAACGCGCCAACAAATGCAAACAGTGCCGACGGCGAAGTTTTGCTGGATATTGAAGTGGCCGGGGCAGTAGCGCCCGAGGCAAAATTGGTAGTTTACTTTGCACCAAATACCGATCAGGGTTTTTTGGATGCGATTACGCAGGCAGTGCATGATACAACCAATAAACCTTCTGTTATTTCCATCAGTTGGGGTTCGGCAGAGGTAAACTGGACACCGCAAGCTTTGACCAATTTTAACGAAGCTTTTAAAGCCGCTGCCGTTTTGGGCGTAACCATTTGTGCTGCCGCCGGCGATGGCGGATCGGCCGATGGCGTAACCGATGGCAAAGTGCATGTGGATTTTCCTTCTTCCAGTCCGTACATTTTGGCTTGCGGTGGCACCAAACTGTTGACCGATGCCAGCAACAAAATCACTTCCGAAACCGTGTGGCATGCCGCCAGCGATTCGGCAACCGGTGGTGGCGTAAGCGATGTTTTTCCGTTGCCCGATTATCAGGCAAATGCAAATGTCCCTGCTTCTTTAGATACCAAATTTAAAGGCCGCGGTGTGCCGGATGTTGCCGCCGATGCCGACCCAAGTACAGGCTACAAGGTTTTGGTGGATGGCCAGCAATTGGTTTTTGGCGGAACAAGTGCCGTTGCACCGCTCATGGCCGGGTTGATCGCTTTAGTTAACCAGCAAAAAGGTAAAACGGTAGGTTTTATCAACCCAACCATCTACGCAACGCCAAACTTATGCCGCGATATTACCGTTGGCGATAACAAAACCACCAAAACCACTACCGGTTATACGGCCGGCCCAGGCTGGGACGCTTGTACAGGTTTGGGTGTTTTATCACAATTGCCATAAAATATAGTGCTAAAAGAAGCATTGGTATTGTTTTGATTGAAGGATGTTTAAACAAGTCCAGGATTGGCAAACGTGGCTCTGGCATTTCGAAACGCAGTGAGAAATCTTCTTCTAACAGTAAAAGTTAAAACGCTTTGAAGAGAATTTCTCTCTGCGGCCGAAATGACAGCAGGCTACAAATCAATTTTATCTTTTGATCGCTTTTTTCAAATCTTGTATCAACAATTCTGTTCGGTAATCCACACCTTTTTTAGTTAAATGATAAGGTGTATCAAAAATCAAACTGTCAGGAATGATGTATTCTTCAGGAGAAGAAATCAGTAAAAAATGATTGTCTTTTAATACTTCTTTTACATGCATAATTTTGGTAACAGAATTTTGATAGGATGATTTTTGATAACCCGGAAATGTAACGTACAATTTTGCTTTTTTTTGATAAACTTCCTTTCTAAAATTTAACAAAGCTTGCAGTGCATCCAAGTTAAAACTTTCATTAATTGCAGGATAAGGTTTTGGGTTTTCGCCAGATAATTTCCAATGTGCAGTTGCATCGCCAAAATTGTTAAAAGCTGCACGGTCGTATCGTCCAACGCCATCGTTCTTTGGAAACTTGTAAAATAAAAAGATGGGCCGAAGTTTGGATTGTGCATACTCCGGCAACAATTTTGCAAGTGTAAAAACTTGTTGGTAATCAAGCAGTTTTCGGCTTTGCGGTATAATATCGGTTACCAATGAAAGCAGTTCGCCTTCTCCGTTGGCCAGGTTTCCGTAAAACTGTTGGTATTCAGAAGATAAAACAATAATGTCGCCAGGTTTGATATATTGCAAAGTATTGGACAGCATAAATTTTAACCCAAGGTTTACATGCACGCCCGTATTAATCGGGTTGATGTTCAGCGAATCTTTGATCTTTTTACTATCCAAACCATAAGCCAGGTTAGAACCGCCAACAAAAATAAGGCGCGGTTTTAGCGTATTTTTTAAAAGCTTGTTTTTGTCAATTTGGGTATAAAGCATATTTTGCCTGCCAGATTTTGCAGGTATAAAAAGAGCAACAATTAGCAAAACAAGTAATCCAAGTACAAAGATTGATGTTTTGACGAAGAACTTTTTCAGCATCTAAAATTGGAAATAAATAAACTGACGTTGAGAAAATTCTCCAAAAACCACAATCATAATGAGCAAAATATAGTAAACTGACCAACGCAACCAAACAGGTTTGCACGCCAATGCTTGTACAATGCTTCTTTTACCTTGCAAATATTGAACTGTTTCCAGAAACAAAATCAACAATACCGACAAAGCCATCTCTTTGTTGTTCAACCCGTAATCTTGTAAAACCGGCAAGTGGTTTGTAAAGTGGTTAATTATATCCGGGATGTCTGTAAAAATATGTTTAACAATATAAAAAGCAGTGTGCAAATTATCCGCACGAAAAAAGATCCAGGCAAAAGCAACCAGCAAAAACGTGGTCAAAGTTGATAAAAATGGAATTTTATCCAGTAAAAGAAGCTTGTTGGTTTTCTCTCGAAAGTTTTTGGTAATGATCGCAAAGATGAGGTAAAAGCCATGCAAAGCTCCCCAAATGATATACGTCCAACTGGCGCCGTGCCACAAGCCGCTAATCAGAAAAACAATAAACAAGTTAAAATACCAACGGGAAATGGCAACCCTGTTTCCGCCCAACGGAATGTACAAGTAATCGCGAAACCAGGTGGATAAGGAAATGTGCCAGCGTTGCCAAAACTCGTGCAAACTTTTGGCCTGGTAAGGTTTGTTAAAGTTAACCATCAACCTAAAACCCATTACCCTTGCAATGCCGATAGCCATGTCCGAATAGCCGGAGAAATCGCAAAAGATTTGAAAAGCAAAAAATACGGTTGCCAAAATTAAGCTGAAACTATTGAAATGCTGCGGATGGTTGTAAACCGAATCTACCACAATTGAAAGCCGGTCGGCAATCACCACTTTTTTAAACAAACCCCAAGCCGCAAGTTTCAATCCGATGGTAACTTGTTCGTAATTAAAATGGTGCTTTTCCCTAAATTGGTATAAAATATTTTGTGGCCGCTCGATTGGACCGGCCACTAATTGCGGATAAAACATGACATACAAAGCGTAAATACCAAAGTGTTTTTCGGCTGGATGATTGCCGCGATACACTTCGATGGTATAACTCATGGCTTGGAAAGTATGAAAAGACAAACCGATTGGCAACAAAATTGACAAGTACGGAAGTGGGTTTTTCGTTTCAAAGTTCTCCAATAAAAAGCTTAGGTTTTGATTGATAAAATTGAAATATTTAAAAAAAACCAATACGCCAATGTTTGCAATTAAACTTAAGATTAAAAACAACTTACGATGTTTGCCTTGTGCGTTTTCAATCCAAATTCCGGCAAAGTAATCAACAACAATGGTGAAACCTAAAATTAGAATATAAACCGGAACAAAAGCCATGTAAAAATAGCAACTGCTTAACAAAAGCAACAACCATCTTTTTGAATAAGGCAACAAATAATATAAACTTGTAACAATGATAAAAAAAACCAGAAATGAATAAGAGTTAAAAAGCATAGGTTTTGGTTGTCAATGTAATTTCTCCAATTTTAATTTAAATCAGCTTTTTATTGAAGTAACAACATATCCAACCAACTCTTTAACATAAATATTCCAATCCGACAAAGTTTGTGCAGACGGAATAAAATCAGCAAAAGTAAAAAGCCCTTTTCCGGCAAAATAGTTACAAGGATATGGCTCAATATTTAGGTTTGCTTTTTTGCAAATCAACAAAGCACGCCGCATGTGAAAGGCCGAAGTAATCAGCAAATATGGTGGCGGCAAATGTTTGGCTTCTAAAATTTGTTTTGAAAATTGGATATTTTCAATTGTGTTGCGCGATTTTTTTTCAAACAATAAGGCACTATCAGCAATATTAAAACTTCGGGCTTCTGTTCTGATCCAATTGCCTTCGGTAAAATTAAATTTGTCGGGAACTAAGTTTGCACTGCCGCCGGTAAAAAGTAAATGGCTTACGGTTCCGTTTTCTTTTAGTTTGATGCCTTGGATAAACCGATCAGAAGCAGCGTTTAAAAAACCATGACCACTATTATCTTCGTTAATGTAACCGCCTAAAATTAAAGCACAACTATAATTGTTTTTTTTTAAGGTTGTGGTTTGGATGTCCCAATATTTGGCAAATTGGTTTAATAAAAATGGATCAGAGAAAAAAAGCAACAGGACAACACTTGCAATTATAGCTACGCGACGATGCCTTTTATGTTTTGTAAAACACGCAAACAGGAGCAAAATGATAATCCACATGATTGGGAAAATAAAAAAGATTAATAGTTTTGAGAGGATGAAAAACATATTTTCCAGTTGGTAAAGTTTGATGAACAATAGGATTAAAAGCTTTGTAGGCACACTAAATTTTGCCGATAAAAGAAGCATTAGAAAACACACAAGTAAAATCTAATTTTTTGAAATTAATCTCTGTTATGCTTAAATTTAATGGAAACAATATTGGTTAAAACATAAGCGATAAAGACTGTCCAAAAAGGCATCGTGATATAAAACATTCTTCTGAAAGCACTTACCAGTGTACTTCCAGCCAGGTAAATTAAGATGAACAAAAGCAGTAGAATTATTTCTTGCGGTAGTTTTTTATAATGAAAAATGCCCAATCCAAGCGTAATTACCATAAAAACAAGCACAAACATATTTGGAATAATGGTGAAATAAGTTTTAACATCTTGTTCCATGTTGGTGAAAGGGTATGAGAAAAACATACGACCCAAATTGGCCACGCAATTTAGCATATATTTCTTTGGATAATGTTTGATGTTTTCAATTGCTTTGGTTTTGTAAATTGCATCGCGCTCTAATGGTGGTAATTTTAAAACGCTGTCCACAAAAACTTTGTAGTTTGGGTTTTGCAACATTTGCGGGTTATCTTTCCAATCGCCCCAATCATTTGGATACGGCGCACTCATGTTGTACAACGACCAGCCGCCGCTGTTTGTCCAATAAAAAGGTTTGTGCGTAACGCTGTAAGTGTAAACAAGATAAGGTACGCAAAGTAAAAACGACAGGGCAAATACGTAGGTAAATTTTTTTGCCGATGACCGAAATTTAGGCAGTAAAAACAGTATCAAAGAAATAAACAACATAGCGATAATCACATAGCCGAATACAACTTTAGTCATAGTTAAAAATGCAATTGCAATGGCACAAAGCCAAATTGTTTTTGAGGAAAGCTTTTTCTCTTTTCCAATCTTAAAAAACAAATAACCAATCAAGCTTATTAAAAACCAGGTTAAACATTCTGTCAAAACCAATGGGATTTTTTCGTAAACCGGAAAATACAATCCTAATAAAATTGCACAAACTAAGGCTGTTTTTTGAGAAGCATAAAGCCGGATGGTTTTATAAACAAGTACCAATGAAGCGTACATCATCAAAGCATTCAATATTCGGATGATCATCAACGGAAGTTTCAATAACAAAAAAGGCGCTACAACTAATGGATAACCCGGCCCGTTCCAAAGGTCAATATTGGGAAGCGGCGGCGAATAAAACCCGTGTAAAATGTTTCTTGCAAACCGGATGTATCGTTCTTCATCATCCACAAAATTATGTGGCGCAAGTACAACACAAATCGCCAAATACAATAATAGAAATGGAGCTAATTGTAAATAAATATTTAAGCCAGAATACCAACGTAAAAGTTTTTTCATATCCAATTACATTTTAAAAAGTCCGTATTTTGTGATCGAATACAAAGCCCGGAAACCATCTTTCCAGCCAATTTTTTTTCCTTCTTCATACGTCCTTCCGTAATACGAAATGCCAACTTCGTAAATCCTTATTTTGGGCACGCGTGCAATTTTCGCCGTAACTTCAGGTTCAAATCCAAAACGTTTTTCTTTTAATTGGATGTTTTGGATCACGTCTGTTTTAAACAACTTGTAACAAGTTTCCATATCTGTTAAATTGAGATTGGTGCACATGTTAGAAAAAGTGGTCAAAATTTTGTTGCCGATGGTATGCCAGAAAAACAAAATGCGGTGCGGGTTGCTGCCCATAAACCTGGAGCCGTAAACCACATCGGCAAAACCGGTGATGACAGGCTTTAATAAGTCGTTGTATTCGTTCGGGTCGTATTCCAAATCGGCATCTTGCACAATCAAATATTCGCCGGTTGCTTTGGCAATGCCGGTGTGCAAAGCCGCGCCTTTTCCCTGGTTAATTTCATGTTTAAAATAATTAATTGGCAGGTCAGGGTTGTTGGATTTATAAGTTAGAATTGTATTTTCGGTGCCATCGGTAGAGCAATCGTTTACAATAATCACTTCTTTTTCAATCTGGTTAACCAACTCAACCTGCTTTAATTTATTTAGAATGAGGTGGATGGTTTGCGCCTCGTTGTAAGCCGGAATGACGATGGATAATTTGCGGATCATTTTTTAAAAGTATAAATTTTATCGAATTAACATCAGGGCAAATTAATTTATACGTAACACTTGAATGTTTAAGTTACGCCATTTACCTTTGTTGCAATGATGCTTCGGCGTGTAGTTTCCCTTTTTCTGCTTTTGGCGGTGGTTTCGGCTAATTTTGGCCGGCTTTTCGTTTGTGCAGGTTTCGGGATAAACCAAAAATACATCGCCAGCAATTTGTGCGAAAACCGCGACAAGCCTTGGATGCACTGTAACGGCCATTGTTATTTGATGAAAAAGATCAAACAGGCCGAAGAAAAAGAGAAAAGCGAGGAGCGCCAAACGCAAAAAAGCTTGTTCCAGGAAAGTTATTTGGTGGTTTCTTCTGAAGTTAAATTCCACGCACAATTGTTGCAGATTATTGCCACGCCTTATTGTTCCGACTTTCAAACGCCAAATCCCGGCGCTGTTTTTCGCCCGCCACAGGCAGGATAAATGCTTCTTTTAAGGCTGTTTTTTTAGTGTTCATTTCAAATTAATTGGACTGAAACCTGCTGTGTAAATTCTGCAAAACAGCTTCCTTTTAACTCAATTATCCATTTATTTTTTTCGGGAAGCGGAAAACTTCCTGCCTGTTTCTATGAAGCGATACTTCTTTTACCTACTCTTTTTCATTGTCCCTTCGTTTGTGAATGCACAAAATTTATTGCAAGGAACGGTTACCGATGCCATTACCCACGAACCTTTATCCAATGTTGTTATAAGTTCGGCTGGCGCGGATTTGAATGTTTTTAAAGACCTCGGCCAAACCAATGCACAAGGAAAATACAATCTAAACTTACCGCAAGGAACAGTTAAAATCCGGTTTTCGATGACGGGTTATACTTCAAAAATTGTTAATATTTCTGCTTCAACCTTAAACATTAGCCTGCAACCGGCAACGCTTGATCTGCAACCCGTTATTGTTTCTGCAAGTAGAGAAAAGCAAGCGCGGCAGGATGCACCAATCGCCATCAGCAAGATCACTTCAATGCAAATTCAAGACACCAAGGCAACAGCATTATACCAATTGTTGAATAAAGTTGCCGGCGTTTACATGGTTGATCTGGGCAACGAGCAGCATACGATGGCCATCCGCCAGCCTATTACTTTAAGCGCTTTGTATTTGTACATGGAAGATGGTTTGCCCATCCGGCCGACCGGTATTTTTAACCATAATTCTTTGTACGAAATCAACATGAGCAGCGTGCGCGATATTGAAGTGATTAAAGGCCCGGCTTCTTCGCTTTACGGCAGCAATTCGGTTGGTGGCGCGGTTAATTTTATCACGCAAAATCCGCCTTCGGGTTATGCCGGAAACGTGAGTTTGCAGGGTGACCAATACCATTACCGCCGCGTGGATGCCAATGCTGGTTTTACTGCCGGAAAATTTGGTTTGTATGCGGGCGGTTATGTAGCGCATCAAAAAAATGGCTGGCAGGATTATTCTGATTTTGACAAGTATTCTTTCAACCTCAAATCTACGTATGATTTTGACGCCGCCACGCGTTTAACCGCCGCCGCTTCCTACAATTACCTCAACACACAAACGCCAGGAACGTTGGATAGCGCGCATTTTTACGATAAAAGTTACGGCTCCAACCAGCGTTTTACGTATCGAAAAGTGGAAGCTTTTCGTAGCAGCGCGCGTTTGGATCATGCTTGGAACGAACGTAATGCTTCTTTTATCACTGCTTTTTTCAGGGATAATTCCACCGCACAATTGCCCAGTTATTACATTGGCGATGTTCGAAATGCGGCTGGACAATACCTGAGTTCGAACGGACAAGTAAACGACCAGAAGTTTCGCAGTTACGGCTTTTTGGCGCAGCACCGCGCAGATTTTGGTTTCCTGCATTCGCGCTTAATTTTGGGTGCTTATCTGGATGATAGTCCGAGTTCTTACTACGCGCAATACCTCAGCATTACCAAAGACGTTGAGCGAAATTACTACACCGATTTTGTAAATACCGGCCGATATTTGGATGATTATCAGATCAAACTGTTTAACACTGCAGCTTATGCGCAATACGAATTGAAGCCAATTGAAGCTTTACGAATTGTTGCTGGTTTGCGTTACGATCGTGTGCATTACAATTTTGAAAATGGCTTGCCACCAAGCAACACCAAGTATAAACAACAGGAAACCAACGACTTCAACATTTTGGCACCGAAGCTGGGTTTGACTTACAACTTTGGAAATAACCAAGGTTTTTACGCTAATTACAGCGCCGGTTTCCAACCGCCTGAAACGAGCAATTTGTACAGTTCGCGCCAATTGGTTCCGCTTAAACAAGCCACGTTTAACAATTATGAGGTTGGCGGATGGCTTTCGGCTTTGAATAAAAAAATGTACTTCGAATTGAGTTTGTACGATCTGGAAGGCCGCAACGAAATCATCAGCCAGCTTTTGCCCGATAACACCACGCAAAACCAAAACGCCGGTGCAACGCGCCACCGCGGCATCGAATACAGCATCAATTATTTGCCGGTAAAAGAAGTATCGTTTCGTTTTAGCGGAACAAACGCGCAACATACTTATTTGGATTACAGCGAAGTAGCTACCAATGCTGCCGGAAAAAATTATTCCATCAGTTACAACGGCAACCGCATGATCAACGCGCCGGCCTGGATCGCCAATTCGGAAATTTCGTACAAACCAATGTATTTTCAAGGTTTCCGCGTGGCGGGAGAGTGGCAGCACATCAATTCGTACTTCACCAATCCGGCCAATACCAAAACGTATGGCGGCTACAACATTTACAATTTGCGTTTGGGCTACGATTTTAAAAAGGATTTGCTGAAAGGCGCGGGCGTTTGGCTCAACGTGCTTAACCTTGCCAATAAACTCTACGCAACCACCGTAACCGGCAATTCCTACGGCGATACTTACAACACCGGTTCGCCGCGCATTTACAATTTAGGCATCAGTTATAACTTTTCCAAACACTGATTTTTGTATGATAAAAACAGCATCCAATGTTTTGGCTCCGCCCGAAAAAGACAGCAAAACAAAGCGAATTGTTAAAAGCAATTTTTATAAATGGCACCGCGTTTTGGGTTTGGTGGCATTGGTTCCGGTGATATTTTGGACGATCAGCGGTTTGTCGCACCCGTTTATGTCCAACTGGTTTAGGCCGTTTATCCCGCAGGAAGTTTTTCATCCCAAAACACAATCGGAAATGCAGCCGCAGCTTTCTTTGCAGGAAGTTTTGGATAGAAACCACCTCGCCGAAATCCGGAATTTTGGATTGGTTAATTTTGACCGCGGAACGTTTTACCAGATTTTAAACCGCGACAGCAGCTACCAATATTATAGTGCTAAAAACAGCATTCCGCTTCCTGATGGCGACAAGCTTTACGCAATTTACCTGGCCCGGTTTTTCACCAACGACAAAAAAACACCGATAAAAGAAGCATTGCTGCAAACCACTTTTGATGATCAATACCAGCCCATCAACCATTTGCTGCCGGTCTGGAAAATTAGTTTTGACCGGCCCGATGGCATGGATATTTACGTGGAAACCGGGCAAAGTCGCATGGCAACTTTCAACAACAACACGCGGAAAGGTTTTCTTTGGATTTTTGAACAGTTCCATACCTGGCAATTTTTGGCCACAATCGGCGGAGAAAAGTTTAGGATCGTGGTGTTGCTGGTGATTGTCAGCATTATGTTTTTATCGTTGCTGAGCGGATTGACGGTTTATGGTTTGTTTTGGAAGAAATTCAAATCCATCCAACAAAAACGAAAAGCCGAAGGGCGCGAAGACGAGCGTTTTGTACACCGTTTTCATCGCCAAATCGGGCTGATTGTTTCTTTCGTGCTATTCACTTTCGTTGCCAGCGGTGCTTTCCATTTGCTGGTGAAACTGCACAATATCCAGCCCGAAAAAGTTCACTACGCGCAACTCATCCAGCGAAACGAACTGCTTTTATCCAACTTAAAATTGCCTTTGGCAGATTCAAACATCAAGAAAATTGCTTTGGTTCAATTTCAAAACCGTGCTTATTATCAAGCTCTAAATACAAAAAAACAAGTTTTGTATTTTGATGCGCAAAACGGAAAAGAATTGCCAAACGGCGACCAGCAATATGCTGCTTTTATCAGTAATTTTTACCGGAGTTCGGCGGAGCAAAAGGCAAATCTTCAACCCAAAACCATTACTTTAATTAAGCAGTTTGATAACGAGTACGGTTTTATCAACAAGCGTTTGCCGGTAGAAAAAGTGAGTTACCCGAACCAGGAAAACTGGTATATCGAAACTACATCATCCAAACTTTCTACCACCGTTGCCGGGATTGACAGGGCAGAAGGTTTGTCGTTTATCTTTTTGCATAAATATTTTGGCATGACCTGGGCCGGAAAAAACGTTCGCGATATTGTAAGTATGCTGGCTGCGCTTGGCGTTTTGGTGGTTTCGTTGTTTGGCTTTGCTTCTTTTATCGGTAATAAATCTGTTTAAAAATATTCTTCCCCATGAAAAAAATAACTCTTTTTGCTGTTATAATCCTTTCTGTTTCGGCTTGTAAGCAAAGTGATCAACAAACTGCGGAAAACCCAAAAGACACAATTTATACCGGTAAAAACAGTATCAAATATACTTGCCCGATGCACCCGGAAGTGGTGGAAAACAAGCCGGGCGTTTGCAGGAAATGCGGAATGGAACTGGTGGAAAAAGAATGACATGCTTCTTTTATCCATCTAAAAACACAAAGAACTGTAAGTTGCCGAACCATAATTTAAAATAACAGAACAATGAAATATAGAATAATAATTGCCGCTTTTCTGCTGGTTTTTGCCGCTTGCAAAGACACCAAAACCGATGAGAAAAAGCTGGAGGCCGAAGTGATGGAAATGCACGAAAAAGTGATGGCCGACGGCGAAACCGCGATGCAAAACAAAATGAAATTAGATATACTGATCCTGAAAAAAGATAGTGTAAAAAAAGCATTTCCAAGTTTGGATACTTCCGCAGAGAATAAAACGATGCGCAATTTGAGCAGCCGGATTTTGAAAACAGATGATGCGATGAGCGACTGGATGCACAATTACAACCCAGATTTTACAGGAAAACCACACCAGGAAGTGATGGATTACCTGGCGCAGCAAAAAAAGATCGTCGGCCAAATCAATACAGCTTACAATTCCGTTATCCAGGAATCAAACCAATACTTGTTAAAATTTAAAAAGAAATGAAGAAGTTAAAATTAATAGGGCCTGCGCTCATTGCCCTGCTGGCTTTTGCGGCCTGCCAAAATAAAGTTAAAGAAACAAAACTGCCTATTTACGGTGAGCGGCAACCGATCACCAAAACAGTTGACGGGAAAACATTTACGGATACGGTTTACGCTACCATTCCGCCCTTTAGTTTTGTTGACCAGAACCGCGAAACCATCAGCGAAGAAAACCTGCGCGGCAAAACCTATGTGGCCGATTTTTTCTTTACTTCCTGCCCTTCGATTTGCCCAACGATGCAGCGCAACATGCTTTCGGTTGCCAAAGCTTATCAGGGCAAACCCAATTTTAAACTGGTTTCTTTTACGATTGACCCGCGGCACGATACCATTCCGGTTTTAAAAAATTATGCGGAGAAGCTGGGCGCAAAAGCCGATCAGTGGTATTTTTTGTTAGGGAAAAAGGAAGATGTTTACCAATTGGCCGAAAAGAATTATTTGGTTTCGGTAGCCGAAGACAAACGGGCGAAGGGCGGTTATGTGCACCAGGGCTGGCTGGTTTTGGTGGATAAAAAAGGCCGTGTCCGTGGCGCGTACGACGGCACCGACAAAAAGCAGGTTGACCAGTTGATTGTGGATGTAAAGCTGCTGATGGACGAAGACGAAAACCAGAAAGCATGAAACGTTTGATGGTTCTCCTTTTACCTTTCACCTTTATCCTAACTACTTTTTTCCTTTCCTGCCAAAGCGAGGCCGAGATTGAATACAAGCGTTATTTTATCCAGGGAAGGAATTTGTATCAAACCAACTGCAAAAACTGCCATGCCGAAAACGGTGAAGGTTTGGGCGAACTTTTTCCGCCGCTAAAAGAAGCAGATTATCTCAAAAAAAACAAAAACCAGTTGGCATGTATCGTTCAAAACGGTCTGAAAGGAACGATCAGCGTAAACGGAAAAACTTACAATGCACAAATGCCAGCGCAAACGCAACTGGCGCCAATTGAAATTGCCGAAGTGATTACTTATGTAACCAATGCTTTTGGCAACCAGCAAGGTTTGTACGAGGTGGAAAAAGTAAACGCCGACCTGAAAATTTGCAGGTAAAAGAAGCATTTGCTAAAATTGTATCAAGTACTGCGATAATAAAGCAACCCTAATTTCAGCAAATATTTATGGCAGTATTTACTTGAAGATAGAAGGACTTTTATGTTGGCAGAAACTTTAACATCCGTAATGAAAATCTTACTGTTCTAATTACCGGGAAAATAAAACATTACCGATAATTTATGCTTATTTAGGCAAACCGAAACTTACATAATCTTTTAACAAAACAATTATTACCGATATGCTAAATTTAAAAACTCACTTTTTAAGTAATTTCAAGGTATCTGCCACAAAAATTGCCATTCCGGTTTGTATCGCTTTAAGCACTTTGGCCCAACTTTCAAACGCGCAAACAGCCGTTAAAAATGCAGGTTTAAAAACGCCGGAAGGTTTTTCGGCAACTATTTTAGCCAGCAACTTGGGCAGCGCAAGGCATTTGGTTGTTACGCCGCAACACGATATTTATGTACGTTTGGCGCGGCCGGTAAATGGAAAAGGAACGTTGGTTTTGCACGAAAGCGATGGCAAAGCTGTTGTAAAATCAGGTTTTGGAAACTATGGCGGAACCGGGATTTACATCAAAAACGGTTACCTGTACGATTCTTCCAACGAAGAAATCTTCCGTTACAAGTTGAATGCGCAGAATGAAGTCATCAACCCAAACGCTCCGGAGAAAATTGTTACTGGTTTGATCAGCCGTTTTCAGCACGAAACCAAATCTATTTTGGTGGATGACAACAACAACATCTACGTAAATATTGGTGCTTATTTAAATTCCTGCCAGGAAAAAGACCGCCAGCGTGGTTCGATGGGCGTTAAAGGTTGTCCGTTGTTGGATTCTGCAGGCGGCATCTGGATGTTTAAAACCGATAAGCCAAACCAGCAATTGGGTGATGGCACACGCTATGCAACCGGTTTGCGCAATGTGGTTGGTTTAGACTGGAACAAACAAGATAACCAGCTTTATGTAATGCAGCACGGCCGTGACCAATTGCACGATATTTTCCCGGATATGTACACCGTAAAAGACAATGCAAACCTGCCTGCCGAAACGATGTACGCCTTGAAAAAAGGCGCCAACGCAGGCTGGCCTTATATTTATTACGATCCGATTCAACACAAAGAAATGGTGGCACCGGAATATGGCGGCGATGGAAAAAAATCTACGACCGAATATTTAGAACCTGCCGCCGCTTATCCTGCCCACATGGCGCCAAATGGTTTGCTTTTTTACACGGGAAATCAATTCCCCGAAAAATATAAGAACGGCGCTTTTATTGCTTTTCATGGTTCCTGGAACCGTTCGCCAGAACCGCAAGCCGGATATTTTGTGGTTTTTCAACCGTTTAAGAATGGCAAACCAACCGGCCAATGGGAAGTATTTGCTGATGGGTTTTCTGGATCGGCTGCACAAACTGCTTCCGGCCGTGCCGAACATCGCCCATGCGGCTTGGCGCAAGGGCCAGACGGTTCGCTTTATGTAACCGATGATTCAAAAGGAACGCTGTACAAAATCACGTATAAAAAATCATGAAGCCTTTTTTGTTAACCTTGTTTGTGCTTTTTTCAACCCACATTATTTTTGCACAGGTAAAAAAAGCACCAGCGCATAAACCTGTTGCCAGTAAAAACAGAATCGAAATTTCGTCGGCCTCAAAAGCTTCGATGACGAACGGGCAAGCAATTTATTCCCAAAGCTGTGTTTCCTGCCATCAGCCGGACGGTTATGGCGTGCAGAACATGAACCCGCCATTAATTAAAACCAGTTACGTTTTGGGCGATAAAACCCGGTTGATCACTATTCTTCTAAAAGGTTTGAGCCACCAGGAAATTGACGGCAACATGTACCAGAACGTGATGCCCTCGCACGATTTTTTGACCGACCAGCAAATTGCCGATGTACTGACTTATGTGCGCAACAGTTTTGGCAACAAGGCAAGCGCGGTTACAGAACCGGAAGTGAAGGCATTGAGGGCGAAAAAGTAAATTTGCACAAACCTATCTCACCAATTTTTATAGGGTAAAAGAAGTATTTATAATCCTGCCGCTTAGTGCGGCAGGATTTTTTATTTGGAGAAAATATTATTTCCATAATTTGTTCAAGTCAACACACATCTGCATTTTGACTAAAACAAAAGGTGTTTTCACTAAATCTATTTTTGAATGGATGATGAGCTTTGTACCATCAACAAAAAGAAAAAATAATTTATTATGAAAGCGATTAGAATTCATGAATTTGGCGGGCCAGAGGTAATGAAACTGGAAGAAGTAGAACGCCCAGTTCCCGCAGCCGATGAGATTTTAGTGAAAGTATATGCCAGCGGCGTAAACCCTGTAGACTGGGTAGTCCGTAATGGCGGAAATGATTTTTTAAAGCCTTACTTAACGCTGCCTATGACATTAGGCTGGGACGCAGCAGGCATTGTAGAAGAAACAGGCAGCGAGGTAACTGAACTAAAAAAAGGGGATGAAGTGTATGGTATCCCTAATTTTCCCGGCAGCAATGGAAGTTATGCGGAATATTGTGCTGCAAAAGCAAGTCAGTTCTCGGTAAAACCAAAGAGTATTTCTTTTAATGAGGCAGCAGGTGTGCCTTTGGTTGGGCTTGTGGCCTGGACGGGTATTTTTGAGTTGGGAAAGCTGCAGGCTGGGCAACGCATTCTCATTCACGGAGCATCTGGTGGTGTTGGAAGTTTTGCAGTACAGTTTGCAAAAGCAAAAGGTGCTTATGTTATCGGCACCGCTTCGGTCGGCAACTTGGATTATTTAAAGCAGATCGGTGCTGATGAAGTGATTGATTACAGAAGCCAAAAGTTTGAAGACTTGTTGCAAGACATTGACCTTGTGTTTGACGCTTCGCCGCTTCGTGATAATAACGACAGAATGAAATCTGTTGGCGTATTAAAAAGTGGCGGGATTTTGGTGAGTGTAAACGTTGATTTTCCATTTGATGAAACGGTTTTAGAAGCTTTAAAGAAAAAGAACGCGAAAGGTGAACTTCTTTATGCACAAATGAACCATCGGGAATGGTTAACAGAAATTGCCCAATTAATTGATAAAGGCAAGGTGAAGGTTACCATCAGTAAAGTTTATCCTTTGGAACAAGTTGCCGAAGCGCACCGTGAAAGCGAAACCTTTCATGTGCGTGGCAAGTTGGTGTTGGAAATCAAAAAAGAAGACGGCCGGGCATGAAGCATTTTAAAACCATAAGCGAATTTCACCAGTTTAGAAATTTGCCCAAACCCCAACATCCGTTGATTAGCGTAATAGATGTTGCAACCGTTTCGCATTTGCATAGCGATGAGCCGATGAATTTGTTGTTAGATTTTTATTCTATTGGCGTAAAAAGAATGTCCGGCGTTAAAGTAAAATACGGGCAACAACCATTTGATTTTAATGAAGGCGTAATGTCTTTCATGTCGCCAAATCAAGTTTTTAGTATTGCGCTTGATAACAAAGCTGAAGCATTAAAACAGTCAGGGTGGGTGATCAACATACATCCTGATTTTTTATGGGATACGCCATTGGCCAAAACCATCAAGCAATATGATTTTTGGGATTATTCGCTTAACGAAGCCTTATTCCTTTCCGAAAAAGAAGAAGCTGTCATCAATAATATCATCCTTAATATCCAGCAGGAATATCATTCCAACATCGACAAGTTTAGCAAAAGCATTATCATTTCCCATATGGAAACCCTGCTCAATTATGCCGACAGGTTTTACCATCGGCAGTTCATCACCAGGGAAAAAGCCAATCACCAGATACTGGAACGTTTGGAAAAATTGGTTAGCGCGTATTTTAACAGCAACGATTTAATCAACAGGGGTTTGCCAACCGTTCGATATGTTGCCGAACAATTGCATCTTTCGCCCAAGTATTTGAGTAGTTTGTTACAGGTATTGACAGGGCAAAACACCCAGCAGCACATCCATGAAAAGTTGATTGAAAAAGCCAAAGAAAAATTGTCAACCACCGATCTGTCTGTGAGTGAAATTGCTTACGAGTTGGGATTTGAACATTTGCAGTCGTTCAGCAAGTTGTTCAAAACAAAAACAAACCTTTCGCCTTTGGATTTCAGAAAATCATTTAACTAAGACTTTTAATCCCACTAAAGTTTTAGCCTGTTTGTTGCACCTATAAAATTCTAAAAAAAGGTTGATAAAAGAAGCATCAAGAGGGATAAGCATACTTCTTTTATCAACCTAAATCTTAACTGAGTCCGTTGATTGAAACGAAAGGATCACAAATCCTTAGCTCAAGGGGCCAGGGTTGCAAACCCTGACCAGCAGAATATTATATTGGTGCTTTGCTATTATATCGATACAAAAATTATAATAACTACTGATTTCTGTGTGATAAAAGAAGCATGGAAACTAAACTGAATAAAATATAAAAAGGAGCTATCCCTGAATTTTGGGATAGCTCCTTGCGCATTGTAAAAATTATTTTTTGTTCCTGCCAAAATCTATTCCAACACCTAAATAGGTAAAATTTAAAGGTTTATCTTGACCACCTGGGAAGTTGTTAGAAGTGTTTGCTGTTATTCCGAATTTTGGTGAAATAATTAAATTTTTATTGAGGTGGATCTTTACAATATTAAATTCGAATTTTATGACAAATACTTTTCCTATATTACCATATTGACTATTGTTTAAATTAGTTTCAAATTCTTCCTCAAAATAAAAACCATTTTTTTTGCTTCATTATTATCATACTTTATACCTAAAATTAGCGGATCAATAATGGACATAGGATAAAATGTTATGCCACCACCCAAACAAACTAAATTTAGATTAGCATAAGAATTTTTACCCGGCATTGTATTATAGTCAGTAATTGCATTTAAGGAAATTACTTTACCTAAAGAAAACTCTCTTCGTGCGCCAATAGAATAATAACTTTTAAATTCATCCTTAGTAGGACTACCGCCTGGTAATCCTAATCTACTGACTACACTAAATGTTGACCTTTCTATTTTATAACTGTTTTGTGCTTTACTTTCTAAGCAGCATAAAATTAATACTAAGCAGATAAAATATTTGTACATATTTTTATTGTAAATAAATTTGATCATCTAAGTGCCCATTTCCATAAATTGGTATGATAAATCATTCGATCCAAACCATATGCTGCACCTCCTACTGCAGTAAAACTGGCGTATTCCCCCTTATCTGTTCCCGATGGATCAGTCGATGCAAACCCAGAGCCTAAAACTGCACCTACTGCCGCTGATGCAATCACTACAACTGCTGTTACTACAGTTGCAGCAATAATTTTTGCGACCTTGGTTACGACTTTAAATATACTACTAAAAAACCCATTAACCTTTACATTGTTAATTGATTGTACTGATAAATTATTAGTTCCTTGTTCCGTTAAAAAAGCTCTGAAGTCTATAGTATTAACCATTTGAAGGGCATAGCTTGAAGCAACTAGGATATTGGTTTGTTCATTAGGGTTTAAAGAAATTGAATTTCCAACATTGTACATATAATTATTTATCGCCACAGTAGCCTTTAACTTTATAGAATTATAATAATCATCCTCGTTAAAATTTGTTGTGTCCACACTATTATAGATATAATTATTCATCTCAGTATCTGCAATAGTTTTTAATGTAGCTGAAATGCCATTTATACTTTCTCGAACGGCAGGTGATGACTTTAATGCGTCAGTTATTCCGTTTAGATCACAAAATGCAGTTAGATCAGAATGGATTTTTTGGAATAAAATTTCAGGAGTAGAATTATTAAAATCTTCTGTCGTAGTGGTAAATGTAGGATTATAATTTTGACTCATAATGGGGTCAGGGGCATAGTAAGCAGCTACCCCTGAATCTCCATAATTATCGTGCATGAACGCTAATCCATAATAATCATTTTCGTTTTGGTAAGTATTAACTTTTAAATTACTTGTTTTTTGTGACCTTTTTTTGTTAATAAAAGCTGCGAGGTTGTTTACATTTTTGGTTGTGTTAATAAAAGTATGATGGGCTAAAATAGCAGCAGGGCTGCCGAAGTTTGTTGGTTGTGAAATCAAACAAAACAGTTGGCTGCCCCCGCTGCCATAGTGGCAAGGTAGTAAAAAACGGGAAGAAAAAGACAGGTTTTCAAAATTTGCTTTGCAAGGATTGTAGCCTGCAGTTCCAGGAAGAATACCTTTACTGGGGCGCAGACCACAAGAACAAGGGTTTGTTAAAGCGGATGCTTTTGAGGGGCAGTGGCGTAAGGGACTGTGCTGTTGTACTGGGCATAAGTGCGAACTGCGTGCTCAGAAGTATTTTAAGCATGGGCAAAGCTTCTGAAATCAAGCCGAAACGTAGTTCGTACCACCTGGTTCAGATAGATGAACAGTGGTCATATGTAGGAAATAAACAAAGGAAAGTGTGGCTGCTGTACGCTATTTGTAAACAAAGTGGTGAGATCATAGCGGCAAGCTGGGGCAAAAGGGACAAGCGGAATATAAAAGCTTTGCTAAAAAAGCTGCAGGGGCTGGAAATCGGCTTTTTTTGTACCGATCACTGGGGTGCATTTGCACAAGTGCTGCCAAAAGAAAAACACATTATAGGCAAAAAACACACAAAAAAGATAGAAGGGGTAAATACATGGTTCAGGACAAGGCTAAGAAGGCTGGCAAGACGGACAGTTTGCTTCTCGAAAAAGCTTATCTACCACTATTCAATTATGAAAACTGCTATCTACGAACGAAATATTAGATCATCATACATTTGAAAACACAACCACATTTTTTATTACTTCACTTTTATCAAAAGTTGTTTTAGTTTTTGATGCAATTTTTTCATCATTATTTTCTTTTTTACAAGAAGTAACAAATACTGAAAATAAAACAACCAAGATAGTACTGTTAAAAAATTTAGTTTTCATGTTTTTTAAAATTTAGTAGATTTTTTAATACGTTCTTTAATTTTCGTTGTACGTTTTAGTTTTCTTTTCCTGCCATATTTTCCCTCCTTTTCTTATGCAATTTATAACAAAAAAATTACAAATAAAATAATAATTAAATATTTAATGATTTGTTAATACTAATCCGTCCTTTAAGCTTAGGATTTTTTTAATCCCCCTACAATATCCAAATGTGCTGGTTGCTCCTATAACATTAAACTTTAATACCTTAAAAAAAAGGTTGATAAAAGAAGCATCAATGGGATTAGCATGCTTCTTTTATCAACCTAAAATCTGTAATTGAGTTGTTGAATTAAATCAATAGGATCACAGATCCTTAGCTCAATGGACAGAGTTACAAACCCTGACCAGTAGAAAGTTAAACGTATTATGCTGTTTAAAATTAATAACCCTCCATAATTGTCTTTTGGAGGGTTGTTAATAATCAACTTACCGATTTCTTATTTCAACGCATAGTTTAAATAGCCACCATCAGCTTTTATTTCTGTTCCGGTAATATAGCTTGCCGCGTCTGAAGCCAAAAACAGCGCTGTTTTTGCAATCTCGTCAGGATCACCCATTCTCTGCAATGCAGTTACTGAAGCCAAATATTCTTTTGCTTCCGGAGGTAGTACACTTGCTAAGCCTGGGGTTGTAATTGGCCCGGGGCTAATTATATTAACACGAATTTTTCTTGGGGCCAATTCATTTGCCGCAACTTGGGCAATTTTATTTAGTGCCCCTTTTGTTGCAGAATATACGCCCGTCCCTAAATTAGCGGCTGTTGCAACACTTGAAGACGTAAATAAGACGGAAGCACCATCAGACAAGTGTGGGATTAACTTTTGCAATGTGAAAAAATGACCTTTGACATTCGTGTTGAATTGTGCATCGAATTCCTCTTCGGTAACTTGTGCAATTGGTGAAAAGACCCCAATTCCCGCATTTAAAAAAAGTACGTCTAATTTCACTTCACTTTCTGAAATCACTTTTTCCAATATCGAAATTTCTGTGAGTTTAGAAGTATCAGAAACAACAGTTTTCAATTTTGGACTTTTGATTTCTTCCGCTGCCTTTTGCAGATTGTCGGCATTTCTTCCGGTAATCCAAACATTTGCACCCGCGTTGATAAATGCTTTTGCAGTTGCTAATCCAATTCCTGTACTACCGCCTGTAATCAAGACGTTTTTGTTTGTAAAGATCATATCTTATTTTTTGATTTAGTACAAAGTTAAAATGTCTAATTTATTTTGGTTACTTTGTAACGAAAAGTAACAGTAACATTCGAGTAACAAAGTAACTTATGAGTAACAACACATGCCACAACCTATGCCACAAAAAGGAGCTTATGGCTGTCCATGACGCTATGGATGTGCTAAATGGAAAATGGAAAATTTCTATTATTTCATCTATTTGCTTTTACAGCAAAAGAAGATTTTCTGATATTTTGAATGATGTTAGCGGAATATCGAATAAAATGTTGAGTAAGGAACTGAAAGAACTGGAAATCAATAGACTTATTTCCCGAACAGTTTTAAATACTAAGCCAATAACTGTTCAATATCAGCTTACCGAGTATGGCCAAACATTAAAGGGAATTATAAGTGACCTTACAGATTGGGGGATAAATCATCGAAAAGTAATTACTGGAAATATATAAGCATAAAACAACAAAGCCAAATTTTGCTGCCGGTGGTGGTTTGTAACCCCGTCCTTTGAATTAAGGATTTTTAATCCTATTAACCTGTCAAACCTTCTAACTGTAGCCTTTTCAATCCAAAAAAAGGTCGATAAAAGAAGCATTTAATTTAAAAGCTCATGCTTCTTTTACCACCCTAAAATTGGTAACCCGCAACCCAAAACCCGCAACTTACCGAATCAAATGGATAATCCCCTGCCTGCTTGGCGGGCCATGATTGTAACTCATGCCAGTCCATTCTTTACCGTTGATGTATGTGCCTTCTATTTGCCAAACGTAAACCCCTTGTGGCGCAGGCTGGCCGCCCATCATGCCGTCCCAGCCTTCGGCCGGTTCGCCGCGCTCGGTCAGTTTGGTGGTTTCCCAAATCACTTGTCCCCATTTGTTAAATACGCGCATCCGCCAGGTTTTTAAGCCGGAACCTTTTATTTTGAATGTCGTTACTTCGTCGTATTTGCTGGTTGGCATAAAAGCATTCGGAACAAACATTTGTCCGGGTACACCGGTGATTTGGACTTTATGAACGATGGTATCGCCGCATCCCTGCAAATTGTAAACAATCAGCCGTACTTTGTAAACGCCGGTGTCGCGATACGTATGCCCCGGGTTTTGCTTGCTCGAACCGCTGCCGTCGCCAAAACTCCATTGCCATAAAAGCGGTGAGTTAGTACTTCGGTCCGCAAAATCAAAATTATGGTACGGGTAGGCAATCACGCTGTCGGGTTTCACGGTAAATGCTGCTTTTGGCGGTATCGTTATCGTGATGTAGTTTTTCATCACCATCGTATCGCTGCAACTCAAACCGTTTTTGGCAATTAAAGTAATGGTATAAGGCGTATTGCGGGCCGTAAAAGTGTGCTGCGGGTTGGCTGCTGTCGCCGTTCCGCCATCGCCAAAATCCCAGAAATACGTGTTTCCAGTGCCGGGCGTCAGGTTTTTAAAGTTAACGTTTTGGCGGATGCAGCCCGTTTGCACATCGGCGTTAAAGTTGGCGACCGGCTGCGGATAAACTGTAACAGACTGGTAAGTAGAAGTATCGGCACAACCATTGGTAGCCGTTAGTTTGATGTTGAACGTACCGCTTTTAAGGAAAGTGTGCGTAACCACTTCCGGTGCCGATTGTGTAGCCTGCGTGGTGCCATCGCCAAAATCATACGTAAAATAATTGCCGCCTTTGGTGTTGTTGTAGAAATTAACGGTCCAGGGCGCACAACCAACTTTCTGATCGGCATTAATAACCAATTGCGGCAAAACCGATTTTGGCGAAATGCGCAAATTGTATTGTGTTACACTGATGCCGCATTCGGTTTGGGCGGTCATTTTCACCACAAAAGTTTTGGCCGTCGCTGAAATGTAAGTATGCAGCACGTTCTGATTGTCGTGCGTAACCAGCGTTTGCCCGTCGCCAAAATCAAAAGTATAAGTGTTGTTGATGCCGGGCGAAGTATTGTTGAAGTTGACCGTGAACGGAGAACAGCCGATCGTTCGGTCGGGTGTAAAAATCGAGATTGGTTTCGGCCTCACCAAAACGGTAGAAGTGTAAGTGCGGATGCCGCAGGTGGTTAACGCTTTTAAGGTGATGGTAAATGTGGTGTCTTTGCCATCCTTACGCGGCTGAAAAGTAACCGGAAGCGGGTTTACCAAAGCCGAAGTTTGGCCGTTGCCGAAATTCCAGGTGTAAGTGGCCTGGTCTTTCGGGTTAGAAGTATTGTTAAAGGTAACCGTTAAAGGGCCGCAGCCTTTGTTTTGGTCTTGGGTAAAGCTGGCTTTTACTTCTTTGATCGTTGAAAAAGTATGGGTAAAAGAAGCATCCGGGCAACCGAACTTGCTGGTCACGATCAGTTTGATGACCACTTGTTTGTTGTCTTCGGTGATCGTATAACCAGGGAAAGTCAGCCCGCTGCCAAACTGCACGCCGTCGGCAAACCAACTATAAGTCGCATTTCCGGGAGCTGCTGTTGCTTTGATATTTTTGGCATCCAAAACATAAGGGATACAGCCCAGATCGCCGGTAAAAGTATAAGTTGGATTTACCAGCGGGTTTACATTTACGTTGATGACATTGCTGATGCTTTGCTGCGGGCCGGTACACAAAAGCGAAGTAACCACCCGCCGGAATTGCGTAGTAACCGTTAAACTGTTGATCTGGTAATTGATACCGTTTGCGCCGGAAATGTTGGTCCAGTTGGCACCGTTATCAATACTGCTTTGCCATTGGTAATAGTAAACACCATCGGCACCGGCCGGTGTGCTGCCAACGAAAAGTTTTGGCGTGTTGTTGTAGCAAACTTCCTGGTTGCTGCCAACGGTATTTTCTGTGATGGGTGGTTGAACAATGATGTGTACCGGCTGGCTGATGCTGCTGCAAGGGCCGGAAGTTACAATCCGCCTAAAATAAATACTGCTCGTAGCCGTAAAGGTGTAATTAATGCTGCTGGCACCTCGGATTGTAGCCCAGTTGGCGTTATCGGCACTGCTTTCCCAACTGTAAGCGTAGTTGCCGTTTCCACCGGTTGGCTTGTCGCCGATGACGGAAATGGTTTGTCCGTAACAAACGGCAGGCGCAGGGAAACTGATGTTGTTGCTGAGCAATGAAAGATCGGAAATGGTTACGTCATCGGCAGAAGTAGCGCAGGCGCCAGTGCTGGTGATCGTCCAACGGAAAGTATATTGCTGGCCGGCAACCAAACCGCTAATTGGCGTATTATAACGGCTTGCATCGGCGAAGCCAACACCATTTTGACCGGAAGTTAAAGTCCACACACCGGTTGATGGCGAAGGGTTATTTCCCCTTAAAACATAAGTTGGCGAACTGCAAATCGCTTCATCCGCACCGGCATTTGCGGTAACCGGCTGCGGCAAAACAGTAACGGTAGCATCAACCGTAGGGCCAACACAGTTGTTTGCGCTGATTGGCGTAAGGTGATAAACAACGGTGGCAGGCGTAGTTAACGTAGAAGTAAGCACATCATCAATGCTGGTAGCAATCGTTGGATCCTGTTTTTTCATGTTACTAATGCCAGCAACAGGATCAAAAGTCCAGGATACCAAAGAGCCAGGAATATTAGTCTTAAACTTAATGCCAGTCGAACTTCCGCTGCAAACCTGGTTGCCCGTACTGGTTAGGATGATTTGCGGGATTGGTGTTACGGTAACGTTTAGGGTATAAGGTTTGCCAGGGCAATTTTTGTTGATTGGTGTAATGGTGTAAGTAACTGTTTTATTATAAAGCGGATCATTGTTTACCAAAACATCATTAATATCAGCCGTATTATGCGTAACAGATGGCGATTCTGAAGAAACCCAGGTAAAAGAAGTATTGGGATCATGTGCGGTAATATGATAACTTAAGGCACTTCCTGTACAAATCGGCCGACTTGGGCCGCTGGTAATATAATTGGTATTTTGGGGCGTTACCGTAATGGTTACCACGTTACTGTTGTTTTCCTGCGCACCAGTACATAATAGTGTACTTACAACTCGGCGGAATTGTGTAGTAACGGTAAGGGCGTCAGGCTGATAATCTTTACTGTTTGCGTTGGTGGTAATGTTTGGCCAGGTTGCGCCATTGTCTTCACTTTTTTGCCACCGATATTGGTAGATGCCATCGCCGCCGGCAGGTTTACTTCCGAGTAAAAGATCGGGCTTAGTATTATAACAGATTACTTGGTTTGCAGAGATGGAATTAGAAGCTAACTGAGGTTGCACCACAATTTGAACAGGACTGCTTGTGTTTGTGCAAGGGCCGGAAGTTACAATCCGCCTGAAATAAGTGGTTGCAGTTAAAGTGGGCGACAGGCTTTGCGCTGTTTGCTCGAGGATGGTTGTCCAGGAAGCACCGTCGGGGCTGCTTTGCCAAATATACGAATAAGTAAAGTTGCCGCCCGTTGGCTGATCACCATTAACCAATGCAGTTTGCCCGTAACAAATAGTTGAACTGGCAGAACTGATGTTGTTGGTTAGATCAGAAAGGTCGTTGATATTCACATCATCCGAAGAAACAGCACATTGCGAAGCACCTGTAATCGTCCAACGAAAAGTGTAAAACTGGCCCGGCTGCAACCCGTTCACGATGGTATTAAATTGAGCGGCATTTGCAAAAGCCACACCGGTTTGCCCAGAAACGATTGACCAGTTTCCGGAAGAAGTGCCTGGATCATTCCCTCTTAAAAGATAGCTGCTTGTACTGCAAATGGCATCATCCGGACCTGCATTTGCCGGTACAGGCAAAGGTTGTACAGTAATGGTAACGGTAACCGGCGTACCTTCGCATAAAGTAGGGGCGGGGCCAACAGGTGTAATGGTATAAGTTACCGAACCCGGAGTGGTGGCCGAAGCATTGTACAAAGCCTCCGTAATGGCAGTCGTATTGGTGGCAGGATGGTTAGAATTGTTGGAGATGCCTGGTGTGGCCGTACTCGTCCACATAAAAGTTGTGCCCGAAACATTGGAAGAAAGCCCAATATTAACGCTTTGCCCGCTACAAATGGTAGTTGCGGCCGGGTTAACCGTAACCGCAGGGCGCGGCCTTACCGTTACGGTAAAGGTAGAAGGAGTGCCGGGACAGCCATTGTTAACCGGTGTAATAGTATAAGTTACCGTACCGTCATTGGTTGGGTCAGTATTGGTCAATACATCGCTAAAACCTCCTAAGCCGCTGGTCATAGTCCTGCTGATATTGGAAGTTGCCGTTGATGTCCAATTAATTGTACTTCCTGTAACTTGCCCTGATGGTTGATAGGAGAAAGTTTCCCCGGTACAAATAGTTTGATCTGAAGCATTGGCAACTTTATTGCGCGGGTTAATCGTAATGATTACTTCGTCTGAAAGCTGGTCGCATGGAGCAGGGTAACCGGTTATTGCCGTTAAAGTCAACCTGACTTGTCCAGCATCAACTTCGGCAGCAGTTGGTGTATAAACAGCGTTTAAAGCAGTCCTTCCGGGAGAGAAATTACCGTTCCCGCCAACCCATTGAAAACTTTGCGGTTGCGGGTTGGAAATTTTACCATCCAAATTTACTACATCAGCAGGACAAATAGTTTGGTCTGGCCCGGCATTTACCGTAGGCGATTGCAAAAAGGTAATGTTTTGCGAGTCATCAGCCGAACCGCAATTATTGGTTTGGGTAGCCTTAACCGTGTAAGTGGCAAAATCTGTAAATAATATTTGCGGATATTTTGAATTGGCACTGGTTCCGTTCTGGTAACTGTAATTGCCGCCCGTTACCGTCCAGCTATAAGTATTCGACTGATCGGTTGTTGTTCCGGTAAAAAGGGTTTGCGTAGTGCCGGGGTTATTGGCAAAAGTAAGCACCTGGTTGGTGCCGCAATATTGTTTATCAGGCGATAAAGTAACCGTTGGCGTGGTGTTTACCGTGATGGTTTGCGAAGTGCTTATCGCACCGCAAGATTCTGTACCGATGGATAAAGTAAGTGTATAAATGCCGGGCGAAGGAAACAATATCTGCGGGCTATGGCTGGCCGAAGTGGTATTATTGATAAAAACCGTGCTTGCCGGGCCGGTTACGCTCCAGGTATAAGCGTTGTTTTGCGGGATGTTGGCGCAAGACTGATCGGTAACAGAATGATCAGTTGCCGAAACCATGCCATTGCTGCAAATGGTGGAATTATCTACCGTAAAGGCAGGCTGTGGTTTGGCTAAAATACAAACATCTTTATACACATCGGCCGCACTACAAACACTGCCGCTTTGTGCAAGCAATTTTAAAAGGATCCGGTGTAAACCCGAAGTGGTAAAAGTATAGGTAAAAGGAGTACTGCCCGGCCTGTTTGTGGCAACAAGTTGGCCATCAACATACCAAGCGTACCTTGCATTGGTGTTTACGCAGTTTGCACTTGAAGCATCCTGGCCAGGATCAGAGGTATTGTTAAAAGTAACGGCATCGCCCAAACAAGCACTGTTCGGGGCAGTAAAACTATTGGTGGGCGGCTGTACTACTTTGGCATAAACCGTAGTCGGAGAACCGAGCTTATCACAAATCCTGCTGCTCACCTGCGCATCAACCTGAAAAGTGTTGGCCTGCTGGCTATTGGTGTTGCCGCAGGAAGTATGGTTATAATTATGTGTCAACGTGCCGTGTAAAGCAATAATATCACATAAAGTATAAATGGTTGAGGTGCCATCGCCCCATTTCACAATAAAAAGGTTTCCGGGATAGTTGTACTGGATGCCATTTGGCGAGGTATAATCAACCGAATAACTTAATGTTCCATACGGTCCGTTAAGGCAAACTGTATTATTGCCGGTGGTGCCAAAATTAGTGTTTAATTTATTGTTAATGAGTTGGTAAGCTTTCGTTCCTTCCTTTCCGTTGTTAGTTGCTTTTACTAAAATGGTATAATTAGAAGTATTGGCACTAAAAGAAGTACCCGGGTTTAGTGTATAAGTCCCGCCATTGCTTTGGTTAAGTTCATCAAAGAAACTTGCCGTTACATTAGTGCCCGATGTAGAGGTGTTGATAAAATCATAAGATGGGCTTGGGCTGGTACACGAGCCAAAAATTTCCGGGTTGTCGCTGTTGATGCTTGAGCCGTCAATACTGGCCAAAATGGGCGAACCTGCCACAATATTAATGCTTGCCGTAGCAGAAGTTGCCGCAGGAAGGCTTGATTTGATGGCTAAGTTATAACCATTTCCGGGTGTTAAATTTGAAGGAATTACGCCGTTGACAAACGTTGCATAAAAACCGGTATAGCTGCCAATCTCCGTGTCCGGAGTGCCTCCCGGAACGGATGAAATATAAAGCTTAAAAACATTGTTCGGGTCAATACAACCGCCGGTAGTACCGATGGTAAACGGCACCGCAATACTCGAACCAGGCGTATAAGGCCCGGCATCAACTGCGCCCAGCGTTAAGGTTTGCGCGTTAGAAAAGCCGTGGCCGAGCGTTAAGAACGCAATTAAGCATAATACTTTTTTTAAACAAGCGTACAAGTGCCTCATCCTGCTTCAGCTTAAAAAGACCGAATAAACTTGTACGCTTTTTAACGAAGCAGGTTATGGTAATAATTTTCCCCAACCGCTTAGCCAAATTTGAGGCCTGTTTGAAATTAGCCTGATAAGGTTTCTATGCTTCTTTTATCGTATAAAAATTGGTCGGCATCTGGTTTAGTTGAGTTGATAACAACACCAATTTTTATAGGGTAAAAGAAGCATTGTATTTTTTCTCCCATCAAAATTAAACAACCGCTAAGTTTTACTGATTTTTAGGCGGTAAAAGAAGCATCCGAAAATTTAAACCGAAATAGAAAAGTACCGGATAAATAATACTTTTAAAGATGGAAAAATGGTTGCCGAAAGTTTTGTTTTTTGTTATTGTTTTTGCTTTGGCCCGGCCTGTAAATGCCCAGCATAAAGCTTCTATTCAGGTTGATTTAAACAAAACAATAGCACCTCTGAAACCCGTTTGGGCATGGTTTGGCAACGACGAACCCAACTACGCCTATATGAAAGACGGGCAAAAGCTGCTGACGGAACTTTCGGCTTTAAGCCCAGTGCCGGTTTACCTGCGCACTCATAATTTGATGACTTCCGGCGATGGGACGGCGGCTTTAAAATGGGGCTCGACCAATATTTATACCGAAGATAAAAACGGCAAACCCGTTTATGATTTTACCATTGTTGACCGCATTTTTGATGCTTATGTTAAACGCGGCATGAAACCTTTGGCGCAAATCGGTTTTATGCCCGAGGCTTTGTCCACGCATCCCCAACCTTACCAGCACCACTGGCAGCCCGGCCATCCTTATCAAGAAATTATTACCGGCTGGGCTTATCCACCAAAAGATTACCAGAAATGGGGCGAACTGGTTTACCAATGGGTGAAACATTGTGTAAAAAGGTACGGGCAAAAAGAAGTGGAAAGCTGGTATTGGGAAGTTTGGAACGAACCCAACGGCGATTACTGGAAAGCTTCCGTTCCCGAATTTTATAAATTGTACGATTACGCCGCCGATGGTGTAAAACGCGCTTTGCTGACCGCAAAAGTTGGCGGGCCAGACGTAGCCGGAACAGGCGGCGCAGGTGGTTCCAAATTTTTACGCGGCTTTATCCAACATTGTTTAACCGATACCAATAATGTAACAGGCAAAATCGGTTCGCCGCTGGATGTGGTTTTGTTTCATGCTAAAGGATCGCCAAGAGTGGTTGATGGTGTTGTGCGGATGAACATGGGCACACAACTCCGCGATATCGAAACCGGTTTTCAGATTGTCAAATCTTTTCCGCAAACCCAAAACCTGCCGATTATTATTGGCGAATCTGACCCGGAAGGCTGTGCTGCCTGCGGTATGCAAACCAATCCCGAAAACGCTTACCGCAACGGAACCCTGTTTTCCAGTTACACGGCTGCTTCTTTTGCCCGGGAATATTTACTGGCGAATGAATACGGTGTCAACTTTAAAGGCGCGGTTTCCTGGTCTTTCGAGTTTGAAGACCAGCCCTGGTTTGCCGGTTTCCGTGATTTGGCCACAAACGGTGTGGACAAACCTGTGCTGAACGTTTTCCGGATGTTTGGCATGATGAAAGGAAACCGGGTGGAAGCAAATGGCACCAATTTTTATCCGCTAAAAACAGTACGCGATTCCAGCGTGCGTAACCAAACTGATATTGGCGCTTTTGCTTCAAAAGATAAAAACCAGGCAGCCATAATGGTTTGGAATTACCACGATGACGACGTGCAAGAAAACGGAAACACTGCAATTGCAATCAACGGCATCCCTTCTAAACAAATCAAACTGACGGAATACCGCATAGACCAAAACTACAGCAACTCTTACGAGGTTTGGAAAAAGATGGGTTCGCCGCAAAAACCAACTTCGGCACAAATCTCAACGTTGGAAAAAGCCGGAATGCTGCAAACTGCCGGAAACCCTAAAACGATGACTGTAGAAAACGGCAAAATAACAATGGATTTGAATTTGCCGCGACAAGCTGTTGTGTTGCTAAAATTAGAATGGAAGTAAAAAAAGATGCGGTAAAAGAAGTATCAGGTTAACTTTTAAAGACGTTACAAAGAATGCCTGATACAAAGAGTTTGTATTTCTTGAACAGTTTAAATTTTGAAGCATTAAAAGGCAAACTGAAAGGAAAATATACAGTAAGGGTTGATTATCACTACAGGCTCGTTTTTTTAATTGAGCAAAATGAAATCACCGTATCAGAAATAATTGTTATAGAAGATTTAAGCAACCATTATCAGTAATATGGGCAACGATAAAATAATAGATAATCAAGGCAATGAAATCATCTTGGATATTGAATTACATCCCGGAGAAATTTTAAAAAACGAACTGGAAGCCAGGAAAATAACCAAGTCTGCATTTGCAATGAAAATTGGAATGTATCCTGGACATTTTGGGGATATTGTAAAAGGTAAGCGGAATATTACGGCGAGTATTGCTGTGAAATTAGAAACAGAATTAGGCATCGCAGCCGAATTTTGGATGGCGCTGCAGACCGATTACGATTTGCATCTCGAACGTAATAAACTCAAACATTCAGCATAGAAAATACCTGATAAAAAAAGCATTTGCTTTATTTGTGTATGGAGTTTGGAAAAGTACAACCGCAGGAAATACCTTTAATTGATTTTAGTTTGCCGCCCGATCCGGATTTTAACCAGGCAACGTTTGGAAAAAATCCTTCTTCGCAAAAACTAAAAGTCCATATTGGCTGCGTTACTTGGGGAAGCAAAGATTGGGTTGGCGAAGTTTATCCGCCGGGAATTAAAGAAGCGCGATTTTGGGAAGCTTACGCCAAACAGTTTAGCTGTATGGAACTGAACGCTACTTTTTACCAGGTTTATCCGGCAGAAACGATTGCAAAATGGAAAGAACGAGCGGCTGCAAACCCGGAGTTTTTGTTTTGTCCGAAGTTTTCAAAGCAGATAAGCCATGCCTCATCCTTAAAAACCACATATGATTTAACCACTGCTTTTTACGATGGCATTTTAGCTTTTGGCGAAAAACTGGGGCCGTTGTTCTTACAATTGAGCGATTATTTCGGGCCGGAGCGTTTTGCAGAACTGGAATCTTATTTAAAGCAATTGCCAAAAGAGGTACCGGTTTTTGTGGAATTGCGGCACGAGCGCTGGTTTTCGGACAAGCAATTGCAGGAAAAAGTTTTCGCGATGTTTAGAAGTTTAAATATTGGCGCCGTGATAACCGATGCGGCAGGCAGGCGGGACGCAGTACACATGCACTTGCCCATGCCTGCTGCTTTTGTCCGTTTTGTTGGAAATTCTTTGTTCTCTGAAAATAATTATCAGCGGGCAGACGATTGGGTAAAGCGGATCAAAATATGGCAGCAACAGGGCCTACAGTCTTTATTTCTGTTTGTGCATTTGCAACAAACTTTGGCCGAGCCTAAACTGGCAGATTATTTTATCCAAAAGCTTAACGCAGAATTGGGTTTGCAACTAAAAAGGCCGCAGTTTATTCAAAAGCCGTTGGAGTTGTTTTAATCAGCTAAAAATTTACACTGAAAATTATATGATAAAAGAAGCATCGGATCAAATCAAATTTTTCCGATAAAAAGGCCGCAGTTTTTTCAAAAGCCGTTGGAGTTGTTTTAATCAGCCAAAAATTTACACTGAAAATCATACGATAAAAGAAGCATCGGATCAAATCAAAACTTTTCCGCCTTCGATGTAGGTTTTAAAGTTCTTGATATCGTTGCGGATCATTTTTTCAAAAACTGGTGTAAACAATTTCGCCAAACCTTCTCCGGTTCCGGCAATCGGCGATTTATAGGCAATCACTACATTGATGACCGTCCCTTTTCCTGCAGGCGCATCACTGAAAGAAACGTGGCCTTCGTTATCAACCGTTGACTCTTTTAATGATTTCCAACTGATAAGTTTGCCCGGCTCGTCGCGCGTGATTTGTGCTTCCCAGCCAATTTTGGCCAGATTTCCCGGAACCCGGGCAACCCAATAGGAGTTTTTTGCATCTTTTTCTACCACCGATGCCAAATGTTTCATAAACAAAGGCAGGTTTTCCAGCTTACGCCAAAAACGATAAACCTCTTGTTTGGGTTTATTTACATTAACCACATGCGTAATATGGATACTGGAGGGCGTTTTGTTAATGCCGATGCTTTTGTAAACCGGGCAAACGCCGGTTATCCCACGAAACAACAAATAACCGCCGGTAGCAGCTTCTACCAAACCCCTGACCGGACTGCTAAAGATGCTGGCAATTCCGGCAGCGGTAATTTTGGTGCCGAGGGAAAGGGAAACTAATCTTTCGCCCCAAGCTAAATTTGGCGAAATAGCGGTAGAAGGCGTATGCAAACCAATGCGTTGCGCAAATGTAAAGGCCATAACTTTGTTTTTTGGTTAGTAAACGTTTTAGGTAAACGGGTTTTTTTAACGAATAAAAATAGCAGTAAGTTTTAACAGTAATGCATTTCTTTTTCAATTGATGCCTAAACTTTTGCCCTTAAAAGAAGTTCTTTTAAAAAATCCAACACATGAACGATAACCAATTACTCCGCCAGCAATTGGCCGGTTTGCTTCAAAAAAGTTATGCACACGTTAATTTTGAGCAGGCGATTGAAGGTCTCGAGCTAAAAAGCATTGGCGCGCAAGTACCGCATTTGCCTTACACTATTTGGCAACTGGCAGAACACATCCGTATTGTGCAACAGGATATGCTCAACTTTTCGGAGGACAAAAATTACCAGCCTTTAAACTGGCCCGAAGATTACTGGCCGAAAGAAGCCGCGCCGGCAAACCAACAGGAATGGCAAAATACTTTAGCCGAAATCAAAAAAAGCCAGGCTGCTTTTACCGCTTTAATTAACGATGAACAACTCGATCTGTTAAAACCTTTTCCGCATGGCGAAGGCCAAAGTTTGTTTAGGGAGGCCGTGATGATTATTGATCATTTGAGTTACCATACCGGGCAGATTGTGTTGATCAGAAGATTGCTGGAAAACTGGAAAGGATAACTTCAAAACACAGTTTATTTTCATAAAAAAAAGCAATGCCTTTTACAACATTGCTTTTTTTATGCCTATATTTTTTATGTAAACGGCTTAGCGAGCTTATCGCTTAATCATACATTTTTTTGCGGTCCGGATGTTCGCCACCGTCTTCTATTTCCGGTGGATTGGAAATTTCTTCACTTGGCGTTTGTAAAGCAGAGTTTCCCCAGCCCTGGCTATGGGTTTCTGAATCGCTTTGGTCGCGCTCGTTTTTCAGTTCCAGTTCGCTTGTCCCAAAATTTTGTCCGCCCATTGGTTCGCCTTCTAAACCTTTTGCACCTGCTTCGTGTACTGATTTTTCATTTCCGATCCAGGTTTTGGTCAGTTCCCGTTCGGTCGGGTCATCACTGTTTGCGTTAAAACCGTCTTTATCGGGCAGGTTGTCCTCGCCCACATTATCGTCAAAATCTTCATCGTCGTCATCAATTGACGACTCAGTTGCATCATTGGTTGGGTTCATCGTTGTGGTACCATGGTCGCCAAATTCCAAGTCATCATTTTTTTGCACGTCGGCTTCCGTTGTTGGCTTGTCGCTGTAACTTCCACCTTCCCAAACTACTTGATTTTGGTTACTGGATGTTTGCTTCGAACGATCAGTTTGACCATTAAAAGCCGAATTATCTTGCTGGTTCATAAAAACATGTTTGAGGTTATGTTTGAGAAGAACGCAACAGTGTAAAAGTTGTTTCTAAATTTTATGCGATAAAAGAAGTATTGGGAAGATGCTGGGGGAAGCCTGAAAGTCGGGCAAGTCTGAAAAGTTGACTTTTGTACTATGCGCTTCTATATCCTGTTTTTCTACATCAACCCGCAACTTGCAACCCGTAACTTATTTTATTGATACACTTTCATCACCGTACGTTCAACAAGTCCTTTTGGCAAAAGCCAGGTGATAAACGCTCCGGCTTTGTTAATCAAACCTGTGATCACTTCCGGTTTTTTCCGGAACATCGCTTTTACGGCAATTTTTGCAACAGCCTGCGGTGTCATGTTGACCTGGCTGGCCGCCTTTAAAGCTTTTGCCCCAACTTGCGCGCGCACTACAAAATCAGTATCCGTGGCGCCTGGCGAAACGGCTGTTACAGATACGCTGGTATTCCTTAGTTCCTGGTGCAAAGCGCGGCTAAAACTCAATAAAAAAGCTTTGCTTGCAGCATATAAACCCAATCCCGGCACGGCCTGGTAAGCCGCAGAACTTGCGGTATTTAAAATATAAGCCTGGGGCTGTGCCAAAAGCTGCGGTAAAAACAGTTGAGTTAACGTAACCGGAACGAGCATGTTCACTTGCAGCATATCCAGGTTATTGGGCAAGGTTTGTTTATTGAAAGCACCGCTTAAACCGTAACCGGCATTGTTTACCAAAATATTAATGCTGAAGTTTTGTGCCGCGCACCAATCAAAAACTTTTTGGCCGGCATTTGCTTCGGCCAGGTCTACGGCCAGGAATGCTGTTTTTACCGCATGTTTTTTTGAAAGTTCGTCTGCTGCCTGTTGCAGCAAATCCTGGGAACGGGCAATCAGGATCAGGTCAATTTTGCGTGCCGCCAGTTCTTCTGCTATCGCTTTGCCAATGCCTTTGCTGGCGCCTGTTATTAATGCGTATGCCATAAATTTTGTTAAACAAAAAGGCTGGTATAAGCCAGCCTTGAAATATCAGAAATGGTTTTAAAATTTAAAATTTTGCTTTATGCCCAAAGTGGTGGTAAAAAGGTGTTTTGCTTTGTTCGTTTTTCGGGATCATTTTGCCGGTAATAATCGGGATGTACATTACCCGCCGCCTGCTTTTCAGCCCTGTATAAGGCGATTGCTGCACACGGTGCCATAAGCGGCCATCGTGCACTGTTAAATCGCCTGCCTGAATATCAAAACCAACTTCCTGTGCGTCTTCGTTGTTGTCAATAAAATACTTTTTGGCAAACAGCAGTTTCAGGATGCCTTGTTTGTGTGTTCCGGTCAAAACCCGTAAACCACCATTTTCGGCAGGGCAGTCATCCAAATGGATGCCCACGTTGAGCATCGGCATAATGCGCTGCCCCAAAAATATATCACGCGGGCTATCGGTATGCCAGCCCATTTGAGAAAAAGTACTGTCGGGCGTTTTGATGTATTGGTTGATCACCAGTCCATCTTTCTCGTCTTCGCCGATGCGGCCCTCAAACGGTGCCACCATAGCCGGCAGTGCTTTAAAACGAGGGTCTTTTAAAAACTCGTGCAATACAGTATTATGCAAGGAAGAAAAGCAAAAACGCTGGATTATCTTTTGGCCGTTTTCATCTTTGCCAAATTTTAATGGCGTACCGTTCACTTTTTCGCGGCCTTCGTCAAGCCAGGTTTTTTGTAAGGTATTGATTTCTGTTAAAAGTGTTTCTACTGTGTCCCTGGTAATGAAATTCCTGAAAATTATCACGCCGTTTTTATCGAAAAAATCTAACTGCTCCTGGGTAAGTTTATTGCCAAGGGTGAAATTAGGGCATTCAAGCTTTATCATTCTGTTTATGTTATAGGCTTAAAAAAACTGGCAGTTCTGGTTGTTTTAAAAACAAAAGATAAATTTTGCCTTACAAAGCTGCCTGTTTTTCAAAGTGCCAAATCTACTTAAAATAGGTTTATAGTTTAAATCTAACTTAAATGTGCGGTTAATTTTACATTGATATTTAAATTAATGTAATTTTTTTTATTTAATCAATACTACCAAAACTAAGGGCATATTTAAATTTATACATATCCTTCAATATTCTCAGGATTGATATCAATGCTTCTTTTACCCTATAAAAATTGGTGCCTGTATCAATTTAAACAAATCAAAAACCAAATGTTTGCCAATTTTTAGGTGATAAAAGAAGCATTGGTATTTGTTAGGTAAATTTTAAACAAGCCCTAATACGCTGCAATTTTTTTTGACAGCCGGTAAAGTATATACGTAAAAAACGGTGCGGCAACAATATCTATTGTGTAATGTGCGTGCTGAACAAGTAACAAGATAGCGATGGCTACGGTGGCAAACAGCGCGTAGGCTTTGTCGTACCTGTTTTCCAAACATAGAAAAATCAGGAACATGGTTGCCGTATGGCCAGAATAAAAAAGGTCTTTGGTGATCAACTGGTTGCCATAAAACATAGCGGTAACAGGGTCATGCAGATAAATCAACCCTTTTGGCAGGTTGAGCGGTACTAAAGTAATGCTGATGATACGCGAAACAAACAAGAGCAAAACTGTCCATCCGGCAACGATTAAAAAGCGCGGGTTTTGTACGGCACGGCAAACTGCCAGTAAAATCACGCTCCACAAAATACAAAAAATTGGTATGGATACGTCGTGCTGTGGTATGAAATTGAGCAGCCAATCGTTTAAAACGATGCCATTACGTTGCTGAATGTAGTTAAAAAAGTACGGGTTTACCGAAACGACGATAAAAATAATGACGAGTACCGCAAAAAGCCGTTTTCTGAAAGCAGTAAGCTTCCATTCTTGCGTCCATTTGTCTCTATATGAAGTATTTGTTAAATTTAGGTTATCAATTTCCATCCGTGGTAAACTTACAGTGTTTTTGATAAATGGTGCAATGTAAAAAATATCTTGACAGATAGTTTACGGTTTTGGGCAGAAACAAGTTTAGGGACAGGCGAAAACAGGTTGATTGACGGAAAGTGGCAATGCTTCTTTTATGGCATAAAAATCAGTGGCGTCCGAAGCTTTTTACAAAAGCTTAAAATCATCGGCATCGTTTAAAAAGGGGAAAAAGCGGCGGTTTTTGGCCAGTTCTTCTGCCGAAACAGAAAAAGTATAAACATCTTCTTCGTCCCGTTTGTAATAAACAACTTTGCCGCCGGGGTCAATGCAAGAAGAATCGCCCGAATGGTAAACCTCGTTGCCATCGTAGCCCACCCGGTTTACGGCAATTACATAAGCCTGGTTTTCAACTGCGCGCGCCGGGATCAAAGTGCGCCAGTGCAAAGCGCGTTTTTCGGGCCAGTTGGCTACAATGATCAGCAAATCGTAAACAGCGTTAAAGTTGCGCGTCCAAACCGGGAAACGCAAATCGTAACAAATCATGGGGCAAATTTTCCAGCCTTTCAGCTCCACAATCAAACGTTCTTTTCCGGCAGTAAACGTTTCGTGCTCTTTGCCCAGCGTAAATAAGTGCCGCTTGTCGTACTGCGAAAACGTGCCGTCGGGCTGCATCCAGATCAACCGGTTATAAAAATTTCCGTTTTCGCTGATCATCAAACTGCCCGTAACCACGCATTTATATTTTTGCGCCAACTGCTGCATCCAGCCCATCGTTTTACCGTTCATCGGCTCGGCCAAACTGGTGTTCATAGTAAAACCGGTGTTAAACATTTCGGGCAAAATAACCAGGTCGGTATTTTCGCGGATGCCGGAAGACAGGCGCAGGGCAATGTTTTTTAGGTTCTGGTCAATGTTCTCCCAGAATAAATATCCCTGAAAAATAGTAACTTTTAAATTTTCCATTTTATTTTACGGCTGGGTTAAGGCAAAAATACATTGGCTTTTGGTTATGCTTTTAACAACTGTTCAAGCGCTTTTGCCAGTGTTTCCTGCTTTTTGGCGAAACAAAAGCGCAAGATGCCAAAGTCAGTTTTCTTGTTGTAGAAAGCAGAATTTGGTATCGCAGCCACGCCATTTTCCCTGATTAATTGCTTGGCAAAATCAACATCGTTTTCATTGGTTATCGTGCTGTAATTTACGGATTGAAAGTAAGAACCCGCGCAAGGCAGCAATTTAAAACGCGAACTTTCTAAACCAGCCCGAAAAAAATCGCGCTTTTGCTGATAGAAATCAGAAAGTTCAAGATATGCTTCTTTTACCTGCATAAATTTGGCAAGGGCAAACTGCATGGGCGTATTCACCGAAAAAACATTAAACTGATGGATTTTCCTAAACTCGTTCATCAGCCAAACTGGTGCCATGCAATAACCAATTTTCCAACCGGTGATATGGAAAAGTTTACCAAAAGAAGCAACAATCAAGCTGCGTTCGGCCAGTTCGGGGTAGCGCGCCATACTGCGGTGCGGTTGCCCATCAAAAATAATGTGTTCGTAAACTTCATCGCTCAAAATCAAAATATCCGTTTTATGGGTGAGGTTGATCAGCTCGCGGATGTCCTCTTCCTGTAAAACCGTGCCGGTTGGGTTGTGCGGCGAGTTGAGGATGATCATTTTAGTGCGCGAAGAAACCAAGCGCCGCACCATGTTCCAGTTGATGCGGTAATCGGGCGGTTCCAGTTCCAAGCGTTTTACCACGCCACCCATTAACTGGATAGCCGGGGCATAACAATCATAAGCCGGTTCAAAAATAATCACCTCATCATTTGGGTGGATGGTGGCGCAAATGGCCGTAAAAATAGCCTGCGTGCCGCCAGCGGTAATGGTAATTTCGTTTTCAGGATGATAAGTTGCACCGTACAGTTCCTGTGTTTTGGCCGCAATGGCTTCGCGCAAAGGCAAAACACCAGCCATCGGTGCATATTGGTTGTGGCCTTGCTGCATGGCCTGGTTTGTCAGTTTGATTAATTCGGGCGGACAGTCAAAATCAGGAAAGCCCTGCGATAAATTAATAGCCCCGGCCTGTTGCGCTAAAGCAGACATCACCGTAAAAATATTAGTGCCCGTTTGCGGAAGTTTAGATTGAAAAGCGATCATCAAAAGCGAAAGTAGTTATTATTTTAGGTTGATAGCAATAATCAGGGCCGAAGTTTTGCAGAAGAAGTTAAAATGGCATGCTTCTTTTACCGGCATAAAATTGGTGTTTTTTTATCTTTCGGACTTTTCCGGCTTCCTGTCTTCCCAACTTTATCTAAAGAATTAGTAAATTTGTTTATGGAAACATTGATTTTACGCCCAAAAACCAAAGAACAAGTAGCTGCTTTTAAAGCGATGGCCAAGGCTTTAAAAGTTGATTTTGAAACAGAAGAAAGTCCGTACGATCCGGAGTTTGTTAAAAAGATTTTACAAGGAAGGGAAGATGTGAAAAATGGCAAAGGGGTTAAAATTGCCATAGAGGATTTATGGAAGTAATATTTACGCCTCAGGCCGCAGAAGATTTAGAATTTTGGAAAAGAACTGGTAACAAGGCTGTTCAAAAAAAGATAGAACAACTTATTGTAGCCATACAAGAAAATCCGTTTGATGGCATTGGAAAGCCGGAACGATTGAAACATAATCTTTCCGGTTCCTGGTCTCGTAGGATCACCGGGGAACATCGTATTGTTTATCAGCTTCTTGATGAAGGTTTAAATTCAGTTTTAGAGATTCAATCTTTAAAAGGGCATTATTAAAATAAAGAACCCAACTTAAGCCATCATCTGAAACTTATTGTTCGGATAAGGGTTGTGCAGAAAATCAAACAAAAAGCATGAACCCCAACCCTAAATTAAAAGGACAATCTGCCTTGGTAACCGGCGCAAACAGCGGAATAGGCAAAGCCGTAGCCATCGCTTTAGGCAACGAAGGCGCAAACGTAGTGGTAAACTACGTAACACACCCGGAAACAGCAGACGAGGTAGTTAACGAAATTAAAACAAACGGCGGCAACGCCATTGCTTTGCAGGCCGATGTAAGTAAAGAAGACCAGGTGCAAAATATGTTTCAGGAGATGTACAAAGCTTTTGGAACGATTGATATTTTGGTGAACAATGCTGGCCTGCAAAAGGATTCTAAATTTACCGAAATGAGTTTGGCCGACTGGCAACTGGTGATTGATATCAACCTGACCGGACAATTTTTATGCGCCCGGGAAGCGGCACGGGAGTTTTTAAAACGCGGAGTTGTACCCGAAAGGAGCAAAGCCGCAGGTAAAATAATTTGTATGAGCAGTGTACACCAGCTGATTCCATGGGCTGGCCACGTGAATTATGCCAGCAGCAAAGGCGGCATCAACATGTTGATGCAAAGTATGGCGCAGGAACTGGCACCACATAAAGTTAGGGTAAACAGTATCGGCCCCGGAGCGATCCAAACGCCCATCAACAAAGCAGCCTGGGAAACGCCGGAAGCTTTAAACAGTTTGCTCACTTTAATTCCATACGGTCGAATTGGCCAACCGGAAGACATCGGGTTATTGGCAGCCTGGCTGGCCTGCGATGAATCGGATTACATCACCGGTGCAACCATTTTTATGGATGGCGGAATGACGCTTTACCCGGGTTTTTCTACCAACGGATAAAGCGTTTGATGCTTCTTTTACCATGCATTATTTGGTGCGGTTGTAAAACAGCGCCATTTTTCGCAATCTTTTAGCTAAAGTTGAATTAAGTTCGCCCGGTTGCATCCGCCAGCTCCAGTTTTTTTCTGTTGAAGCTGGCGTATTCATCCTGGCCCTTTCATCCAAACCTAAAACATCCTGCACAGGCACTACAACAGTTTTTGCTACGGATGAGTAAGCCAAACGGATCAAATTCCAATGTACATTTTGCCGGTTTAATGCTGCGTTGGCATATTGCGCCAGCCTTTCTACCGATTGCGGATCAGCATCTTTTGTAAACCAGCCAACGCTTGTATTATTGTCGTGCGTGCCGGTATAAGCAAAATGGTTTGGGGTATAATTGTGCGGAATATGCGGCGAGCCAGGCATGTCATCGCCAAAGGCAAACTGCAAAACTTTCATTCCGGGCAGGTTAAATTCGTCGCGCAATTGGTAAACAGCTTCGGTAATTTCGCCTAAATCTTCGGCAACAAAAGGTAGTTCGCCCAATTGCTGCTGCATCACTTTAAAAAATTCACTTCCCGGTCCGGTTTTCCATTCGCCGTTGATGGCTGTTTTTTCTGTTGAAGGCACTTCCCAATAATCGGCAAAAGCACGGAAATGGTCCAGCCGCAGCTTGTCAAACAGTTCTATGTTTTTGCGGATGCGCTGTACCCACCAGGCGTAATTGTTTTCTTTCATCACCTCCCAACGGAAAACCGGCATTCCCCAAAGCTGTCCATCGGCATTAAAATAATCCGGCGGAACGCCAGCCACGCCAACCATATTGCTGTTTTCATCCAAAGAAAACAATTGTGGGTTAGCCCAAACATCAACCGAATCGTAACTGATGTAAAAAGGCAAATCGCCCAAAAGCTGGATGCTTCTTTTACGGCAGTAATTTTTTAAACCATGCCATTGCTTAAAAAACAAATATTGCAGCCATTTTTCTTTTTGCAATTGCTGGTCGTTTTCTACCGCAAACCGTTTTAAAGTCTGCTCGTCGCGTTTTTTAAATTCGTCCGGCCATTCGTACCAGGGCGTTCCATCATGCTCTGATTTTAAAACGGTGTAAAGCACAAAGTTATCCAGCCAAAAATCTTCATTCTCACAAAACAGGTTAAATTCCTGCTCCAACTGGTCAAAATTCCCTTCCTGAAAACGTTGGTAAGCCTGGTCAAAAAGTTGTTCTTTTACCCGTTTTGCACCTTCAAAATCGGTTTGGTTGGTTGGCGGAAGCATTGATTTTTTCAGATCTTTTTTCTCCAGCAAACCTTCCTTCACCAACAATTCGGGACTAATCAGCAACGTGTTTCCGGCCATACTGGAAAACGAACTGTAAGGCGAATTGGCCTGCGCTGGCCCGGTTGGGTTTAGCGGCAGCAGTTGCCAGTATTGCTGTTTGCTTTTGTGCAGAAACCGGGCAAAACGTTTGGCTTCCGGCCCTAAATCGCCGATGCCAAAAGGCGAAGGCAGCGAAGTTAGGTGCATCAAAATACCAGAATTTCTTTCCGATGGCTGCTGTTCCATTTTTAAAAAAGCATAAGGCAACGAACCGAACAAAGCACCAACTTCAATCGCACTGTCTTCTACCAAGCCTTGGTTGTTATCCAGCAAATTTTTCCAATCTGCCGGTGCTTCCAAAGGCAAACTTACACGCGTTTGTTTCCAGTTGATGCTCTGAAAATCGGTATTTTGTTCTTTGCAAATGGTGGCCAAACCCATTGGCACAACCGTAATGTACCAGGTTTGCTCAAATTGCCGCGCAAAAGCCATCAGGTTTTCTTTGTATTTGCCTTTGATAGTCAGCGGGATGTATTTTCCTTTTGCAAACACTTCGGGCACTGATTTTCGCTCGGTAAAAAGAGCATTTACGAGATGTAATTTGATGCTGGCGTTGTAACGCGTTTCCCAAAGTTCATCCGGCGTTAACGGTTTTTCTCCGCTGATTTGTGCTAAAGCTGCCAACCGTTTTTCATAATCCACCGGACGGCGGTTATCCGGGTCAACCATGCTGAAATCCCAAAACTCGCAGCCCTGATAAACATCCGGAATGCCCGGACAGGTAAATTTCAACAGCACTTGCGCTAAAGAATTGATAATGCCGAGGTCAGCAATTTTTCGGTGAAAAACAGAAAAGTTCTGCCAAAATTTGGTTGATTTATCTAAAATTCCGTTGATAAAAGAAGCAGTGGCCTGTTCGTATTGTTCGTTCTCAGTTGCCCAATCCGAGTTTCTTTTGCCTTCCCGCAAGGCTTTCACCATGTATTCTTGCAGGCGGTCGCGGTAATTGTCTTCATCTTCGCCAGGCATCGGGAAAGTGGCGATCAGCGTTTCGTAGATGAAATATTCGTCGTTCGCATCCGGCAAGTTGTTGGTTTTCAATCTGGCGTTCATTTCCTGCCAGCCTTTCACCTGCTCAAACCATTCTTCCTCCAAGTCCGAAAGCACGTTTAAACGCGCCCGCGCACCTTCGCCGCGTTTGGTGTCGTGCGTAGAAGTCGCGTTGATCGCCAGCGGCCATTTCTCTTGTTTTTCCAGCATTTGGTTGTGGAATTCCTCTGCAGAAACCCCAAAAGCATCCGGCGCATCGCCAACTTCGCTATGGCCAATGAAGCGGTTGTAGGTGTACATCAGCGTATCTTCCACACCTTTGGCCATCAGCGGGCCGGTAAACTGCATCAAGCGTTGGTAAAAAAGCAAAGCACGACTGTTAAAATCATTTTTGTTTTTGGGCGAAGGATGCAGCAAAACATCTTCCAGCAGCGTTAAAGCCAGGTAAAGTTCGGGTCGGTTTTTGTGGATTAAAGCGAATACTTCTTTTACCTGCCTAAATTCTTCCTCGCCCAACGGGAATTGGTTGCCGTAAAAACGATAAACCGGACAATAGATCAGCAGTGCACCAATCGCATTTTTTAAATCTTCGGGACCGGTATTTTTTAACGCTTTTTTTGGTGCGAGGTTCAGTTCCAAAAAATAATGGTACAGGTTTTCCAGTTCGCCGCCCATGTGTTCGCGCAAAATAAGCGCTTTCTTTTCGCGGATTTGCTTTTGCACCGGTTTCTGGTCGCCGGACAATTGCTGGTAAAATTGGGTAAACTGTTTTTCCGAATTTTTATTGGTGAAAATATTATTTACCAAAGCCAAAAAGTCGTAACCTGAAGTTCCTTGTACCGGCCAGTAATCGGGCAAGCGTTCGCCTTTTTCCAGGATTTTCTCAACAACAATATAAGTTTCCGGTCCCGCCATTTTCCGCAATTGTTCCAGGTACAAAGTCGGGTCGTACAGGCCATCAATATGGTCAATCCGCAGTCCTTGGAAAATGCCTTCTTTTACCCATTCCAATATTTTTTGGTGATACGTTTCAAAAACTTCCTGTTGTTGGATGTTGAGGCAAACCAAACTGTTCACCGTGAAAAATCGGCGGAAATTGATCTTGCTGTCGGTTTCTTTGTACGAACATAAACGGTAATGCTGTTCTTCGGCCAAAGCCAAAATCAAATCCGGGTTTTGGTTGATTTTTTCGAGATTCGCTTCGATCAAACTGTGGATTTTCTCTTCCTTCATCATAGAAGCCAACTGCAATTTGACCTCGTTCCAGCGCAGCGCATACTGTTTTGCATCGTCCAGCATTTCCAAATCTTCCAACTGGTTCACCAATTGCCTAATGGTTTCATCCGAATTTTCATGCGGTAAAAGAAGTATCGAGGCGTAAGAACGCGGGCTGAGCGGATAATTGTTTTCAAAGTAATCCAACACCAAACGGTCATCTTTAAAAGCCACTTTGATATCGCCTTTTCTAACGGTTTCGTCCAGTGCATCGCCCAAAAACGGAACCATCACTTTATCTTTGAAAAAAGTACCGGTAAAAGAAGTATCAAAAAAACCGGCATAAGCAGAGCGCGCGCCTTTTTCCAGCACGTCCATTAACCAAGGGTTTTTGGTACTGAAAGCCATATGGTTGGGTACAATATCCTGCAGCCATTGCATCCCAAATTCTTTCAGTTTCTGGCTGATGGAACGTAGTTGTTCTTCTGTGCCGATTTCCGGGTTGATGCGGTGCGGGTTCAAACCGTCGTAACCGTGCGTGCTGCCCGAAGTAGCTTCCAAAATAGGCGAAGCGTAAATGGTAGAAACGCCCAGCTTTTGCAGGTACGGAATGATTTTTTCGAAATCATCAAAATTAAAATCTTTATGAAACTGTAACCGGTAGGTAGATACAGGGTTGGTCATTTTTGGTTGCTGTAAATGGTGATGGATTGTGGTTGAAGGGAAACCGGAGCGGAAGCGTTAACAGATTGAGGCACATTTTCCGGTCCGTTCCATTCGGGATCGGCAGAAGCCAAAGCTTTATACCATTGCTGCTGGTTGTGCGGCAATTGAATTTGCTGGATTTGCTCAGAAAAGTTCATCAAACAAAGCACCTGGTTATCTTCGTGCCAGCGGTGCAGCATTAACGTTTTAGTGTTTTCATCCGAAGAAACCTCCAAATGCTGCCGGTTTAAGTGATGCAAAGCAGGAAGTTTTTTCCGCAAGGAAATCAAGGCTTTGTAAAAGCGCAGCATGGCAGCGTGCGGTTCCTTCCCGACCAAATCCCATTGCAATTTTGATTGGTTAAAAGTAGCTTCGTCCACCGGGTCGGGCGCTTCGCCTTCGGCATGAAAAGCGGCAAATTCTGCTTTGCGGCCTTTGCGTACCGCTTCGGCCAGTTCCGGATCGGTGTGGCTTACGAAGTACAAAAACGGATTTGGTTCGCTGTATTCTTCGCCCATAAAAAGCATTGGTAAAAAAGGCGCTACTAAAACCGATCCGGCCATCAGTTTCTGCATTTCAAAACTGAAAAGCTGGCTGCTGCGTTCGCCCAACATCCGGTTTCCAACCTGGTCGTGGTTTTGGGAGAAGACGATAAACTGCTCGCCCGGGTTATGTTCGGTTTTGATGCCAAAGGTTTTTTTGCGGTGCGGCGAATACAAACCGTCGTAAACGTAAGCATTGCGGTAGGCTTTTTCCAGATGCTTGATGCCTTCAAAATCTGAATAATAGCCCGTTTTATCACCGCTAACGGTAACGCGCAAAGCGTGATGAAACTCATCAATCCATTGCGCATCCATCCCGAAACCTTCTTTTTCCAAAGGGTTGACAAAGCGCGTATCGTTCAAATCCAGCTCCACGATTAAGTGATGTTTGCGGCCGGTTTCGGCCATCAACTGGTTTACTTCCTGCTTAATTTCGCGTAGCAAATGCTTGGTGCTGAAATCTTTAATGGCGTGAACCGCATCCATCCGCAAGGCATCAATATGGAAATCGCGGAACCACATCAGCACGTTTTCGATGTAATACTGACGCACGGCATCGCAGTATTCGTCGTCAAAATTAATGGCGTTTCCCCAGGGCGTATTGTATTTTTGGGTAAAGTACTGGCCAAATTCGCCAAAATAATTGCCTTCCGGTCCTAAATGGTTGTACACCACATCCAGCACCACGGCGATGCTTTTTTTATGGCACAAATTTACGAGGTGCTGCAAACCTTGGGCACCGCCATAAGAATTTTGAACGGCGAAAGGAAAAACGCCATCGTAGCCCCAGTTCCGGCCACCGGGAAACTGGGCAACCGGCATAATTTCTATCGCCGTAATGCCCAGTTCTTTTAAATAATCCAGTTTTTCTTCGATGCCTGCAAAAGTACCTTGAGGCGTAAAAGTGCCGGTGTGCAACTCGTACAACAAGTAACCTGCTAAAGGATAGTTTTGCCAGTTTTGATCGTCCCAATCAAAAGCAGAAAGATCAATGGCTTGCGATGCACCATGCACACTTTCAGGTTGTGCCAGCGAAGCAGGATCGGGCAACTCCTTTTCTCCGTCTAAAACAAATTGGTACGGGTCATTGGGTTTTAAATCCGAAGTTGTTAAAAGCCAGTAACCGTAGGATGCTTCTTTTAGCAGGTATTTTTTGTTATTAGAAGTGAGCAGCAGTTCTGCAGATTTTGCTTTTGGCGCCCAAAGTTTTACTTCGGCTTCGCCTTCGGCATTAAAATTTACACCAATGCTGCGTTTTTTTAGGTTGAGATCAGTCAGCATGCTTATTTTCTTTGGTTTTTTAAAACAACTACCGATCGTCCGGCTACATTGATCGTTTCTTCTGCCTTAAAACAAACGCCGTTTTCGGATATGCAATCTTCCGATGTATCTAATACTTTGAGCCAGTTTTTTGCAAATTTTTCAGGTGGCAGCACGTAATCCAAAGGGCCATGGTAGGCGTTAAAGATCACGTAAAAACTGTCGTCCAAAATTTTATTGCCCTGTTCATCTACATAATGCAATTCGCGGCCGTTTAAAAATACGCCCAAGGATTTGGCAAAATCATGCGACCAATTTTCCTCCGACATTTCTATTCCTTCGGGCAAAAACCAGGCAATATCGTTTACCTTGGAACGGATAGCAACACCCTGAAACCAATTTCGGCGGCAAAAAACAGGATGGTTTTTGCGCAGCTCGATCAGTTTTTGGGTAAACTCCAGTAAACTTTGATCTGCATTTTCCCAGTCGAGCCACGAAACTTCGTTGTCCTGGCAGTAAGCATTATTGTTTCCGCCTTGCGTTCGCCCAAACTCATCGCCGGCAACCAACATCGGCACACCTTGTGATAAAAATAAGGTGGTGAGCAAATTACGTTTTTGCTGGTTCCGAAGTTTGATAATTTCCGGGTCGTCAGTCAGGCCTTCTGTGCCGCAGTTCCAGGAGCGGTTATGGCTTTCGCCGTCGTTGTTGTTTTCGCCGTTTGCTTCGTTGTGTTTTTCATTGTACGAAACCAGGTCGTGCAACGTAAAACCATCATGTGCGGTAATAAAGTTGATGCTGGCCGTTGGGTTACGGGAATCATCCATGTACAAATCCGGGCTGCCGCTCAAACGTTCTGCAAACTCGCCCAGCATACTATCGGCGCCACGCCAGTAATCGCGCATGCAATCGCGGTACTTGCCGTTCCACTCGGCCCATTCGGATGGAAAGTTTCCTACCTGGTAACCGCCTTCGCCAATATCCCAGGGCTCTGCAATAAGTTTGGCTTGAGAGATGATCGGATCCTGATAAATGATCTCAAAAAAGGAACTTAATTTGTTTACCTCGTGCAGTTCGCGCGCCAACGTGGCAGCCAAATCAAACCGGAAACCATCCACGTGCATTTCGGTGATCCAGTAACGCAAACTATCCATAATTAAACGAAGCACGTTGGGCAAATTGGCGTTGAGCGTGTTGCCGGTGCCGGTGTAGTCTTTGTAATAGCGTTTGTTTTCTTCCATCAACCGGTAATAAGCCGTATTGTCTATACCTTTAAAAGAAAGCGTTGGGCCGAGTTCGTTCCCTTCGGCGGTATGGTTGTAAACCACGTCAATAATCACTTCAAGCCCTGCTTTGTGCAGTTCTTTTACCATGTTTTTAAATTCGGTAACCTGCTGGCCTTGCGTGCCGCTGCTGGAGTAGCGCACATCTGGCGCAAAAAAACCGATGGTATTGTAACCCCAATAGTTGGACAGGTTGTGTTTTACCAAATGTTCATCAATGATAAAATGATGAACAGGCATCAGTTCTACGGCCGTAATCCCCAGTTCTTTTAAATATTTGATGGTTGCCGGATGCGCCATGGCTGCATAAGTGCCTCTGATTTCCTCCGGGATTTCGGGATTGAGGTTGGTAAAGCCTTTAACATGGGTTTCGTAAATAATGGTTTTATGGTAAGGAATATCGGGCAGTTTGTCGCCTTCCCAATCGTATCTTTCGTCAATGATAACACTTTTCGGAATATATTCTGCGTTGTCAACATCGCTGAAACTTAGGTCTTTATTCGGGTCGTTAATATCATAACCAAAAAGCGATTCGTGCCATTTTACTGGCCCGGCGATGGATTTGGCATAAGGGTCAATCAAAACCTTGCATGCGTTGTAGCGTAAACCGTTCAGCGGATCATATGGGCCGTCAACACGGTAACCGTAAAGCTGCCCGGCTTTTAGTTTGGGGAGGTAAATATGCCAGATGTAATGCGTGCACTCTTTTACATCTATTTTTGTTTCGTGGCCGTCATCATCAAACAAACACAATTGTATTGCGGTAGCGCCGGGAGCAAAGAGCGCAAAATTAACACCTTTGTTGTCCAATGTTGCTCCTAAAGGGTATGGGTTTCCAGGATAATTGTTCATAATCATATGGATAGTAAAGAAATCAGCCTTTTTAATGTTTTAATAACCAATAATTTTGCTTTAAAACTAATTTCGCCCGGGTTCGTATATACCGGCCAATACTGTTTTTACCAGCATAAAAACAGTATATCGGACAATTGATTTTTGTGTATTTGATTCGGTTGGATTAGTTTAACTTTGAAGCCGTACTGCTATTATTTATTAGGGTTTGATAGACATGCCGAACCATAACCACAACAAAACTTACTGATGCTTAAATGCTGTTTTTATCAACCTAAAATCAGCACAGGATAAAATTCTAATATGTTTGATGACAATACCGATGCAGAACAACTGCGCATACTCGAAAACGAAGCCAAAGAAGTCCCTTTAGAAAGATGGGGCCCTTATTTGAGCGAACGGCAATGGGGCACCGTTCGGGAAGATTACAGCCAGAACGGCGATGCCTGGAACTATTTCCCGCATGACCATGCCCGCAGCCGCGTTTACCGCTGGGGCGAGGACGGTTTGGCCGGAATTTCTGATTATTACCAGCAACTATGCTTTTCCATAGCTTTATGGAACGGAAAAGATAAGATTTTAAAAGAACGCCTTTATGGTTTAACCAACTACCAGGGCAACCACGGCGAGGACGTAAAGGAACTGTACTACTATCTGGATAATGTGCCCACGCATTATTACATGAAATATTTGTACAAATACCCGCAGCAGGCTTTTCCATATTACGAAATGAACCGCAGGAATGCCGAGCGTTCTAAACAAGAACAGGAATACGAACTGCTGGATACCGGTATTTTTGATGAAGACCGGTATTTTGATGTGGTGGTAGAATACGCCAAAAAAAGTTCGGAAGATATCCATATCCGCATCGAAATAACCAACCGCAGCGATGAAGATGCGCCGATAACTGTGCTGCCAACTTTATGGTTTTACAACCGCTGGCAATACGATCAAACAAAAGCCAAACCCATTATCGAGGCGCAGGAAGACGGATCGGTAAAGGCAACGCATGTGCCTTTGGGCACTTATCATTTGTATTACGACGAGCCGGATTACCAGTTGTTTACCGAAAACGAAACCAATAAAGAACGCTTGTTCGGCACGCCCAACGATGTGCCTTTTGTAAAAGACGCTTTCCACGAAGCCGTCATTAACGGTACGGATTTGGAAGCTTTGCAGGAACTGAAATCGGGCACCAAGTTTTCGCCGGTCTATCAGTTTATGGTGAAGGCAAAATCATCTAAAACCATCAAACTTCGTTTATCAAAAGGCCGGGTTAAAAATCCATTAGACGAAAAGTTCAATGCTCTTTTTACCACCCGAAAATTAGAGGCGGATATTTTCTACAAAAACTTATATCCTAATGCTACCAATCCGGATTTATTAAACATCCAGCGGCAGGCTTTTGCCGGTTTGCTTTGGAGCAGGCAATATTACCATTACGATACGCAACGCTGGCTGACCACGAGCGACGGCATTTCGCCGGTTGTAGAAAACCGGTTGAACGGACGGAACAGCAGTTGGAAATACCTCAAAAACCAGGACGTAATTTCTATGCCCGACAAATGGGAATATCCCTGGTACGCGGCCTGGGACCTCGCTTTTCATTGTGCGGCCATGGCAATGATTGACCCAAATTTTGCCAAGAACCAGTTGATCCTGATCATGCGCGAATGGTACATGAACCCGGAAGGGCAAATCCCGGCCTACGAATGGGATTTCAGCGATGTAAACCCGCCCGTTCATGCCTGGGCAGCTTTAGAAGTTTACCGCATCGAAAAAGAGAAAAAAGGGGTAGGCGACGTCAAGTTTTTAAAACGTATTTTCCAGAAACTCATCATCAATTTTACCTGGTGGACAAATCGTGTGGACGTGGAAGGCAAAAATATTTTTGCCGGCGGTTTTTTGGGTTTGGATAACATCGGCGTGTTCGACCGCAACAGCAAACTGAACGGCAACCTGGAACTGGAGCAGGTAGACGGCACCAGTTGGATGGGCATGTACGCACTCAATATGATGGACATTGCGTTGGAAATTGCCATGCACGATGACTCTTTTGAAGATTCGGCCGTCAAATTTTACGAACATTTTGTGCTGATTGCCGATGCTTTGAACGGCATGGGTTTATGGAGCGAAGAAGACAAGTTTTTTTACGATACGCTGCGCCTGCAAAGCAACCATGCGTACCACCTCAAAGTGCGTTCGATTGTGGGTTTAACTTCGCTTTTTGCGGTTTCTATTTTTAGTTACCATAATTTGGAAAAGCTGCGCGATTTCCGCAAACGCGCCACTTGGCTCAACCAGTTCCGCGAAAAAAACCGCCAGTTTTTGCCCATTACCGATAACAGCAAAACCGGAAAAGTACTGCTTTCGATTGTGGACAAAACCAAGCTGACGCATTTGCTGGACCGTGTTTTTGACGAAAACGAGTTTTTGGCCGAAGGCGGCGTTCGCGCTTTATCAAAAGCTTATAAAGATAATCCGTATTCGGTTGATATTGAAGGCAATACTTATACCATTCAATATGATCCGGCAGAATCAACATCGGATATGTTTGGTGGAAACTCCAATTGGCGCGGCCCGATTTGGCTGCCGATTAATTACATGCTGATCCGCGCTTTGCGCAAATACCACGAGTTTTATGGTGATGAATTTACTATGGAGTTTCCGAAAGGTTCCGGCAAGCATATCAATTTAAAAGAAGCTGCGGATGAACTTTCGCGCCGGTTGATCAACATGTTTGCCAAAGACAAAACCGGAAAACGCCCGATCAACGGAGAGGACAATGGCTTCTACCAAAAACCCGAAAACGCCGATTTAGTACTTTTTTACGAATATTTTCATGGTGATAACAGCCGTGGCGTTGGTGCAAGCCATCAAACGGGCTGGAGTTCGTTGGTGGCCAATTTGATTTCGGATTTGGGGTAGAAGGAGGTTGAGAGGTGAAAGGTAAGAGGTTGAGAGGTGAAAGGTAACGAACTTTGCTTCCCCTTTTTTAAAGAGTTAGGGGCGTCCTTCCTTCAATACTAAATTTTATGCCATAAAAGAAGCATCTACTTTTCCGGCGCGGCCGAAAGCATACTTTTGTTTTCTGGCGATGCCGATAATGTGGTACGTGTTTTTGGCAAACATTCCGGATAGTTTTTTTGGATAAACGTAACCAAGTTTTCTCGCACAAAACAGCGCAAATCAAATGCGTTGCTCGAATTGCCGGCACTCATCAAAGCCCTTAATTCCAGCGTGTGTTCTTTTACATCGGTAACTTGCAGCACGTTAACGCGTTTGTCCCACAACGGGCTGCTTTCCAGCAAACGCGTTAATTCTGCCCGTATCGGTGCTACTGGCAAAGTATAATCTGCATAGATAAAAACAGTACCGAGGATATCGGCAGAAATCCTCGTCCAGTTTTGAAACGGTTTCTCGATAAAATAATTGATGGGCAAGATTAGCCGGCGTTGGTCCCAAATGCACACCACCACATACGTCAGCGTAATTTCTTCTACCCGGCCCCATTCGTTTTCCACAATCAACACATCGTCCATGCGAATTGGCTGCGTAAAGGCAATCTGCAAACCGGCAAATAAATTGCTTAAAGATCTTTGCGCAGCAATACCAATAATAATCCCGCCGACGCCAACGCTGGTGATCAAGTATTTGCCTATCTCGCGCATGCTTTCAAAGCTGAGTAAAATGGCCGACAAGGTTAAAAAAACGATAGCCGTAACCGCAAACTTCCGCACAAATTGCAGTTGCGTTTTGATCTTGCGTTCTTTTAAATTATCGGTTTTTTTAACGTCGAAAACATGGTATATGTAATCTTCAAAAACAGAAATCGTTCGCGTTAGCACCACGGCAAAAGCAATGGTAACGGCAATTTGAAACACTTTGTAAACCACGCTTAAAACTTTGGGTTCCAGCACAAAAAAAGGCATCAACAGGTTAAGCACCAGCAGCGGGATAAACCAGGTAAAAGGTTTGCCCAAATGTGTAACGATGGATTTTAAGGTAGAATACGCTGATCGTTTCTGATAAAAAAGCATCAGCCGGATCAGGACAAACTTTAGCAATAGCCCAATCAAGATTGCGGTAACAACAATGATCAGGTTCCACAAATAAGGCGGAAAAAGGTCGGAAAGGCTTTGTAAATGTCCGTCAACGTTAAAAGGGATCTTGTGCATGGCAAAAAGCAAATCATTAAAATAGCAGGCACCAATTTTTAGTCGGTAAAAACAGTATGCCGCGCTATCGTTTTAAAAATTCCACAAAATAAGGAATAGTTGTTTGGGTTTGGGTGGCAATTCGTTCGATGCTTCTTTTATGCCGATAAAAAAAGCATCATTTTAAAAACTTATTACTTTTTAAAAGGCTTTATAGAGGAGAGAAGATTTAGCAAGACATGACAGGAAAAACAATTATTGTATCGAACAGGCTGCCGGTAAAAATACAGGAAAAAGAAGGCGTTTACCATTCCTCGGCAAGCGAAGGCGGGCTGGCAACCGGACTTGGATCGGTTTACCAAAATGGCGACAATGTTTGGATCGGATGGCCGGGAACAGAAATTGTTCCCGAGAAACAGCAGGAAATAATTGGCCAGTTGCACGAACTGAGTTTGCTGCCAGTTTTTTTAAGCCAACAGGAAATCAGCGAGTATTACGAAGGTTTTTCCAATGAAGTGCTTTGGCCGATCTTTCATTATTACGCATCCACGTACAGCAATTACCGGCAATCCAACTGGGAGTTTTACCAGCAGGTAAACCAAAAATTTGCCGATGCCGTTTTAAGTGTGGCCAAACCCGGCGATACGATTTGGGTACACGATTACCAACTGATGCTGGTGCCGGCATTGGTCCGCGAAAAACTGCCTGATGTTTCCATTGGTTTTTTCCTGCATATCCCGTTCCCTTCGTTCGAGCTTTTCCACCTGATCCCGTGGCGAAATGAATTGCTGCAAGGTTTGCTTGGTGCGGATCTGGTTGGTTTCCACACGTTTGATGATGTGCAGCATTTCACCCATTCCTGCGCCCGTTTGTTAAACGTTAATTTATCGGCCAACATCATTTCGCTATCCGACCGTTTGGTGGTTGCCGAAGCTTTCCCAATGGGGATTGACGAGCAAAAATATGCTTCGCTGGCCACATCAGATCAAGTAAAAAGTGAAATAAAACAGTTGAAAAGCAGCCTGAACGGTGCCAGAATTGTTTTATCGGTTGACCGTTTGGATTATAGCAAAGGCATTTTGCAACGGCTGCTAGCTTTTGAAGAACTGTTACGTAAATATCCCGAATTTATTGGCAAAGTGGTTTTGTACATGATCGTTGTCCCGTCGCGCGATACCGTTCCGCAATACAAACATTTGCGCGACGAGATTGACAAGCGCGTGGGCAACATCAACTCGCTTTTCCGCACCATCAACTGGAGCCCGGTACACTATTTTTACCGCTCTTTTCCGATCGAAACGTTGTCGGCTTTGTACGCTTGCGCCGATGTCGCGCTGGTTACGCCAATGCGCGACGGCATGAATTTGGTAAGCAAAGAATATGTGGCCAGCCGGACAGACAACACCGGCGTTTTAATTTTAAGCGAGATGGCCGGCTCGTCGCGCGAATTGATTGATGCCATGATTGTTAACCCGAACAACACGGTGATGATGGCCGAAACCATCAAACAAGCGTTGGAAATGCCGGTCGAAAAACAGCAAAGCCGGATGGTGAAGCTTCGTAAAAATGTTTCGAAATTTAACGTAACGCATTGGGTTAAAATTTTTATGGAGCGTTTGCGCGAAGTAAAAGAGCTGCAGCAATCGTTGCATACGCGCTACATCAGCGAGGTTACTGTCAAAGCCATTTATAAAATTTATGCCAAAACCTGTCGCCGTATTTTCTTTTTGGATTATGATGGCACGCTGGTTGGCTTTAACGCAGACCCGAAAAAAGCTTCGCCAGACGAAGGATTGTACCGGATTTTGCAGGATTTAGCTGCTGATCCATCAAACACCGTTGTTTTGATAAGCGGCCGCGATTACCAGACTTTAGAAAACTGGTTTGGCCATATCCCGGTTACGTTGATTGCAGACCATGGCGCCTGGCAAAAATTAAACGGGACCTGGGAAAGCATGCCATCGCTGGACGACCAATGGAAAAAAACGGTTTATCCTGTGCTGGAAACCTTTTCCGACCGTACGCCTGGTTCTTTTATCGAGGAAAAAACCTACTCGCTGGTTTGGCATTACCGCAATGTGGGCACGGGTTTGGGCGAACTTCGGGCAGGCGAACTGATCAACAACCTGCATTACATCACCAGCAACCAGGGCTTGCAGATTTTGCCCGGCAATAAAGTGATCGAAATTAAAAACATCGAAGTCAACAAAGGCCGCGCCGTTTCTGCAATGCTGCACCAAAGCCAGTACGATTTTGCTTTGGCCATCGGCGATGACCATACCGACGAAGATACCTTTAAAGCCATGCCCGATAATTCGGTAACCATCAAAGTGGGCAGCAGCAGCTCAGCGGCCAAGTATTATTTGAACGATGTTAATGAGGTGAGGGGTTTATTACAAGGCTTTGCAAAGGCTGTTGTAGTGAATGATTAAAAAAGGGTGGTAAAAGAAGCATCAAAACCAATACTTCTTTTACCACCATTTTTTACAGATTCTTTGGTTTGTAAATTTTGTATTGGAAGATATTTTCCAATCAAAATGTTATAATTGTTGCAGAAACTTTAAGCAATGGAAAAGGCTTGGCGTTGTTGGGATATTGAAAAACGTCCGCGGAACTAAAGCCATATTGAAAAACTAATGTTGAAAATAACGACAAAAAGCTAAATTGAAAAACGTCCTGACCGAACAACTGCTGCAATGTTGCTGCTGATGAAGATTACAACGTCCTGCTTCAATAACGCCAAACCCCAAGTTAGCTAAGTATTTACTTCTGTTTCGTCCATCTCCACCATTCGTTTGCCACTTTGTTCCAATTGAATATTTCATAATTTGGTTGTCCTGTTGGTGTTAATGGGAAAAAATTATGCTCAAGTCCCACGTATGCTTTAAATGTAAAGTTTTTCTTTTTTTGTCTTAACATTTCAATGCGTAAATAATCATTCTGTGGTGCACTCCAATCTTTAGTCCCATAACAAATTAAAATCGGAATTTTCAATTTTTCTAAATATTTAATGGGTGGAATTGAAAAGTCATAAGTTGCTTTATAAGTGTCACCATTTGTTGCGTCCATATTGGTTTTATTACTTACAACCTGTTCCCAATAATCAAATTCACTTTCTGCAAATCTTGTGCTATTTGTGTCCGTTTCTGTTGCTCTGTCTTGCCCAACCATAGCCATTATTCGTCCTAATGGACTTCCACTTGAATAAATTAAATGTGTTATTTTTTTAGTCTTCATTGCAAGTTTTGATGCAACTGTGCTTCCTTCTGAATGTCCTGCAACAACCAATTTAGAATCGTCAACAAAAGGTAGTTTTTCTAAAAAATCTATTACTTTCAAATTTCGTTGTACGTAATAGTCAAGCAAGTTTCTATTTGAATAATTTTTAGGAGTTTTTCCTGTTTTTGAGTCTTTATAAACAAAATTTTGCCCTAATGTATTTGTTTCTACAATAACCGGTATAAATGGTTTACTAATTATGACAATGTGGTAATCAATTTCTAAACTGTCCGTTTTAAAAGGAAAAACCCTATACGTTTTATCTCCGTCTTTTTTTATTAATGGCTGTGGCAAACTTCCTTGACAAAAAAGAAAAATTGGCTTTCGCTCTTTTTCTTGTCCTTTTTTAGATTTAACTAAGATGTCTACCGTGTCGCCTTTATAAATTGTTTGCAAGTGTCTAAAGCCAAAGTCTTCTGCGTTATTTTTTTGTGCAAAAGTTTGAGTTGTCAAAAGGATTGTCAATATGAATAGTAGTGGTCTCATAATATTACAGCTAACGTTCAAGGCTTGGCGAAGAACTGGAAATTAAAACTCGTCAGCCGAAACCAAAGCTAAATTAATATTTAATCAAATGTTGATGCTTCTTTTACCAGCTAAATTTAATCCGTCCGCTAAAACCGAAGCAAAATAGCAAAATAAATTTGATGTTTTATTCCGTCAGCCAGTTTTTGCCAAACCAATGGTAGCGGTTCGTTGTTTTTTCGTGAGGCTGTTTATGCGTTCAATTTGTCAAAGATTGCACTTATTGCTTGTGGATTTGCATTAGCCATTGCTTCGCTTAATCTAAATGTTAATTCACGCTTGCCTTCTTTCATCTGTTCAAATACTGATTCTATAAAACTACTTACAGAAGGATGGCCATCGTGCAAACCTTTTCCCCCTAAATCTGTACTCAAAGCTGGTGGTATGATTTCTATTACTTCAATGTTCTTATCTTTCAACATATACCTCAAAGACATTGTGAACGAATGAAAAAATGCTTTTGTTGCACAATAAACAGGAACTTTTGAAAACGGAACAAATGCCAGGCCAGATGTTACATTAATGATTGTGTCCAACGATTTTAAATTTGTGAAAAGCGTTGTCAAATGAATTGGTGCTAAAATATTGGTTGTAATTTCATTATTTGCCTTTTGGTAAAAGTCTGTATCTGATATGTTCATCCAATTTTGAATTCCTGCATTGTTTACAAGTACATTCAAGTCGCTGTAATTTTCAGCAATCCAATTATAAAGGTTAGTTCTGTCTTCATCACTGGATAAATCACATACTTTCGTAATTATAGAAGGAAACTTGTCTGCAACTTCTTTTAATGCAGATTCACGTCTTCCACAAATGATAACCGTATTATTTTCCTGAATAAATCTTTCAGTTAATCCAAACCCAATGCCACTTGCACCACCTGTTATTAAAATTTTATTGTTTGATAATTTCATTTTGATTTTTAGTTTTTATTATTGTATTGTACATGGATACAGTACAGCTTTTTCACCTATGGGTGAAGAAAAAACAAGTGCATCGTTAATGTCTTCAAAGCTAAATTTTTTCCCTGCTTTGGTTTTAAAATGTGGCATCTCAATAATTTCAGCAATGTCTTTTAATGCTTTTTCTAAATGCTGCTGATTTTGTACAGTTTTAGTTCTGAAATTACCAAAGCCTTTAATAGTAATGCCTTTCATTAATATGCTGGCATGAAATGTTAAAGGGGTTTTTCCTCCAAGATAGCCGTAAGAATAAATCGTAGAATTAAAAGGCAGCACATCAATAATTTGATTTAAAATTTCACCGCCTACACCATCAAAAACTGCTGTGGCTGATAATCTTTGTGCTGATTCTTTTAACTGTTGTTTAAAATCACTATCGGTTTGAACAACGATGTTTTTTACACCCAGTACTTCCAATTCTTTTTTAGCGTCTTCAGTTCTTGCTATTGAAATTATCGGAAAGTTGTTTGCAATGCAAATGCCTAACATTGCAATTCCAGTTGCTGAATTTCCTGCTGTGCAAATAATACCTTTGTGTCCTTCTTCTAAAATTTGTTTTAAGAACGCATAAGGCGTAATAATATTTACCAACGAACCTGAATAATCCTCCATGTTTATATCGGGAAGGATGGCACAATGCAGATAATGCAAATGTGCATATTCGCACCAGGTGCCAATAATGTTTTCGCTAAATTTTAAAGAACGGTAAACAGTAACTTTTTTCCCTTTGTATTCTTCTGGAACTCCCTCACCAATTGCTATCACAGTTCCCACACCTGATACACCACCTATATCATATTGGCTTATAGGGATAGAACCTTTTGGAAAAGCACCACCAATAAAAGCAGTGTCGCCTGCATTGATTCCACAAGCCTCCATTTTAATTATCAGATGTCCCTGTTCAGCCTTTTCAGGTTTCGGAACATCTTGTACTTTAACACCCTTGTTGGCCGTCAAGCAAATAGCCTTTATTACTTTTTTCATTTCCTTTTTTATTTAGGCTACAAAGGTATCTTTGCACTTACTTTATTACAAGTACGCACCCTAAAGTAGGTATAATGACAACTATTAAAGTTTCTTCTACAAATCAAATCAACAAGAGGGTAATTGCTACAAAATGCCCTGTTACTTTCACCTTGCATAAAATCGGTGGGCGCTGGAAACCACTTATTATTAATTGTCTGCTTACAGGTACTAAACGCTACGGCGAACTTAGAAAAGCAATTCCTGCTATAACTGAAAAAATGTTGATTCAGAATTTAAAAGAGTTAGAAGCAGATGAACTGATTATTCGTGAAGCCAAGCCTGTCGTTCCACCTCATGTTGAATATAGCCTTACTGAATGTGGTGAGGAATTAAGACCAGTTTTATTGTCAATGAAACAATGGGCATTTAAGCACAATGTATAATTTGGGGTCTGTTCTGGGTTTGTTTGGTGTCGCTTTATAATAACCGGTAACGGAAAGGGCTTGGCGATGGATTGATATTTGAAACCTTGTCCGCCAAAACCAAAGCTAAATTTATAATTAAAAGTTGATGCTTCTTTTACCGGTTAAATTTTGTTCCTTCCGCCGAAACTGAAGCAAAATAGCAAAACAAAAGTTGAATAACTTTAGTCAGCCAGTTTTTTGCCAAACCAATGTTAGCGGTAGGTATTTTTATTCAAATAGTAAGTTAATTCGTTTTCCAAGTCCAAACTCAAAAATTCTATAAAGAGTTGAAAGTTGAATATCACATTTGCCATTTTCAAGTCTTGAAATGTAACTTTTCTTTGTTCCAACTTTTTCAGCCAATTGTTCTTGTGTCATGTTGGCTTCTTTGCGGGCTTCTTTCAGCATTTCGCTTATGACAAAATACTGGGCTTTTTCTTCAAATTCGTCTCGTTTTTGAGTGCCTGTTTTTCCGTATTTAATATCTAATAATTCGTCAAAGTTCTTAGCATTTTTGATGTTTTCTTCGTTCATTTCTTTTTTGAGTTAAAGTATTCGTCTTTCAATTTCACAGCTAAGTCAATTTCTTTTTTGGGTGTTTTCTGAGATTTCTTTTGAAAGCCATTAAACAGAACCACTAAATATCCTTTATCAAAACAGCAGAATATTCTATAAATATTGCTTTCAAATTCAATTCTTATTTCATAAAGTCCGTCAGTCCCTGTCAAGTGCTCGAGGAATTTTTTCGGAACATTTTGAACAGTCCTTAAAATTTTAAAGATGTACTCGATTTTCTCTTGCAATTTTTCAGGCTGCTCTAAATAGAAGTCCGTGAAATAGTGTTCGTAAAAAATGATTTTTCTTTGCGTGTCCACTTTGCAAAGTTAACTCAAAAGTTATCAAAAGGCAAATTTTCGAGGATTAATTTTGGGCGAGGCTTACCGCCAACGGAAAGGGCTTGGCGAAGAACTGGAATTTGAAATCCTTCAGCCAAAACCAAAGTTAAATTTATAATCAATTGTTGATGCTTCTTTTACCGGTTAAATTTTTGTTCCGTCCGCTAGAACTGAAGCAAAATAGCAAAATAAAAGCTGATATTTAATTCGTCAGCCAGTTTTTTGCCAAACCAATGTTACCAGCTGCCATTCTTAGTCTCAATTTAATTTCCACCATTTCTTTTTCTTTTGTTCAGTTTGCATTTTTATTAGTTCCGCTTGCTCTTGTCTAATAGTTTCTAAAAGTAATGCGATATCTGACACTGGTAGATGGACTTCGAAAGGCTGAAAAGCGTCAAAG